>JAFWXS010000048.1 GCA_017517925.1 Bacteroidaceae bacterium | reverse complement strand
GGAAACAAATATTTTTGTATTGTCGGAAAGAAAGTAACCTTGATTGGTGGAACAATGAAGATTACTTCCGTTACGAATGCCGTTGTCTCGTATGGTGACATGATACTTGGCGGGGACATTACTGCTAGTGCAACAGACGACCACTCCGGTGCATTTAACACCCGTGATGGTGGTAACTTATTCATTCAGGAAGGCAGTACCATAACCGCAGTGAGTGCCGGTTTCGGTATCTATGCCGCAGGTAATATCACAATGCCGAACGGATCGCTGACTGCAAGAGGTTATTCACACGCAACAGTACAATCCTATTCCGGCAATATTTCCTTAACCGGAACGATTAATGTGAAAGGCAAGGATTGTGCCATTTGTGCAGGCGATGAAAATTTTGTCGGTGACGTTACCATTAACGGAGACTTGACCGCAGAGACAACAGGAAACAAATATTTTTGTATTGTCGGAAAGAAAGTAACCTTGATTGGTGGAACAATGAAGATTACTTCCGTTACGAATGCCGTTGTCTCGTATGGTGACATTACTCTTTCGGGAGAGATAACTGCGGTATCGTCTATGAAAAATTCTGTGGCAATCAATTCGCGTGACGATGGTAACATCATCGTCAAAAACGGAAAGATTATTGCAAAAGGTGGAGATATAGGTATTTATGCTACTGGTAGTATAAATCTCACCCCTCCGTTGGTTGTTATTACAGCAGCGGGTGGCGGTATCAGTGATGACGGGCACACCGTGGTGTATGATAATGGTAAAGTAGCAACACGTGTAGTTATCATGGATCCCCCTATTGCTGGTGTTGTTGCACTAAATTCCACTCCTGCTCCGGGCAATAGTGTTGGCTTCACAGTCAGTGGCGATTTTGCGACATCAGAGACTAGTAATGTTTGGCAGATTAGTGATGATAATGTTACTTGGCAAGATATTGTAGAAAATGCTTCTGCCATGACTGCGCCAATTCAAAGAGAGTATAAACAACAACGTGTTGCTACAAGCATTACTTATACCCCGAAAGAGTCTGAGATTGGTAAATATATTCGTGTTAAAGTTTCAGCCTCTGATTATTCGGGATATATCTATAGCCCGAGCCGTCAAATTGCCAAATTGTTGTGTACCAATGCTCCTGCAGAGCCTGTTTTGACCAATATAAACGACAAGGTGAATTTGTCAAATGCAAAGACTACTCAAGAGTATATTATATTCAACTATCCTAAGGACGCATCTTCGCTCACTCCGAGCGATTGGAACAATGCAATAACGCCTGATAGCGAGGTCGGATTTGTTGAACTGAACAGTACGACAAATGCAAATCACACGGTATTCACTCGAATCAAAGAGACGACATCAACTTTGGCAAGCGAAAATGTGGCAGAAGCAAGGTTATATATAGGTACATCAGTTTATTTGCAGGACATAGAACTGAATATAACTAAGACGGTAGGCTATTTCCAAACATTTTACAATGAGTTGAATTGTAAAGTCGGAGATGTTATTAGATGTGACGCTTCGCCTGTTCCTGCCAATGCTACAAACTGGTATGGTATTTCGGGCAGCAACTGGACGGTGGATTACCGTAACACAGGTTCACCCTACGGCACGTTCTATGAGGATGCCGATTGTACTAGACCTATTAGTTCATCAAGCAATTACACAACAGTTTATTTAAAGACCCTGGCAACAAAGAACTATTTGGATGTCCGCATTCAGGCTTACAATAGTGCTATTGGTTACAAAACTCGTTATGTACAGTTTAATGTAACTCCTGATGGTTATTTCCCATTGTTAGACTACATAACTAATTGCAGTATGACTATTGCTGTTGGTGAGAAAATAACGGGTATAGAGGTTGGAAGGCGTCCGTTCTCTGGCTCAGTATATGGTCTGACTACAGAAGTGAGCGGAGAAGGCTCGGCTCCAATTGTCCGATTCGACATGTACGAAAAGATGAACATTGATGCCACTAATGCTACTCCTGGTGTATATACTTATACTCCAATTCAAGACGGAAATCCTTTAACAAGTACATTTACAATTACTGTTACCGACGGCAAGTACGGTGTTGATTCTGTACTTATACGTGAGAAATATATCGTGGCTGACCCAGGTGAACGTATTGAACTTGTTGCCCAACTGATGCCTGCGAACTCCGAAGCGGAGATACAATGGACGAGTTCTAATACGAGTGTGGCAACCGTAACTGACGGTGTTGTCACAATAGCCGACAATGCAGCGATAGGCGCAGTGGCAACCATTACAGCCAGTGCCAACGGAAAATCAGACGAATGCAAGATTACCGTCAGCGGTGAGGAATATGGGCTTTATGTGGCTTCTACGCAAGTGACGAGCCGCAACCGTGACGACATACTCGGTGACGGCAAGTTCAGTTTCGACGGACTTCGTACGCTGACAATAAACGGTGATTACACCGTTAGCAACTCTTCTAATTTCGTACGCAATACGGATATTGACGATCTCAACATTGAGGTGGCACAGGCTTGCACCATTTCACAGGATTCGGAATCGTACAGCACCCTCTTTGACATCAGGAAAAACACCATCATTCGTGGTGAACAGTTGACGGTTAACGGTAACGGCGTGGCGTTCGGCACACAGGGTGGCATAACGCTGACATTGGACAGTGCAAACCTCATAGTAAGTGCCATAATGCCGTTTAAGGGCAGTAATTTGTCAAGCGATAGCCTGAGCATCATCAATTCGCGCGTTGAGGTACATGCGTCAGGCTCGGCAGCGGTATTTAATTTTGAAGGCGGTATTTCGCTCTCCAATTGTTATATCCAAACGCCAGAAGGTGCCATAGTGGCAAATGGTGCTATTGAGGACGGCAACGGCTCGCAAGTGGATAACTTACTGATTGTGCCTAATCCCGTAAAAACAGAGTCTGCACTTGCTTTTGCTTCGTCGGAAGCAACTGCCACAGTTGGTGAAACCTTCATAACTCCTACTCTCAGTAATCCGAATAACCTTACTATTACGTACTACTCTGAAAATCCAATGATTGCCAAAGTGGACGCCAATACAGGTGAGGTAACCCCTATATCTGCAGGAACGACAACGATTATAGCATACACCGATGGTAACTTGTACCATATGGCAGGTGAGGCGTCATACAAACTAACCGTTTCCAAAGGTTCTGTTTCTTTATCGTTTACGCAGACTTCGGTGAGTGTAGGAATAGATGACAAGGAACTCGTTCTTCCCACATTGAACAATCCTCAGGATGTAAGCGTGACCTATAGTAGCAGTAATCCTGCTGTGGCTACCGTACTTGCGTTCACTGGAGATATTACGCTTGTTGCTGCAGGTACAACAACTATCACCGCGACCTTCTTAGGTGATAAGTCATACTACGGAATCTCGGCAAGTTACACCCTCACCGTCACTGCTTCTGGTGACATCACGGCTATTGAGGATGTACATGTAGAAATCCAGAAGGCACGGAAGATTCTTTATAACGGCGTACTCTATATCATCCGTTCGGATGGCGCGATTTTAAATGCTCAGGGAGTAAGAGTGAAGTAATAAACAGTCTTGCTCTATAGGTTCTATGGCATCCTATCGGTTTATCCCAATCGTGCCATGAAACGCTCGCGGTCTACGATGAAGCGGGTGTGCTCGCCCTCGCCGATGAGGCCATCCTCGTCAGAGGCCGATACGGTGAACTGCAGCTTGCGGCCCTCGACGGCGGTGAGCGTGGCGGTGGCGGTGATGGTGCGCCCGTGGGCGGTGGGCTTGAGGTGCGAGGCGGCGATGTGTCCGCCTACGGTAGTCTGGCTCTCCTCCAGGTGGGGTGCCACGCAGCGCATGGCTGCCTCCTCCATGAGGGCCATCATCGAGGGAGTGGAGAGTACGTGCAGGTCGCCGCTGCCTACATGGGATGCAAGGTGATGCTCCTCTACGGTGCGGGTACTGGTGTGGGTGAGTCCGGGGTGTAGCATGTTTGTTTAGTGTTTATAAATCTGTGCAATCTGTGGTTTACTTATGAGTTACAGAAGTTCAGACAAATGTCTGTTGTCCGTTGTCCTGCACCACAAAGGTAGGGTGATTTTGGTGAATATCGAAATAAACCTTGCTTTTTTATTTCGTTCGTTTTACCTTTGCGAAGATATAAGGATTATCGTCATGAACAAGGAAATTACTTTTGACCGTTTCATCCGTGGACTTCTGGTCATCGCCGGATGTGTAGCCGCCTATCTCCTGATCAACCGGCTCAGCGGTGCGCTGCTCCCGTTCCTCATCGCCTGGCTGTTCTGCTATCTGGTGTACCCGATAGTGAGGTTCTTCCAATACAAGCTGAAGTTCAAGAGCAGGGTGCTCTCCATCTTCACCGTGCTGCTGCTGGTGACGGGCATCATAGTGGGTATATGCTTCGCCGTGATCCCCCCGATTGTGGAGGAGATCGTGATGCTCAAGGAGCTTATGGCCAATTACCTGACCTCGGGCAACAGCAATAGCACCATCCCCGATGTCGTCAACCAGTTTATCCGCGAGCATATCGACATGCGGCAGGTGGAGGCCTATTTCTCTGCCGAGCGCATCGGCGAACTCGTCAAAGGCATGCTGCCCAAACTGTGGAGCGTGATATCCCAGTCGTTCAACCTCGTAGGGGGCGTAGTGGCAGCCTTCATGGTGCTGGTGTATATCATCTTTATCCTCAGCGACTATGAGACCCTGGCGCGTGGCTGGCTGCGCCTCATCCCCGAGAAGTATCGTGAGCGTGTGGTCACGCTCTGCAACGACGTGGAGGAGAGCATGAGCAACTACTTCCGTGGGCAGTCGCTCATCGCCCTGTGCGTGGGCATCCTGTTCAGCATAGGATTCCTCATCATCGACTTCCCCATGGCCATTGGCTTCGGACTCTTCGTGGGGGCGCTCAATATTGTGCCTTACCTGCAGATAACCTCTATCGTCCCGATGGCCTTCCTCGCCTTGGTGAAGGCCGCCAATACGGGCGAGAACTTCTGGTGGATACTCATTGCAGCCGGCATCGTGATGCTCGTGGTGCAGGTGATACAGGAGACCATCCTCATCCCCCGCATCATGAACAAAGCTATCGGGCTACACCCGGCCGTCATCCTGCTCTCGCTCTCCGTCTGGGGAAGCCTGCTCGGACTCGTGGGCATGATTATCGCCCTGCCTGCCACCTCGATACTGCTCTCTTACTACCGCCAGTTTCTGCGCAAACAGGAGGAAAAAGACCGGAATGATGCCCAAAGAACAGCAGATATGGCCGTCCCACAAGCCTTGAACGACAAAAAAGAGGGGTAAACGACAAAAAGGAGAGAAAAAAGTTTGCATTTCCGCAAAAACTTCCTACCTTTGCATCCGCAAATGCGAAAGCGTTGCACAAGAGGTCGATTCGCTAGCTCAGCAGGTAGAGCACATCCCTTTTAAGGATGGGGTCTTGGGTTCGAGCCCCAAGCGAATCACAGGAAGAGGGGACTCATTTGGGTCCCCTCTTTTCCTTTTGGGTTTCTGCAGCACTTTATGAAGTTAAAAAGTAGGGTGTCGTCCATGGACGCACCCTACTTTTTATACCTTATTGTATTATGGTATGTGCTTTAGTCGTTGAGCATCATTGGCATAAGCAGCATGAGCAACTCCTCGGCCTCGTCCTGCTCGGCAGGTACCAGCACGCCGGCACGTGAGGGGTCAGCTACTTCGATGACAACATCTTGTCCGCTGATATTGGAGAGGATGTCCATGAGGAAAGTGGCCTTGAAACCGATGTTCATGGGGTTGCCCTCGTAAGAGCAGGCGAGTTTCTCTTCGGCTGAGGTGGAGAAGTCGATATCCTGTGCCGAGATGAGCAGTTCGTTGTTGTTCATGCGGAGCTTGATGAGGCTGCTGCTCTGTGATGAGAATACCGATACACGACGCAGGGCGCTGAGCATGGCTGCTCGGTCGATGGTAATCTTGAAGGGGTTGTTCTGTGGTATTACCGAGTTGTAGTTGGGGTAGCGGCCCTCAATGAGGCGGCATATCATGCGGTGTGTGGGCATCTCGAAGGTAGCGTTGCGGTCGTCAAACGAGATCTTGATCTCGCCGGCTTCCTTGGCCAGAAGGTTCTTGAGCAGTGCTGCAGGCTTCTTGGGGAGGATGAAGGCGGCCTTCTCTTCACCCCTCACGTTGTAGAGCCTGTAGCGCACGAGTTTATGGCCGTCTGAAGCCACGAGGGTGACATTGTCTGTAAAGATGTCAAAGTAGATGCCGTTCATCACGGGGCGCAGCTCATCGTCGGCTGTAGCGAATACGGTGCGGTTGATACCACCGAGCAGGGTGTCGGCCTCGATGCTGAAGCTTACGCTGTTCTCGCCCATGAGCGCTGCCATGGGATACTCGTCGGCCGACTGGCCCATCATGGCGTACTTGCCGTTCATATACAGGATAGATACCTCCATGGACTCTGTATTGATGTCGAAGGTAATGGGCTGCTCGGGCAGTTCCTTGATGGCATCGAGCAGAGTCTTTGAGGGGATGGCAAACTGGTAGTTGCCTTCGCTCTCTACAATTTCCATTGTAGTATCAAGAGTGGTCTCATTATCAGAAGCGGTGATTGACAACTTGTTGTCTTCGATATTGAACAGGAAGCAGTCGAGGATGGGCAGTGTGCTCTTCGAGTTGATGACACGGCTGATGCCCTGCAGGTGGCTGTAAAGCGCAGCGCTGGATACGACAAATTTCATAGCAATTATGTGTTTGTTGTGATTATTCTATATATTTGCACAAAAGTAACACAAACTGCTCGGCTTGCCAAAAAAAACGGGAGAAAAATTAGCAACGTATCCAATAAAAATGTATCTTCGCACCACTTTTTGAAATACGAAACAAGATAAACAGATAACACTATGGAATTAACAGGAAAGATTATCGCCGTGCTCCCCGAGCGTGGTGGCGTGTCAAAGGCGGGCAACGAATGGAAGATTCAGGAGTATGTGCTCGAAACGATGGAGCAGTACCCTCGCAAGATGATGTTCAACGTATTCGGTGCCGACCGCATAGCACAGTTCAATATCCAGTTGGGCGAGACACTTACCGTATCGTTCGACATTGACAGTCGCGAGTACAATGGCCGTTGGTACAACGATATCCGTGCCTGGAAGGTAGACCGCAATGTAGCTCCTGCCGCTGGTGCTCCCGTGCCTCCTCCCGTGTCCGATCCCTTCAACAGCCCTGCTCCGCAGATGAATGCTTCGAGCGAGGCCGATGACCTGCCCTTCTAAGAAGAAGTCGTTTGGAGGGCGTTACAAACGTTACAAGAAAATGCACACTCCCCCGGCAGGGAAAATCGGTAAAAAACATCGAGCTAAAAATTTATCTATATATAATATTAATATTATATATAGATAAATTCTTTTTTATAGGGAAAATGGTGTGCTGAAACGTCAGGGGTGTCCATATTTTTGTAACGCTTGTAACGCTTTGTAACGCTTGTAACGCTTTCGCTCCTGCTGCGTGATTGCGCCTCGGGCATCACCTCTGCGAATTTATAGCACTGCCTCTGCGAATTTATAGCACTGCCTCCGGGAATTTATCGCACTGCCTCCGGGGATTTATCGCACTGCCTCCGCGGAATTATAGCACCGGCTCCCCGGTGCTATAGAGCCTGCTCTAATGAGGCGAGGTATTCGATGTATCCCTGCACTCCCTCCACAATCTCGCTTTCGAGAACAAACTCATCGGCTCCGTGCGAACGGGAAGATTCGCCCACGCCCATTTTCAGTGAGGGTATGCCGTGCATGAGTGCCATGTCCGATGTGGTGGGCGACACGAAGGTCTGTCGGCCACAGGCTACGGCTGCCTTTACCAAGGGATGGTCTTCGTAGATGGCCGAGGCATGCACTCGCGTGCTGCGCTCCTTGGCATCGGAGGTGAGTAGCCGCTCTACGATGCGTGCCGTCTCCTCATTGGAGTAGGCATCGGTGGTGCGTATGTCGATGACAAAGCGGCACTCATCGGGGATGACGTTGTGTTGCGTGCCGGCATTGATTTGGGTGACGGTCATCTTGATGTCGCCCAACAGTTCGGAGTGGCGGTCAAAGCGGAATTCCTTTATCTTTTTTATATCCTCGATGGCAATGTCTATGGCGTTCACCCCTTCGTTGCGTGCAGCATGTCCGCGCACGCCGTGTGCCACGCAGTCCATCACCACTAATCCGCGCTCTCCCACAGCAGCCTGCATGCCTGTGGGCTCGCCCACGAGTGCCATGTCGATATGTCCCAGTTCGGGCAAGAGCGCACGCATGCCGTGCTCACCCATCACCTCCTCTTCGGCACTGATGGCCAGCAGCATGTTGAAGGGCAGTTCACGCTCCTCATAGTAGCGGTAGGCTGCGATGAGCGACACAGCCGAGGCTCCAGCATCGTTGCTCCCGAGACCGTAGATGCGCCCTTCCTCGTGAGTCGGATTATAGGGGTTGCGTGTGTAGGATGCCGAGGGCTTCACCGTATCGTGGTGCGAGTTCATCAGCAGAGTGGGGTGTGCATCGTTCCAGTGCGGAGTGCGCACATAGATATTATTATGGATGCGCTGCACGGTCCCTTTGACCCTCTCCTTGAGGAACGCTTCAATGATGTCGGCCGTAGCGGCCTCGTCGCGCGATATAGAGGGGGTGGCAATGAGCCTGTCGAGCAGGGCGATGGATTCTGTGGTCAGTTGGTGTATCATATACTATTTCTTTGGAGAGTGTAGGAGTCTGGAGTGCAGGAGTTCAGACAAATGTCTGTACACAGCCTTGTGATTCTTTATTCATAGTCGAAGGTATCGACTGAATTCCTCAACTCCTGACTTCTGAACTCCTCTGATTATACTTTATAACATATCCCTTCCTCGGCCAAGAGGGTATTCGGAAAGGTTTCGCACGCCTCGTTGAGCAGCACACTCTCATCGGTATATCGTGCCGAGTAGTGTCCTATGAGCAGTTGCTTGGCATGGCTGAGGCGTGCCATCTCTGCTGCCTGGCGTGCCGTGCTGTGACACGTCTGCTCGGCGCGTGCCGAGCGGTCATCGGCAAAGGTGGCTTCGTGGAAGAGCAGATCGGCATCGTGGGTGTACTGCACGTTGTTGGCGTTGAACTTCGTGTCGCTGCAATAGGCATACTTGCGCGGAGTGGCAGCCGGTGTGGTGAGGCGGCTGTTGGGGATGACCTTGCCGTCGGGTGTCACATAGTCCTCACCGTTCTTGATGCGGTTGATCTGGCTGATGGGAATCTCGTAGAAGTCTATCATTTCACGCCGTATGTGCGCTGCTGTGGGTTTCTCCTGAAATACGAATCCACAGCAGGGCACCCGATGGCTAAGAGGGAAGGCCTGCACGCTCACCGAGCGGTCCTCGTGGATGACATCGGTGCAGCCGTGAGGGAAGGAATGAAATTCTACCTCGTAGGGCATGCCCTCGCAGAAATAGGTGAGCCAAGGGCGCATCAAGGTCTCCAGTTCGGGGAAGGCATGGATATGGAGTGTGGCCGTGCGTCCCAAGAGACCGAGCGTGGAGATGAGCCCCATGAGCCCGAAGCAGTGGTCGCCGTGCAGATGCGAGATGAAGATATGTCCCAAGCGTGAGAAACTGAGTCCTGCTCTGCGGTACTGGCTCTGCGTGCCCTCGCCACAATCAATCATGTAGAGCTTGTCGCGTAGGTCAATTACTTGCGATG
Source organism: Bacteroidaceae bacterium (assembly GCA_017517925.1). Classification (GTDB taxonomy): domain Bacteria; phylum Bacteroidota; class Bacteroidia; order Bacteroidales; family Bacteroidaceae; genus UBA1189. The sequence continues at coordinate 28,408 of JAFWXS010000048.1, read as the reverse complement.
TGGCGTTGTGGCGTGTAGTGGGCAGTGCCGAGCCGCAGCCGAGGATATGTACTTCGAACTTCTCCATTTTGCTTCGTTGGTTCCGCAAAAGTAACCATAATATTGAATATGGCCAAGAAACAAGGCTATATCTTCACTTTCGTTTCTTAAGTTCTTTCGGCGTGATTCTACTTTTCCATTGCGCCGCTTCGCTCTCGTTTCCATATCGGTCTATTGCTGTTACGGCATAGTGGCGAGGCACTGCAGGGCTGGGAAAGGGAACGGTATAGGTCGATTTCGGACTATACGTATGGTATAGGTTAACCGGGTTGTTGGTATCTACGGGATAGGTGGTGCTGCTGTAGATGTTGTAGGTTACTCCCTCCTGCGGTTCCCAAGTGAGCGTGAGGGCGTATTTGCCTTGCTCGGCCTTCAGCCCCTGTGGTATGGCTGGAGGGGTGGCATCGAGCCACGGCATGGAGGGTGCGAGGGCAGGGTAGGGGTAGAATGAGCGGAGCAGGTCGTATACTCCCTTGGTGTTGTCCGTCACGAATTGCGAGCGGAATTGTGCCACTCCCGCCACTCGGGGATGAGCACGCACGACATGAAGCTGGCGCACCACCTCTTCCAGATCCCAGTCCTTCTCCTCCTCGTGCAACTGGTAGGTACCCATGCCTGCTACTACATGGCGGCCATAGCTATGCTCGCCCCAGTCGCATACGAAGGGGTGAAAGTGGTTGCCGGCGTAGTAGACCATCGGAAACACGGCATCCACGATGCCCCTGCGCATCCACTCTTGTGCCTCCTGATGTACCGTGTGATAGGCATTCCACCCATAACTGCTGTATCGCGACACATCGTCGTGCTTGCCCAAGGTGGCGGCACTCACGCAGACCCATGGCTTGAGACTCTTCACCTTCTTGTACATCGTTTCCATGAGGCACGTGATGTTGTCTCTGCGCCAGTCGGCCTTGCTCATACCCCTGCGGTTCTTGTTGTACAACGTCCCATCGGGATAGTTGCTGTTGCCCTCGGGATAGCGTATGTAGTCGAAGTGTATGCCGTCAACATCATAGCGAGTAACAATCTCCTCTACCAACGCACTGAGGTGTTCGGCTGTAGCGGGGTGCGACGGCTCCATGTACCACGCTCCCTTGAACTTGGTGCACTGTTTCGGTTTGCGTGCGGGTAACGACTGACGGCCATGCCCGTTCACATAGGCAACATCGCCTAACGGGATGGTCACGAGCCACGCGTGCAGTTGCATACCCCGCTTGTGGCACTCCTCAATGGCAAAGGACAAGGGATCATAGTCAGGCTGCGCGCCATGCTGCCCGGTGAAGACGGGAGCGAAAGGCTCTATGACCGAGGGGTAGATGACATCGCCACGAATGCGCGTCTGCAATAATACGGTATTGATGTTTATGGCTTGCAGGCTGTCGAGCATGCGACAAAGATCCTGCTTTTGTGTCATGTGTTCCCCTATCGTCTCTTCCTTTGGCCAGTCGAGCCCCTTGATGGTCGTGAGCCATACGGCGCGGTACTCATGTTTGGGGGCTTGGACGAATTGTGCTTGGGTCCACAGGGGGAGCAACGATAGAAATAGTATAGATAATGAGCGTTGTAAGGATTTCATGCTGCAAAATTAGTGCTTTCCGACAAATTATTCGTACTTTTGCCCCGTTTTTGAAAAATAAATAGGAATTAACTCTTATGGTGACATTCTCAGTAGCATTGGCCCTGCTCATATTGGGCTACATCGTATACGGTAGTTTTGTGAACCGTGTGTTCGGCCCCGACCCCAAGCGTACGACTCCTGCCGTGGCCATGAAGGATGGCGTGGACTATATCCCTATGCCCACGTGGAAAATCTTCATGATTCAGTTCTTGAACATTGCCGGCCTCGGCCCCATCTTCGGTGCCATCATGGGTGCACAGTTTGGTACGGCATCGTATCTGTGGATTGTCATCGGTACGCTGTTGGCTGGTGCTGTGCACGACTTCTTTTCGGGCTGCCTCTCCATACGCAACAACGGAGCCAACCTGCCCGAACTCATCGGCAAGTATCTCGGCGCGAGTGCCAAGACGGTGATGAACGTGCTCGCCATCGTACTTATGGTGCTCGTGGGCGCGGTATTCGTATCGGGCCCGGCCGAACTCTTGGCGGGTATGACGCCTGAAGCATTGAACGTCAACTTCTGGATTGTCGTCATCTTCCTTTATTATATATTGGCCACGTTGCTCCCCATTGATAAGATTATCGGGCGTATCTATCCCGTGTTTGCCATCGCATTGCTCTTCATGGCCGTTGGCGTGCTTGTCATGCTGTATGTCAAGTGGCCCGCGTTGCCTGAGATGTGGCAGGGCTTCGGCACCAAGTACGACAAGTCGCCCATATTCCCCATGATGTTTGTGAGCATTGCCTGCGGTGCCATCAGTGGTTTCCATGCCACACAATCGCCCCTCATGGCACGCTGTATGAAGAACGAGAAACATTGCCGTCCCATCTTCTACGGTGCTATGGTCACCGAGGGTATCGTGGCGCTCATCTGGGCTGCTGCCTCCACATGGTTCTTTGGGGAACATGGTGTGGTGGATGCTACTACGGGAATCCCCTATAGCGGTGCCAAGGTGGCTACGATGATATCCAAGGAGTGGCTCGGGGCGATTGGCGGCATAGTGGCTATCCTCGGTATCGTGGCGGCACCCATCACCAGTGGTGACACGGCACTACGCTCGGCACGCCTCATCATTGCTGACTTCCTGCATATGGAGCAGAAGAGTATCCGCCGTCGACTGATGATATGTATCCCCTTGCTTCTTGTCACTGCCGCCACGCTTGTCTATAGCCTTGCCGATGCCGACGGGTTCAAGATTATCTGGCGCTACTTCGCGTGGTGCAACCAGACGCTCTCTGTCTTCACCCTCTGGGCCATCACTGTCTACTTGGTGCAAGAGAAGAAGCCCTACATTATTACCCTTATTCCCGCACTCTTCATGACTTGCGTCAGCGTTACCTACATCTGCATCGCCCCCGAAGGTTTCCGCTTGCCGCATGTGCTGTCCTACAGTATCGGTGGCGTGGCTGTGGCTGTAGCCCTTGCTTGGTTCTTCACATGGAAGGCAAGACGCAGTAAATGCTGATATGTATGAATGAATAAAAGAAAAGCCTCCACGATGTGGGGGCTTTTCTCTTGTGATGTATGAAACTCCCAACTCACTCTCTTTGGTGAGAGGGATGGGGTGGACTTTCTTAGTATATACCCTGTGCCAGCATGGCGTTGGCTACCTTCATGAAGCCGCTGATGTTGGCTCCCTTGACGTAGTTGATGTATCCGTCGGGCTGGCGGCCATACTTCACGCACTGCTCGTGGATGGAGTACATGATGTACTGCAACTTCTTGTCCACCTCGGCAGCGCTCCATGAGATGTGGCAGGCGTTCTGGCTCATCTCGAGTCCGCTGGTAGCCACGCCGCCTGCGTTCACCGCCTTGCCGGGGGCGTAGAGCATCTTGTGCTCGATGAACAGCTCGATGGCCTCGGGTGTACAGCCCATGTTGGAGATTTCGCCCACGCAGATGACGCCGTTGTCGATGATGTGCTGGGCATCCTCACCGTCGAGCTCGTTCTGTGTGGCGCAGGTGAGGCAAATGTCCACCTTCTGCTCCCACGGACGGCGACCGGGGTAGAAGGTCGCGTTGGGGTACTTCTCTACGTAGGGCTCCACGATGTCGTCGCCCGAGTCGCGCAGCTCGAGCATGTAGTCGATCTTCTCGCCGCTGATACCGTCGGGGTCGTATACGTAGCCGTCGGGACCGCTGATGGTTACTACCTTGGCACCCAGTTCGGTAGCCTTGAGGGCAGCGCCCCATGCCACGTTACCGAATCCGCTGATGGCTACGGTCTTACCGTTGATGTCGAGGCCACGTGTGGCGAGCATCTGGTTCACGAAGTAGAGACCGCCATAGCCGGTAGCCTCGGGGCGGATGAGCGAACCGCCGAAGTCGAGGCCCTTGCCCGTCATCACGCCGGTGCACTCGCGGGTGAGCTTCTTGTACATGCCCATGAGGTATCCCACCTCACGTCCGCCCACGCCGATGTCGCCTGCAGGCACGTCGGTGTCGGGGCCGAGGTTGTGCCACAGCTCGGTCATGTAGGCCTGGCAGAAGCGCATGATCTCGTTCTGGCTCTTGCCACGGGGCGAGAAGTCCGAGCCGCCCTTGCCGCCACCCATGGGGAGCGAGGTGAGGGCATTCTTGAAGGTCTGCTCGAAGCCGAGGAACTTCAGGATGCTGAGGTTCACCGAGGCATGGAAACGGAGACCGCCCCTGTACGGGCCGATGGCATTGTTATATTGTACGCGGTAGCCGAGGTTGGTCTGCACCTCGCCCTTGTCGTCAACCCATGTGACGCGGAAGGTGAGGATGCGGTCGGGCTCTACCATGCGCTCGATGATTTTCGCTTTCTCGAACTCGGGATGCTGGTAGTAGACTTCTTCTACTGAGTGAAGCACTTCGGTTACGGCCTGGATGTACTCGGGCTCGTTAGGATGCTTGCGCTCGAGGTCCTGAATGATTTCATTAATCTTCATAACACTGCGTTTTTGTAGTTATACGATGTGTGAATAACAATAACGCTGCAAAAGTAGCGTATTTTTTGAGATAAAAACCATTTAGCCCTCTTTTTTTGCTAATCTTAGAGAAGAAATGGCGAAGAAGTATTACCTTTATGCCAAAATTCAGCGTAGACCTAATATTATATATGATAATTCCCTTCCGTCCGATAACGGCGGCCGATGCCGACCTATTGCGCTCCTACACCATGGAGAGCAAGTGTATGAACTGTGACATGAACGTGGCCAACCTGTGCAGCTGGCAGTTTCTCTACCACACGGAGTGGGCCGTGGTGGAGGGGTTCCTCGTGCTGCGCTTCGTGAGCGAGGGGCATGTCACCTACATGAAGCCCATGGGGAAGGGCGACCTGCGTCCCGTGCTGGAGATGCTGATGGCCGATGCGCGAAGCCTCGGCGACACGTTCCGCATGGCGTGCGTGTGTCCCTGTGCAAAGGGACTTATGGAGGAGTCGATGCCCGGAGCCTTCGCCTATAGTGTGAACCGCGACCGTGCCGACTACCTCTACCTGCGCGAAAAGTTGGTGACGCTGAGCGGCAAGAAGCTGCAGCCCAAGCGCAACCACATCAGCAAGTTCAAGCGCACGTACCCCAACTACGAATACCGCCCTCTGACGGCCGACCTCGTGCCCGACTGCATACGCCTCGGCGAGGAGTGGTGCCGCACGAACGACTCCTGTATGCAACGCGCCATGCAGGCCGAGCAGCGCATGATAGACTATGCCCTGCACCATATTGACGAACTGCACATTGTGGGCGGCACGCTCTGGGTGGAGGGACGGATGGTAGCTTTCACCTTCGGTGCGCGCATCAACGCTGAGGCCTTCGATGTATGTGTGGAGAAGGCCGACACCTCGTACGAGGGGGCCTACGCCATGATAAACAATGAGTTTGTGTCGCGCCTGCCCGAAGATATCGTATACATCAACCGCGAGGAGGACCTCGGCCTCGAGGGCTTGCGCAAGGCAAAACTCTCGTACCAGCCTGACCTCATACTCGACAAGATGACCGCCACGCTCACCGCTTACCCCAAGGAGACGGAGGAGGAGATGCGCATACGCTTCGAGACACGCCATCTGTGGGAACGCTCCTTTGCCGACCCGCGTGCCTTCATCGATCTCTACTTCCGCGAGAAGTACCGCAAGGAGCGCAACGAAGTCATCGTACGCGACGGACGCGTGGTATCGGCCCTACAGAAACTCCCCTATCCCATGACCTACGGTGGCCGCATGCTGCCCGCCTCGTACATCTCGGGAGCCTGCACCGACGAGAACTACCGCCGTCGCGGACTGATGGGAGAGCTGCTCGACCAGACACACCGCCACATGCTCGCCGAGAACGCCGCCTTCAGCTTCCTCATCCCTGCTACAGCCGAGCTGGCTACGTATTACGCCAAGTTCGGGTATACACCCTGCTTCAGGTTTGGGTGGAAGGAGACCCACCCCAACCCTCCCTGTGAGGGAGGGGGTATTGACCTCACGGTGAGAGAAGTCCTCCCTCACAGGGAGGATTTAGGTGGGTCTGAATTCCTCATCTACCTCCGCGATAAGATGCAGGAGCGTACGATGTGTGTGCAACACCCCTTGGACGACCTGCGGGCAGTAGTCGATGACATGCACATGGCAGGCGACACGATGTGGGTGGCACGCCGTGGCGAGCTCACCGTAGCCTTGGCCATCTGCCGCGCCGAGGCCGACGGCCTGCTGCTGCGCGAGTGTGTATACGACGACGAGGAGGCACGCGATGGTCTCATTGCAGCCATTGCCGCCCACCACGGTCGCACCGAGGTGGATGTGCTCGACACTACAGGCTGCGATGGGGACTACTTCGGCATGGCACGCATCATCGATGCCGAGGCGATGCTCACCGCCTACGCAGCATTGCACCCCGAAGTAGATGCGATATGGAGCGTCACCGATGAACTGCTCACTGAGAACAACGGCTGTTACCATATATGTGAAGGTCTATGCGAACGCCTCGCCGAGCCCTGCGCCGAGGCCGAGTCGCTCACCATTGCCGAACTCACCCACCGCGTGCTCACCGAGGAGAACCCCTTGATGAGCCTGATGATGAATGATTGATAGTGACGTTAATTATTGCGAAAAACATACATAGGAATTAAAATACACTATTTTTGTATCCGATATGAAGAAAACAGCACGCCATATCCTCGCAGCGGCCATCGCCCTCATTGGGCTGTGCCCACTGCACACCGCCACGGCACAAGAGTTGGAGGCCAAGGTGGTGGTGAACCACTCGAAGATACAGGGTACGAACACCTCGGTATTTACCACTTTGCAGGAGGCCATCACCGAGTTTCTCAATACCCGCAAGTGGAGCAATGCGCAGTATACTACACGGGAGAAGATTGTATGCAGCTTCAACCTCATCGTGAACGAATATAGCGACGACGGTCGCTTTGCATGCAACCTCATGGTGCAGGCCAACCGTCCCGTGTACAACGCCTCGTACAATACCACGGTGCTCAGCTTCAACGACAACGCCGTGGACTTCAACTACATCGAGCACGACAAACTGGAGTTCTCCGACGACATGATAGACAACAACCTCACGGCCGTATTGGCCTATTATGCCTACCTTATCATCGGACTCGACATGGAGACCTTCGCTCTTAAGGGTGGCACAGACATATTGAACAAGGCAGAGAACGTGGTGAACAACGCACAGATGATAGGCGAAGACGGATGGAAAGCCTTCGGCTACAGCAAGAACCGCCACGCCATCGTGAACGACTACATGAACGGTGCCATGGAGCCCTACCGCCAGCTCATGTATGACTACCACCGCAAGGGTCTCGACGAGATGGCACAGAATGCCGAGCGCGGACGCAGCAACATCACCACCTCGCTCGCCCTGCTCGAAAAGGCACGGCAGGACAAACCCATGTCGGCACTGCCGCAGCTCTTCACCGAAATCAAGAAAGATGAGCTCTTGGGCATATACAGCAAGGGCACAGCCAAGGAAAAAGAGGAGGTGGTGCGCATACTCTCCCTCGTGAATCCCTCGTACTCGAGCGATTGGGAGGAGATGAAGAAGTAGCTCCAATATTCTGGTGGAGATATATGAACAATGTCCCGCTCGGTTTTGTTATAAAGGGAAAGACATTCCTGTCATAGAGAAATACTACGAAAAACCTGCCATGAAAATGATGAAAGATACACGGATGAAACTATTGCGTCGGCTTATCTTGTTGCTGATGCTCTGGACATGCCCCTCGGTATATGGTGAAATCTATAAATATATCACTCTGGAAGATGGACTAAGTTCACGCAATGTATATGCCGTGCAGCAGTCGAACGGTGGGTTCATGTGGTTTTTGACAGATAATGGCATCGACCGTTACGATGGTAGCGAAATAACGAACTACACGCTAAACATTTCGGGACAGAAGTTTACGGAGTATTCCACAAGCCGATTGATACACGACAATGTGGAGGATAATCTGTGGTTAGTTACGAATCTGGGAAGGGTTGTGCGGTACAATAGATGCTTCAATGATTTTGAGGTGATGTATCTCCCTCAGATTGATTCTGAGCGGTCGACCGTACAGAAAAGTGCCGTTTCACCTATCGACCAGCAAGGCAATATCTGGATATTTGTAAGCAATGAAGCCTTCTGCTATAACATTAGAACTCAGAAAGGACGTCACCTTCAATTAGATGCTCCGGCGGACATCTCGAACTATTCGGCCATTCTCTCCAAAGATGACAGTACATTGTTTGTCGGCACCACTGGAGGTATATACATGGGACAGATTAAAGAGGACTGTATCAGTGTGAAGCCTATTGAGGCGCTACACCCTTATTGTATCAATGCCAACACGTTGTATTATCATCGGAATACAGGTACGCTATTGATAGGTAGCGAGGATGAAGGCATTTATGCCTTCAAGGAATATTCTCAGGAGGTCATATATGATGAGGAAGTGCTGTCCGATGTGCGTGTCACCAAAATCGTTCCTACAAATAACAGCCATGATGTACTGTTCTCTACTAACGCGGCTTGTGTGTTTCGGATGAATATCCATGAGTGTATTCCCGAACCGTTCCTCAGTGCAGACTTTACGTCAAACTATCGTATGAATACCGATAATGTGGCCGATATCTGTATTGATAGAGATGGACAGCTGTGGATGTGCTCTTTCCCGCAAGGGCTTACCATACGTAATGAATATTACCCCGACTTCAATTGGGTGAAGCGTTCGCTCATCAAAACCAACACGTTGAATAACAACAGCGTGGACTGTATCATCGAAGATAGCGACCATGACCTTTGGTATGCTACTGACAACGGCATAAGTCTGTATCAGTCAAAGTCGAACGAATGGCATACCCTGCTCTCCATTGCCGACAAGTCGACAAACAAAAATCACTACTTTTTGACCCTATGTGAGGCGGAACCGGGGGTTATATTGGCAGGAGGATATGCTGCCGGCATTTATGTTATTCACAAGCAGAGTAAGGAGGCGCATTTTGTGAAACCTGACTTGATATCCCCAGAGAAATACATCCAAACCATGTTTGTCGACAAATATGAGCATACAATCTGGATGGGAGGTGAGAACCAACTGATCAATATCAGCTATCGAAACGGAAACATCAAAGTGGATCATGCCGAGGTGTTCAGAGGTATTAACTGCATTACGGAACGGGACACTGAAACTCTGTGGGTAGGAACTAAGGATGGGCTATATAAATTCAACAAACACACCCACGAGAAGCAAAGAATTGACCTGCCGCTCGAACGTTTTAAAGTAAATACCATCCATCAAGACCCCGATGGGACGTTGTATGTCGGCACGCATCACAACGGACTGTTAGTCTATAACGAGAAGGGTAATTACTATCACAAATATGACAAAAGCAACAGTCCGCTTACCAACGATTGTTTGAAATGCATCGTCAGTGCCAATAATGGGTCTTTGTTTATAAGTTCGGATGCTGGCATTGTAAGATACGACAAGCTCACACAGAAAATCACCACATGGACAAGTGACCAAGGATTACAGGACATCAACTTCAGTATCAGGGCTGGTATATGTACCTCTAACGAGACCATGATGTTTGGCGGCGATAATGGTGTCATTGAGACCAAGGCAAACAGCCAACTTCCCCATATATATAAAGGTACGCTGGTGCTTTCTGACTTATATATAGAAAACACCCGTGTCACTCCCGACAAGAAAGGAGCGCCCATCAGGGACGTAGTGAACAATGTGACAAGAATCAAATTGAGTGACAGCCAGCGCAATGCTGCCATAAAAGTCAAGTGCATCAATCATATCTATCCGTCAGACTGTATCGTTAAATGGACTTTTGACAATCCGAAGAGTGCTACCACGCAATGGCATCCGCTCAATGAGGATAAACTCATTACATTCAACGGATTGAATGCCGGTAAATACAGTCTTACGATACAGGCCGTATCGAAAGAGTCGGGCAACACGCTCGACGAGCGTACTGTAGGTGTCATCATACGCCCTCCCTTCTATTTCTCTTTTGCGGGGTTACTCATTGAGCTATGCATTCTTGTGCTTATTTTCTTCTTGGTGCGTAAATACTATATGTCGGCCAATGCGATACATGTATCGAATGAAAAAATCAACTTCTTCATCAATACGGCGCACGACATCCGCACTCCGCTGGCACTTATCAAAGCGCCGCTGGAGGAACTCAGCCAGAGCGAAACGCTCGGAGTGGAAGAACGCGAGGCCGTGAGTATGGCATTGCGCAATACCAATACGCTGTCGCAGATGACTGACAATGTGCTGCATTACGAGCTGGAAAGTCTCGAGAAGGGCATAACGCGGATAGAGCAGCACGAGGCTATCTTCTTCTTCCAAACACAAATAGACAAGATAGAACGATTGGCTGAGGCAAAGCACCAAACTGTTGTCTTCGAACATCCCGACGAGGAGTTCGGTATTTGGGTCGATACGCGCAAACTCAACTCCATCATACAGAACCTGCTTTCCAACGCCATCAAATATAGCGACGACGGTGGTATCATCACGCTCAAGCTCTACTGCGAGCATAAGCATTGGGGATTCCATGTAACGGACAATGGTATAGGCATCAGCCATGAGGAAAGAAAGAAACTGTTCAAGCAGATATTCCGTGCCCCGAATGCAGTCAATGCTACCACCTTCGGTTGTGGCATAGGACTGATTTCCATCTCCCGGTATGTAAAACAGATGAAGGGGCAAGTGGACGTGCGTAGCGTGCTTGACCAAGGATCGGACTTCCACGTACGTTTCCCTCGGGGAAAGAACCACTACAACGTCATGACTACCGAGTTCGTCGATGCGTCCGACAGCAAAGCTCCCGTTGCTCCCATATTGGAGCAAGAACCCTGTATCCTCGCTGATGACCAGCGCCACCGTCTGCTCATCGTGGAAGACAATCCCGAGATGCTCGGTTATCTGAAACGCCTCTTCGGCAAGGATTTTATAGTGTACACCGCAACCAACGGCAAGGAAGCACTGTCGAAGCTTCCCTATGTGCAGCCCCTCATCGTACTTTCCGATGTAATGATGCCCGAGATGCGTGGCGATGACTTATGTGTATCCATTAAGAGCAATATAGATACTTCACACATTGCTGTAGTGCTCATCTCGGCCCTGTCAGACCAGCAGAGCATTATCAACGGCCTCTCCGTAAAGGCCGATGCCTACGTAACCAAGCCATTTGATACTAAGATACTACAGCTTACCATTAGTAACCTCGTGGAGAGCCGTCTCCAGTTGCGTCGCCAGTTGGCAATGCTTGAACCTGTTGGTGAGGAACTGCCAAACACGGCATCGGAGCTTGACCTCAAACTGATGGCTGAGATGAAGGATATTATAGAGCGGCACCTTGCCGACGGTGACTTCACCGTAGACACCCTTGCCTATGAACTACGTGTAAGCCGTACTTCTTTATACAACAAAATAAAGGGGTTGACAGGTAATACCCCATCGGACCTCATCCGCGTGTATCGCATAGGGAAGGCTAAGACAATGCTACGCGAACGGCAATATACAGTGACCGAAGTGGCCGAAAGGGTTGGTTTCTCTGACCTCAAGTACTTCCGTGAGGTGTTCAAGAAAACAACGGGCATGACGCCCAGTGAATATGCCAAGAGTAAGGGAACTGTTTAATATTACGAGTGTAAATGAACACTCGTATAATTTCACATCGCATTACGCGCTACACGTGGACGGTATTAATAAAGCCGCAGATACGAGTCTTGACGACTGCATCTGCGGCTTTCGCTGTACGTACTGTGTGGTTGAACGATTAACGAAATTTGGTTACGATTACAGACGAAATATTGTTCTTCGTTCAACGTTCCTTATTTAACGTTTCACCTTTGCGGCCGCTTCTTCAATGGGGAGGCATGCCCTGTAGTTCTCGATGTAGGTATTGAATCCGGCTACATCTTCGGCGGTGGGAGCAATCTCTATACCAGTATTGCCAGCGAAGATGACCTCTTCGAGCCAGTCCTCGAGCGAGCGCTTTTCCGTATTGTTCACCAAGAAGGCACCGAGTAGGGCCATACCCCATGCACCACCTTCACCTGCGGTCTCCATCACGGAGATGGGTGAGTTGATAGCAGCTGCGAGGATGCGCTGGCCTACGCCCTTGGTCTTGAAGAGGCCGCCATGACCGGTGATACGGTCTACACGAATTTTCTCTTCGTTGAACAGGATGTCGTTGCCTATCTTGAGCACACCGACCGATGCATGCAGGTGGGCACGCATGAAGTTGGCGAGGTTGAACTTGTCGCCCGCCGAGCGTACGAACAGGGGACGACCCTCCTCCATACCGGTGATGGGTTCGCCGGAGATGTAGTTGTACGAGATGAGGCCTCCACAATCGGCATCGCCTGTGAGGGCGTGGTTGTAGAGCTTGCCGAAAATCTCGTTCATATCGACGGGGATACCCATCAGCTCCTGGTACTCCTTGAAGATGTTGACCCAGGCGTTGAGGTCTGAGGTGCAGTTGTTGCAGTGTACCATGGCCACGAGGCTGCCATCGGGGGTGGTCACCATGTCGATCATCTCGTAGGGTTTGGTAAGGTCCTTTTCCAACACAATCATCGAGAAAGATGAGGTGCCGGCCGACACATTACCTGTGCGTTGCTTGACAGCGTTGGTGGCTACCATGCCGGTGCCTGCGTCGCCCTCGGGAGGACATACGGGTACGCCTGCCTTGAGGTGACCCGAGGGATCGAGCTTCTTGGCACCCTCCTCGGTGAGGTAGCCGGCATTCTCACCTGCTACCAATACCTTGGGGAGGATGTCGGTGAGCGTCCAGCTGTAGCCCTTGGGAGCCACGAGCTGGTCAAACTTCTCTATCATCTCTGCCGAGTAATTCTTCGTCTTGGGGTCGACGGGTATCATACCTGAGGCATCGCCGACGCCGAGTACCTTGTTGCCCGTCACCTGCCAGTGTACGTACCCGGCGAGGGTGGTGAGGTAGTCGATGTCGCCCACGTGCTCCTCGCCATTGAGGATGGCTTGGTAGAGGTGCGAGATGCTCCAGCGCAAAGGAATGTTGTATACAAACAACTCAGATAATGCGGCAGCAGCCTCACCCGTGTTGGTGTTGCGCCAGGTGCGGAAGGGCACGAGTATCTGCTCGTTCTTGTCGAAGGCCATGTAACCGTGCATCATGGCGCTGAAGCCGATGGCTGCGAGGCTCTCTATCTCAGTGCCATATTGCACTGCCACATCCTTGCGGAGGTCGGCATAGCAGTCCTGCAAACCGTGCCAGATGGCATCGATGCTATAGGTCCACAAGCCGTCGACCAACTGGTTCTCCCAAGTGTGGCTGCCCTGGGCGATGGGCTTGCCTGTCTCGTCGATGAGTACAGCCTTTATACGGGTAGAGCCGAACTCTATACCGAGGATGGCTTTACCTGCTTCAATGATTTGTTTTGCAGTTAAACTCATAGTGGTAAGTTTATTTGTAGGAGTTAAAGGAGATAAAGGGAGATACCTTATAAAGGGGTAGAGGAGTTGTTTTTTTAGGGAGTTAAAGGTACTTAAAAGGAGTTATCGCTTCGCTCTTTAGGGAGATAAAGGCCAATAGTTTTGTCAGCGATGCAACATTTGGCGTTTAACTCCATTTACCTCCATTTAACTTCCTTTATCTCCTAAACATTTGGCATTTAACTCCCTTTATCTCCTTAGATACTTAAATTATTATCTCAGCGCCTCGTTCAGCATGTAGTACACCTCGTTCATGCGGAGCTCCTGCTTGAAGCAGCTGATGGTGGTGTCCTTATTGATCTTCACGTACTCGATACCTGTCATCTCAGCGAAGTCTTCCCAATATTCCTCGTTGATGTCGTATGAGAATGCGCTGTGGTGTGTGCCGCCAGCGAGAATCCATGCACCTGCGCCAATCTCGAAGGTGGGCTGGGGAATCCACAGAGCTGATGCCACGGGGAGGTTGGGCATGGGCTTGGGCTCGATGCACTCTACCTCCTGTGAGATGAGGCGGAAGCGGTTGCCGAGGTCTACGATGGTAGCCTTGATACCGTAACCTGTCTTAGAAGTGAATACAAGGCGGGCAGTTTGCTGCTTGCGGATACCGATGCCGAGGAAGTGTACCTCGAGCTTGGGCTTCTCCTCTACAGCGATATCGGGGCAGATCTCGAGCATGTGGCTCTGGAGGCATGAAGACTGGTTGCCAGCGAAGTTGAGGGTGTAGTCCTCGAGGAATGAGCAACCCTTAGGCATGCCCTGCTGGATAACCCAAAGGGTGCGGCAGAGGCAAGCGGTCTTCCAGTCACCCTCGGCACCGAAACCGATACCCTCGGCCATGAGACGCTGTGAAGCAAGGCCGGGAATCTGATCGAAACCTACGAAGTTGGGATCGTTTATGTCGGCGCAGCCGAGGTCGTCAAAGTTGGTGGTGAAGGCGGTAGCACCCTCGTCGGCAAGTACGCGACGCAAAGCAATCTCGGCCTTGGCGGCATTTTTTACCTTCTCCCAATATACCTCTTCGCCGCTCTCATCAATCTTGATTTCATAAAGGCTCTTGTACTCCTCTACGAGTGCGTCGGCCTCGGCGTCGGTTACCTTCTTGAGGTACTCCATGAGTGATGAAACGGGGTAGTAGTCAACGTGGTAGCCCAAGCGCTGCTCGAACTCTACGCGATCACCATCGGTAACGGCTACGTTGTTCATATTCATACCGAACATGAGGCAGCGTGTGTTCTTGGCATCGGCGACACCGGCTGCTACGCGTGCCCAAACGGCAATCTTCTTCTGGGCCTCTTGGCTCTTCCAATAGCCGCAAACCACCTTGCGGGGTACACGCATGCGAGTGCAGATATGACCGAACTCGATGTCGCCGTGGGCAGACTGGTTGAGGTTCATGAAGTCCATATCGATGGTCTCCCAGGGAATCTCGGCGTTATACTGGGTGTGGAAGTGGAGGAGCGGCTTCTGCAGTGCCTGCAAGCCTTTGATCCACATCTTGGCGGGTGAGAAGGTGTGCATCCAGGTGATGATACCTACGCATTTGTCATCATTGTTGGCTGCCTTCATCACAGTTTCTACCTCGTTTGATGAGTTGGCTGTGCCCTTGTAGACTACCTTGATGGGGATGATACCGCTATTGTTGAGGCCATCGACCATCTCCTTGGAGTGGCCGTCAACGATTTTTACTGTTTCGCCTCCGTAGAGGAGTTGGGCACCGGTGACCCACCAAATTTCATATTGTTCAAAAAAGTTTGCCATAATCTTAAAAGTTAAATGGTTGTTAAATAAAAGTTATTGTTATTTCTTCTTTTGTCCATAATAAGCATTAGGACCGTGCTTGCGGTTGTAGTGCTTTTCGATGAGGAGTGGGTTCATCGTGGTCTCGGGGTTGAGCGTGAAAGCGATGTAAGCCATCTTGGCGCATTGCTCCATCACCTTGGCGTTGTATACCGCATTGGCCGGACTTGTACCCCAAGAGAAGGGACCGTGGTTCTTTACCAATACACCGGGAGTGTGGTCGGGATTGATGCCTTCGAAGCGCTTCACAATGACGTTGCCTGTCTCCAACTCGTACTCGCCCTCAACCTCCTCCTTGGTCATCGCCTCGGTGCAGGGAATCTCACGATAGAAGTAGTCGGCATGTGTAGTGCCGATGTTGGGGATGTCCTTGCCGGCCTGTGCCCATGCGGTGGCAAAGGTGGAGTGGGTGTGTACCACGCCCTGGATGTTGGGAAAGGCGCGGTAGAGCACGAGGTGGGTGGGAGTGTCTGATGAGGGGTTGAGGTCGCCCTCTACCACCGCGCCAGTGTGGAGGTCCACGACTACCATATCAGAGGCTTTCATGTCATCGTAGCTCACTCCGCTGGGTTTGATGACTACCAGCCCTTTTTCGCGGTCGATGCCCGATACGTTGCCCCAAGTGAATATAACCAAACCTTGCTTTACGAGGTCGAGGTTGGCTTGGAATACCTTTTGTTTGAGTTCTTCTAACATAATGGTTGTTTCTTGTTGGAAGTTAAAGTAGTTAAAGGGAGATATCATTCGCTTCGCTCGTTAGGCGAGATAAAGGCCAAATGTCCTTTTTGCGGAACAAACTATTGGCTTTTAACTCCTCTAATCTCCATTTAACTCCTTTTATCTCCATATTAAAAATGTACGCGTGCGCGTATTACAATTTAAACTTGAGTGATTTCTTGTAGTCCTCTTCGTTGAACTTGTAGAGTGAGGCTCCGCGGCGCGAACCGCTCTTATCGACAAGTGGAGTCTTCACGATGAAGGGATTCTCGGCTACACGTTTTCTGAAGTTCCGTTTGTCCACAGTGTTGCCGTTGATGGCTTCGTAGAGGTTTTGCAATTGTGTTAAGGTGAAGAGCTCGGGCAACAAGTTAAAACCGATGGGCATTGTAGCCGATTGGGTCTTCATCAACTGACGTGCCTTTACCACCATCTCCTGATGGTCGAAGAGTAGGGTGGGCAGTTCGTCTATCTTCATCCAATAGGCATTGTGCTCCTCTACCAGCTGGCGATCGTATTCGTTGATGTTGATAAGTGCATAGTAGGCCGTAGAGATGACACGCTCGCCTGGGTCGCGGTCTACTTCGCCAAACACGCCCACTTGCTCCATATATACATCGTTGAGTCCGGTGAGCTCGGTTAGCACGCGCTTGGCCGCATCATCTACACTCTCTCCTTCCTGTACGAATCCGCCCATCAGCGACCATTCGCCTTGTCCTGGTTCAAACTTTCGCTTCAGCAAGAGGAGGCTAAGCTCCCCTTGGCTGAATCCGAAGATGATACAGTCGACGGCAACGTAGAACCGTGGATGATGGGAATAGTATTCAAACATGGCTGCGGATTACCAGAAGTATATGTAGAATGCCACAGTGATGCCGAGGATGATAACGGTGTGGATAACATCCCACTTGTTCCAACTGCGCTTGGTAGCGGCCTTCTGTTCGGGAGTAGAGGTGCCGAATACAAGACCCTTGATCTCTGTCTCGGGCTTCGGTTGAGTGCAGAGACTGACAATGAAGCAAACAAGCAAGCAGAATACCAGCATGCAACCGCAGAAGTAAAGCCAGTTGAAGTCGTAGAATACAGCCTTGAACCAACCTTCGGGAACCCAAGAAGCACCTGAGGTGTAGAGAATCTTGGCTCCAAGACGGGTGAGGCCTACGACCAGACCTGAGATCAAAGCCCACTGACCGCCCTTAGGCGTAGCGCGCTTCCAACAGATACCCATGAGGAAGGCGGCTGCGATACCCGGTGCGAGCACCGACTGTACATCCTGCAGATAGAGGTATAACACATCACCGATGCTCTTCATCACAGGGATCCAAAGGATACCCAATGCTACGATTACGACGGTGGCAATCTGACCAATCTTCACAAGCTTCTTTCCATACTCTTCAGAGTCGGTTACGCGGCCGTCCTCAGCAATCACGGGATTGGGGTCAGGGTGCTTCACCTTGTATACGTCGATGGTATAGAGCATGGCCGAAGAGTTGAAGAGCGATGCCAATGAAGACATCAAGGCTGCGAGGATACCGCAAACTACTACGCCCTTGAAACCGGCGGGAAGTAATTTAGCTACCAAGAGGGGGAAGGCTACGTCACCATTGTTGAGTACGGGCATCATGGCGTTGGCCAAATCGGAGTTCAATACGCCAGTCTGAGCACCCTTAGCCAGTGCGAAGGCAATCATACCGGGGATGAGGAACAGGAATACGGGGAGGAGCTTCAAGTAGGCTCCGAAGATAGCACCACGGCGGGCCTCACGCTCGTTCTTACCAGAGAGTACGCGCTGCACGATGAACTGGTCGGTACACCAGTACCAGAAACCGATAACTGCCGAACCTACCAAAGCGCCCAACCAGGGATACTGCGGGTCGCTGTTGCCGCGCATGAGGTGAATCATGGTACCCTGTGCTCCTTCGTAAGCGGGAGTGACGTCGCAGAGTTCCATCATGTTGCCCCAGCCACCGAGCTCCTTCAATCCGAGCACGAGGATTACTACCGAACCTACGAGCAGAATGGGAGTCTGCAATACCGAAGTCTTCAATACCGACTCCATACCGCCGAGGATGGTGTATACGGCAGTCAGCAATACGAGTCCGATAGCTGCTACCCAGAAAAAGTCAATGGTCCATCCGAAGAGGGTGATAGACTCAATACCGAATACCTGCTGGAATACCACACCACCGGCATATACAGTCACGGCAACTTTTGTCAATACATAGCTGATGAGCGAGATGTAAGTGAGGATGGTGCGTGACTGCTTGTTGAAGCGCTTTTCAAGGAACTCAGGCATGGTGAGTACCATACTGCGTTCATAGAAAGGAACAAACACCCAAGCAAGGATAAGAATCATCCATCCCTGAATCTCCCAGTGGGCCATAGCCATACCGCTTGATGCGCCCGAGCCGGCCAAGCCGATAAGGTGTTCCGAACCGATGTTCGAGGCGAAGATGTAGGTACCGATGGCAATCCACGTCGCATCACGTCCACTCAAGAAATAGTCAGAAGAGTTGTCCTTCTCCTTTCTCATCACACTCACTACAATCCATATCATGGCCATAGCAAATAGGCCAATGACAATCCAGTCTAATAATGCCATAATCTTTTATTCGTTTGTTTTTTTGATTAGTATATTGCTTTATGAATTATTTTTCAACAGAGAACTTGTACACACAGTGGCTGTAGTACTCCTGTCCCGGCTCCAATGTAGCTGAGGGCCAGCCTTCGAGGTGGCTTTTGTTGGGGGTGTCGGGGTATTTCTGTGTTTCGAGACACATACCGGTGCGTTGGTTGATGGTCTTGCCATCCTTGCCCAATGTGGTGCCGTCGAGGAAGTTTCCTGAATAGAACTGGATGCCAGGTTCGTTGGTATAAACTTCGAGTACGATACCTGTTACGGGGCTCTTCAGTGTGGCACACACCTGCGTGTCGTCGCCCTCGGTGTTGAGTACCCAGTTGTGGTCGTAGCCATTACCGTTCTTCAGCTGCTCGAAGTCGAAGTTGGTAATCTCTGTGCCTACCTCCTTGAATGCGGTGAAGTCCATCGGAGTGCCAGTCACGGGAGCAATCTCACCGGTAGTCATATAGGTGCTGTCTACGGGAGTGTAGTAGTCGGCATTGAGCTGCAGCAGGTGGTTGGTGATGGGCATCTGGTGGTCGCCGTTGAGGTTGAAGTAGCAGTGGTTGGTCTGGTTGATTACTGTCTTCTTGTCTGTGGTTGCGGTCCACACGATGTCGATGGCGTTGTCGTCGGTCAGGGTGTAGGTGGTCTTGGCCACTACGTTGCCGGGGAATCCTGCCTCGCCGTCGGGGCTGTGCATCACGAGTACAATTTGGTTGTCGGTCACCTTCTCAACATCGTATACCTGATTCTGCCAACCCATGGGAGCGGGCTCCAGGGTGCAACCGCCGTGGAGGCAGTGCCCGAAGTTGTTTTTGGGCAGGTCGTACACCACGTCGTCTATGGTGATTTGTCCGTTAGCCAAACGGTTGGCATAGCGGCCTACCGATGCTCCGAAGTCGCTGGGCTTGGTCGCATAGTCTGTGATGTTGGAGTATCCGATGATAGCGTCTTGCATGTTGCCCTCCTTGTCGGGAACCATGATGGAGACGATACGTCCGCCAAAGTTGGTCACGCACACCTCCATGCCGTTCTTGTTGGTGAGGGTGTAGAGGTCTGTTTGCTTGCCTTGTTGCTCCGATTGGAAGTCAGCGGGCTTCAGTCCCGACAGTGGCTCTGCCGGCTTCTGTGAGCATGCGCTGAGCAGTGCCAGTGCACACATTGCTCCGTAAAAAGCTTTCTTCATACTGTTTTTCTTTTATAAGTTGTTCGTTTTTTTGGGTTTGCATACTATTGCGAGTGTAAAAGTAACACTATTTCTTCGGATACAAAGCATGCAATAACATGTTTTATGACATAAAGTGTTTTGTTTACACCCTTTTTCTGTCTTTTACAAGTACGGATTGTACTTCATTTCGTCTCCGATGGTCGTCGGGTCGCCATGTCCGGGGTATACAACGGTGTCCTCGGGCAGGGTGAGTAACTGTTGCTGTATAGATTGTATGAGCTGTGCATAGCTGCCGTCGGCAAAGTCGGTGCGGCCAATAGAGCCTTGAAACAGGGTGTCGCCAGCGAAGAGCATGGCACTCTCTTCGGCATGGAAACACATGCCTCCAGCCGAATGGCCCGGAGTCGCAATGCATTTCAATGACTCGTTGCCGAGCATGAGCACGTCGCCATCGTGTAAGGGGTGTCCTACGGGGCGCGGCATGGCATTGGGCTTTATGCCAAAACGAGTCACTGTCTGCCCAAAGTTGGTAATCCACGAGCTGTCCTCGATACTTGCGCTCACGCGCAGTCCGTAGGTGTCTTCGATGAAGGTGGTGCCAAAGATGTGGTCGAAGTGAAGGTGTGTGCAGAGGAGATACTTGAGGTGCAGCTTATTCTCTTCTATAAACTTACCTAACCTCCTCTTCTCCTCGTCCCAATAGAAGCCCGGGTCTATCACGGCTGCCTCGTGCGACTGCTCATCGTACACTACGTAGCAGTTCTCATGCAGCATATTGCAAACGAATGTCTTTACTTTCATGGTACTTATATCTTTGATATACCTTGCGAAGGTACACTTTTTATAAATACTACGCAATAATTGGGAAAAAGTGAATGGCATGCCGAATGCTTTTTTTTACAACTTTTTGCAAAAAGGTTAAATATTGTTTGGATGTTCATCCTTTTTTCTTACCTTTTCGCCGGACAGAATTGTAATTTCCCGCGGTCAAAGAGATAAAGTAACTTGGGGAAAGAAAAAAGCGATTCCCTCCGCGGAGGGAAAACAATTTCGGTTAATCGTTGTGGCTTTTTTGTTGCAGTGAGCGTCATTGATGGCTGGGGGTGGTCGACCCTTGCTATGCGACCTCGGGGAACAAGCTCTTGTTGCCATTATGTATAGTCCAATTGGCAGTTTAGATCGTCTTGTCGCGCTTTGGGGCTTGCTATGCAAGCTGAAGTTGGATGGCGTGTTGGAAAAACGCAAGTAGACTTGCTTTTTCTCTCGGTTTGCAGTAATTTTGCAGATTGAAAAAATACAAGTTGACAATAATGACAAAATACCTTTTCAGACATCTGCTTTCGGTATTGCTCGTAGGCTCTACTGCACTTGTCTCGGCACAGGACTTGCTGGCCGAGCAGGCTCCACTGGACAAGCAGATGGCACGCATCGACTCGGTGGTGCTGCACCGCCTCATCAAGGCCGAGATGTACGAGTATCCAGCCGATGATCTCTACCCCGAGTGGAGCAACGAGTATGCACACAAGTATGCCAACGTTACGATGCCCGACTCACTGCTTATCGACCTTACGGGATTCTGCATGCCTACCGAAAATACCAAGATCAATGACATCTTCGGCTACCGTCCACGCCGTCGCCGTATGCACTACGGACTCGACATTAAAGTGGAGCGCGGTGATACCATCCGTGCGGCTTTCGACGGCAAGGTGCGCTATTGCAGCTACCAGCGCCGCGGCTACGGATACTATGTGGTGATACGTCATCCCAACGGGCTGGAGACACTTTATGCGCATTTGACCAAACGCCTCGTCGAGGAGAACGAGGTGGTGAAGGCAGGCGACCCCATCGGCACAGGTGGCAACACGGGCCGCAGCACAGGACCTCACCTGCACTTTGAAACCCGCCTTCTGGGCAAGGCCCTCAATCCCGCATTGTTCTTCGACTTCCCCAATCAGGACGTTACGGGCGACAGCTACCTGTACAAGAAGCCGGTGAAGAAGGTGTATGACCCGTCCGATCCTGATACCTACTACAAGGTGCGCAGTGGCGACACGCTGAGCCGCATTGCTGCACGCAAGGGAACAACGATAAAGAATCTGTGCAAACTCAACGGTATCACCACAAAGAGTACACTCCGTGTGGGTCAGATACTGAGACTATATTAAAGAGATATGAACACCAACCAGCAATTCGAACAGGTCATCGCCACTTGCCGTGACCTCTTTGCAAAGAAACTCAAGGACTATGGCGCAGCGTGGCGCATCATGCGTCCCACCTCGGTAACCGACCAGATATTCATCAAGGCCAACCGCATACGCAGTATCGAGACCAAGGGTGAGACAATGGTCGACGAGGGTATACGCTCTGAGTTTGTCGGCATCGTCAACTACGGCATCATCGCCCTCATACAGCTCGAGCTGGGCTATGCCGAGGCCGACGATATGACACCCGAGGCGGCACTCGCCAAGTATGACGAGTATGCCACGAAGGCGCTCAACTTGATGAAGGCCAAGAACCACGACTACGACGAGGCTTGGCGCTCGATGCGCATCAGCTCCTATACCGACCTCATACTGATGAAGATCTACCGTACCAAGCAGATTGAGAGCAACGAGGGACACACCATCGTGTCGGAGGGTGTGGATGCCAACTATATGGATATGATTAACTACTCGGTGTTCGGGCTCATCAAGATTGACTTCGGTGAATAAGACAGCTCATATCGCCTCGGGTATCACCGTCAACGCCCTGCGCTTTGTACTGGCACTGGTGTTCGCCTTCTCAGGATTCGTGAAGGCAGTAGATCCTATGGGCACGGTGTACAAGATGGCCGACTATGCCGAGGCATTCGGTATGGCTGCATCCCCTGCACTGCTGTGGATAGGGGCATGGGCGCTCATCATGGTGGAGTATGTGATGGGAGTATCTCTGTTCTTCGGCCTGTACCGCCGCTTCTATCTGTGGCTCATGATCCTCTTCCTTGGCGTGATGACACCACTGACTCTGGTGCTGGCACTGACCAACCCTGTAAGCGATTGCGGCTGCTTTGGCGATGCGGTGGCACTCACCAACTGGCAGACCTTCGGGAAGAATGTTGCGCTGCTCGTTATGGCCATCATCGTATTGGCGTGTCACAAGCGTGTGTGGCGTGTCATTTCGGAGCGCACCCAGTGGCTGGTATTCGTCTACGCCGCAGCCTCTATAGCCCTGTTTATGCAATACAACATCCGCCATCTTCCCGCATTGGATTTCCGTCCCTATGCCATCGGAACGAACCTCATCGATGCCATGACCATCCCAGACGATGCACCGCAGGATGAGTATGAGACCCTCTTCGTGTTGGAGAAAGATGGTGTGCAGCGTACTTTCACCTTCGATAACTATCCCGACTCTACGTGGACCTTCGTGACGCGTGAGAACCGCTTGGTAAGTAAGGGATACGTGCCTCCGATTACCGATTTCTATCTCGCCACATTCGATGGCGAAGATGTGACGTGGGATGTTCTTGAATACCCCGGTTACACCTTCCTCATGGTTGCAAGTAATCTCAATCGCACTAATGAAGGCATGCTCGATGTCATCAACGACCTCTATGACTATGCCAAGGTGGGCGGGCATCCATTCTATATGCTCACTTCTTCAAGTGTCGCAGAAATAGAAGAATGGACCGAGCATACTGGAGCTGCCTATCCCTATCTTCATGCCGATGAAATATTGCTCAAGACTATGATACGGGCCAATCCCGGCCTCATCGTTCTGAAAGATGCAACTGTGATAGGAAAATGGAGCGCACCCGACATGCCGCGCGATGAGCAGTTGACAACTTCGATAGAACGCAATGAAACTTTGTTGATAATGCCACGGGAAATCAGAACAAAGCATGTACTGGTAGCTTTGTGGATGTTCTTCCCATTGTTGTTGTTAGTGGTAATCGATAGGACCAGAGCATCGTGATTGCTTCCGTTTTTTGACAGACACAGAATAAGGTAATTGTTTTAATAGTTCGTTTCGTATGAAATTGTTTGAATTCCAACCTAAGTTGTTCTCATGCTTGAAAGGGTACAACAAGTCTACCTTCATGTCCGACCTCATGGCCGGTATCATCGTAGGTATCGTGGCGTTGCCACTGGCCATCGCGTTTGGTATCGCTTCGGGTGTCACTCCCGAGAAAGGTATCATCACCGCCATCATCGCGGGCTTGCTCATCTCCGTGTTCGGAGGTAGTAAGGTGCAGATAGGCGGCCCCACGGGAGCCTTCATCGTCATCGTCTTCGGCATCATCGCCGACTATGGCATGAACGGCCTCATCATCGCCACCTTCATGGCGGGTATCTTCCTCATCCTGATGGGTGTGCTGCGCGTGGGCACCATCATCAAGTACATCCCGTATCCCATCATCGTGGGCTTCACGAGCGGTATTGCCCTTACCATCTTCACCACGCAGATTAAGGACCTCTTCGGCATGCAGATTGCCGACGTGCCTGCCGACTTCGTGAGTAAGTGGGCGGTCTACTTCCAACACCTGGGTACGATAGAGATATGGCCGCTGATTATCGGTATCTGTAGCATTCTCATCATTGTCTACACACCGAAGGTGAGCAAGAAACTTCCCGGTTCGCTTGTAGCCATCATCGTGATGACTGTGGTGGCGCTGCTCCTGAAGAACTATGCCGGCGTGACCACCATCGAGACCATTGGTGACCGCTTCACCATCGACCCCAATGTACCCAAACCTGAGGTGCCCAAAATCACTTGGGAGGTGTTCACCAAGCTCATGTCGCCTGCTCTCGTGATTGCTATGCTGGGTGCCATCGAGTCGCTGCTCTCTGCTGCCGTGGCCGACGGTGTCATCGGTGATAAACACGACAGCAACCAGGAGCTTATGGGACAGGGCATCGCCAATATGGTGTGCTCGCTCTTCGGTGGCATTCCCGCGACCGGTGCCATAGCCCGTACGATGACCAACATCAACAACGGAGGCCGCACCCCCGTGGCAGGTATCATCCACGCCGTTGTGCTCTTGCTCATCTACTTCTTCCTCATGCCGCTGGCCAAGTATATCCCCATGTCGTGCCTTGCTGGTATCCTCGTGGTGGTATCGTACAACATGAGCGAGTGGCGCAGCTTTAAGGCCATCTTGAAGAGCCCCAAGAGCGACATCACCGTGTTGCTCGTGACCTTCTTCCTCACCGTCATCTTCGACCTCACGGTAGCCATCGAGGTGGGTATCCTCATCGCCTGCCTGCTCTTCATGCGCCGAATGTCTGAGGTTACCAATGTGTCGGTTGAAACCAACGAGATTGACCTTAGTGCCGATACCGACCTGCCCGACAATGCCGAGCACCACATCATCCCCGACCGCGTAGAGGTATACGAGATCAACGGCCCCTATTTCTTTGGTATCGCCAACCGCTTCGAGGAGGTAATGAATGACATGGGCAGCCACCCCGCCGTGCGCATCATCCGCATGCGCAAGGTGCCTTTCATCGACTCTACTGGTGTGCACAACCTCACCAACCTATGCCAGAAGTGCCTGAAGAAGGATGTTCACATCGTTCTCTCGGGTGTCAATCCCAAGGTGCTCGAAGTGCTTACCAAAGCCGGCTTCGATGAACTCATCGGCAAGGAGAACATCTGTAGCCATATCACTATCGCCTTGGAGCGTGCCCGTGTGTTAGTTGAAGGCTTGGGAAAGAACTGACGTACTAAGGTGTATTCAGTTAATTGACGAGGGAGCATCACGTGATGCTCCCTCGTCTTGTTTTATTGATAAAGTGTATCGAACGGTCTTATTCTGTTCTTAGTTTCATTGTTCGTGTTTCGCCATTCGAATCGGTTACAGATACGATGTATATACCTTCGGGAAGAGTGCCAAGGCTGATTGCAGTATGTCTGTCAAAGAGCTCGGTGGTCATTCTCAAATATGTCTTTCCTGTGGGCGTATATATTGTAAGAGTAGCCCATGAGGCCTCTGTTCCATAAATATGCAACATGTGGTCATGATAACCCAACTGCATATTCTCGTTGTCTGTCAATACCGATTCTATATTGGTGTCGATTACGGGTTGTTCTAACCATGTCGCATAGCTATTGATTGTGTTGGACTGGGCTATGGTCGGAGTTGTCATAACATATACCTCATTGCTGCCGTCTGGATAGAGACCTA
This sequence comes from Bacteroidaceae bacterium, assembly GCA_017517925.1. Taxonomy (GTDB): domain Bacteria; phylum Bacteroidota; class Bacteroidia; order Bacteroidales; family Bacteroidaceae; genus UBA1189. The sequence continues at coordinate 2,333 of JAFWXS010000048.1, read as the reverse complement.
CGGATTCTGTGCCGAGGTGAGGCTCGTAATAAAGGATATCGTTCCATGTCTGGTCCGCCGAGGTGAGGGTGATGTAGCCGCCTTCTGCAGCTAACTTAAACGGGGCATGCAGTTGGCTGAACGTAGTCAATTTGTCGGCCCAAATAATAAGATAGCCGTAAGGGGCGATAATAGTGCTCACCCAATCGTCACCTGAAATCTGATATTTGGTAGGTTTGTCCAAATTGTCGCTGAGATACATGCCAGCCACATCGATAGGCTCGGAGGTGGTATTGAATAGCTCTATCCAGTCGTTCTTCTTGTAGTATTCGTTGATATAAATACTATTGTCGGCGCTAATCTCGTTGATGCGCACGGGATAGCTTTCTGTTTCTTTCAATTCATCATCAGAAAGTGGCTCGTATGTTGCAGTAAGGCTAAAGTCCCCATTGTCAGGCAACGTGTATTCGGCCTCTTCGCATACAATCATTTCTTGGGAACTTGCATGGATGAGTTCGAGATCAAGATAGATGTCCGATGACTTGTTGTCGCAGTTGTGTACCTCTATGGCAATGGAGTTGATCCCTCGTTTGAAGAGCGATGCGTCAAGGATGATGGAGCCATTGTCAGGATTGCTGCTGGCATAGCTCGAGGCATAGGTGTCGTAGGTGACTGTCCCTTGAGGCATCAAGTGACGTGCTGCTTCCACTCCGTTGATATATACTATCATTCCGTCATCAACTGTATAATTGAGCGTAAATCTGTCGTCGGCTGCCGGTGTCTTGGATAGTCTGAATGAATTGCGGAAATAGTAGGTGGGTCGTTTGGCATTGGCATCGGTCCCGTAGTCCAGTATCGTATTGTAGCCGCGACCGTTAGAGGCGTCACTGGTGAAATAGCCTAAGGGTGCATTCCCTTGGCTCCATGAGGATGTATTGTAGCTTGTGTCGCTCCAACTCTTGCCGTCCAAGGTCCCTTCGTCGTAGTAGTGCCATGAAGAGCCTCGTGCGATGAGTGTGGTACTGTTTGTTGTACCTCTGGTGTCGCTCCAACCTATAAATCGGTAGCCCGCTTTGGGTTCAGCCTTCAGGGTGATAGGGGTGAAGAGGGCACCATTAAATGTTCCTGTAGGTATTTCTATGTCGTTGAGACGCAGAGTGGCACCTTCAATGTTTGCTGCAATAGATGCGGATTGACGCATATCGTTGTCGATCCCCATGCGCGAATAGTCAACGAGAGCATTGATCATGGTATTTTGACGATTGGACAATGTGCTCTTTATATTGGCTGATGTCCAATAAGGTGAACGACCTTCAAGAGCAAGTGCAGGAGCTATACGTTCTGCCATCTCATCAATGATAGCATTGCAGCGGTTAGGTTCAAAAACACTACCTGCTACAAGGCAATAGGTGTCGATGAACTGTTTGCGGAACGTGTCGTTGGAGAGCATGTTGAGGAAGATGGTAACCATCTCGATTTCTTCGGTAAAGCGTCTCCCTGTGTCGTAAATCAAGTCGAAGGTATGGGTCTGCTTGCTTTCAAAAGTATAGAAAGAATTGGTGGTTGCCAATGTGCCATCAAGGTCAAAAAGTACGAAACGGAAACGTCCGTTTTCGTTGCGCGGACGGAAACCTTTGATGTTATTTTGTGGCCAGTCTGTGCCACCAAGGTAGAACTCTACAGCCATGTAATTGATATATTCGTCGATGTCTACCAAATTGCGTATCTCTTCATAGGTGGCTTCATCGGCAGCATTTTGGGAGAGTTCATACCACTCAAGGAAGGCATCGCGCGTGCCTTCCATCTGTACGTAACCAGAGTCTGGGCTCATCTCAAACTGGTCCATTTCGTCGGTGTCGATGCCCCAATTGGCATAGGCGTAGTGCTTGTTGTTGGGCTCGCGCATGTTAAGCATACCCTTGTACTCGCCATTGATGAAATGCATTACGGGTTGTACGGACTGTCCGTCGACATCGAGTCCTGAACTGTGTACGATGGCTTGTAGGGCTGCATCCTTGATACGACAGTCTGTATCGTTGCCGCCATTGCGTATTTGCAGAGTCTTGTGTTTAAGGTAGGGCTTGTCGGCAAAGAAGGGGTAATCGATAGAGTTAAGCCCTTCGTATATCTTGGCCGCTTTGAGTTTGAAGGAGTGGGGTTCCCATGCACGGCTCCATCCGCCACACATGGCGAAGTCTACTTCTTGGTTTACTACCATGCCTTCTTCTGGTGTGATATACTCGAAGTTAACAGGGCGATCCCAGTCCATGTTCCAGTTGCAGGGAGTTTGTTGCCCATTTCCAGTGCGTCCGTTCACTCCGCGCACATATACACCTAAACTGTCATCATAGAGG
>JAFWXS010000047.1 GCA_017517925.1 Bacteroidaceae bacterium | reverse complement strand
GACATACACGGTGGCGGCATGGACCTCGTGTTCCCCCACCACGAGTGTGAGATCGCGCAGAGCGTGGCCAGCCAGGGCGACGACATGGTGCACTACTGGATGCACAATAACATGATTACCATCAACGGACAGAAGATGGGCAAGTCATACAACAATTTCATCAACCTCAGCGAGTTCTTCGCCGGTTCGCACCCCTTGCTGGAGCAGCCCTACAGCCCTATGACCATCCGCTTCTTCATCCTGCAGGCACACTACCGCAGCACGGTGGACTTCGGCAACGAGGCGTTGCAGGCATCGGAGAAGGGCCTCAGCCGCCTGCTCGAAGCGTGGAGCAACCTTGAGCGCATCACCGCAGCAGAGACCTCATCGGTCGATGTCAGCGGCATCCGCACCAAGTGCTACGACGCGATGAACGACGACCTCAACACGCCCATCGTCATCAGCTATCTCTTCGATGCAGCACGCATCATCAACCAGGCTGTTGACAAGAAGGCTACGCTGAGCGCTGCCGACCTCGCCGAGCTCAAGGAGGTGTTCACACTCTTCCTCTTCGATATCCTCGGCATCCGTGCCGAGCAGAGCGGCAACAACAGCGGTCGCGAGGAGGCTTTCGGCAAGGTGGTAGACATGCTCCTCGAGCAGCGTGCCATAGCCAAGGCCAACAAGGATTGGGCCACCAGCGACAAGATACGCAACGAGCTCGCCGCCCTCGGCTTCGAGATCAAGGACACCAAGGATGGTTGCACCTGGAAGTTGAACAAGTAAAAGAGGGAGACCCTCCCCCAACCCCTCCCTCTATGGAGGGGAGATAACGAATCAAGCTTCTATGTCAGATACATTCAAACATACACAGAAGACCGCGATGCCCGCAAAGCCCCTCCATAGAGGGAGGGGTTGGGGGTGGGTCTTTGCCTTGCTCCTTGTTGCCTGTGGCGGCAAGAAACCGCAGTCAGCACAGCAATCGCAGCCTCAGCCTGCCGTGGTGGTGCCGACCTTCAATGCAGATAGTGCCTATCACTACACGGCGGGGCAGGTGGCCTTTGGCCCTCGCGTGCCTAACAGCGAGGCTCACCGCCAGTGTGGCGACTGGCTGGTGCAGACGCTTGAGCGCTTCGGAGCCAAGGTGACCTCACAGCACATCACCCTACGGGCTTATGACGGCACACCACTCTATGCCCGCAACATCATCGGTTCCTACAAACCCGAACTGAAGAAGCGCGTGCTCCTCTGTGCCCACTGGGATAGCCGTCCCTGGGCCGATGCCGATCCCGACCCTAAGAACCATCGCACTCCCATCCTCGGAGCCAATGACGGTGCCAGTGGCGTGGGCGTACTCCTCGAAGTAGCACGTCAACTGCAGGCACAGCCCACCGATATCGGTATCGACATCATCCTCTTTGATGCCGAGGACTATGGTACTCATGCTGACGAGGAGGAGTCTACCGAAGGTATCACCTGGTGTCTCGGCTCGCAGTATTGGGCTCGTGTTCCCCATACGGCAAACTATATGGCCCGCTTCGGCATTCTGCTCGATATGGTGGGTGGCAAGGAGGCTCGCTTCCATCGGGAGGGCTACTCGGACCACTTTGCCAAGCACATCGTGGACAAGGTGTGGGCAGCTGCTCATACCAGTGGTCACGGACAATGGTTCCCCTATGCCGATGGCGGAATAATCACCGACGACCATCTGCCCATCAATGAGATAGCCCGTATCCCCTGCATCGACATCATCGGTCACTATCCTGAGACAGGTTTTGCACCCACCTGGCACACCATGGACGACACGATGGACAACATCGACCCCGCCGTGCTCCGTGCCGTAGGGCAAACGGTGTTGCAGGTCATCTATAATGAACGATGAACGATTAACGGTTAACGATTAACGGTTAACGATTAACGCAATGAAACGCGAAATCAATCCCCAAGAGACCACCCGTGCCTATGCCTTTGAGATGTGGATGAGTGCCCCCATGCCCATGGTGACATTCTTCAAGACACTCAACGTGTCGCGCCTCGTGAAGGTGAGCAAGCGCAGGGGATTGAAGTTCAATATGCTCATGTGCTACTGCATCGGTAAGGCAGCAAGTCGGGTGAAGGAGTTCTACTTGCTCCCCGTAGGCGACAAGCTGATGCAGTATGACAACATCGCTGTGAACACCATCGTGGCCAACAGCAAGGGGGAGGTGAGTTCGTGTGACATTCCCTTCACAGGCGACTTGGGGCAGTTCAATCGCGACTATCTGCGACTCACCCGCCAGGTGGCTGAGAGCTGCACCGACCACGACCTCTCTGAGGATAGCATGGTCATTGGCACCTCGGCCTTGGCGCAATATGAGATTGATGGTGCCGTGGGTATGTATAGCGGCATCTTCAATAACCCCTTCCTCATCTGGGGCAAGTACAAGCGACAATGGTGGAAGACGACGCTTACCCTATCCTTCCAATTCCATCACACCCAGATGGATGGTGCCCACGCCGCCCGATTCCTCTCGCTGATACAAGAAGAGATAGATACTATAACGATTAACGATGAACGATTAACGGTTACCGTTTAACGATTACCGATTAACGATTACCGATTAACGATTACCGAAGACGAAAACTGCTATGAGCTAAAAGCCAATAGCCCATTAACACTAAACTCTCAACCCTCAACCAATATGACTATCAACGAAATACAAGACCAGATTATCGAGGAGTTCAGCGAATTGGACGACTGGATGGACAAGTACCAGCTCCTCATCGACCTCGGTAGCGAGCAGGAGCCGCTGCCTGAGGAGTACAAGACCGACAGCAACCTCATCGAGGGCTGCCAGAGCCGCGTGTGGCTGCAAGCCGACGAGGAGGATGGCCGCCTCGTGTTCCAAGCCGAGAGCGACGCCCTCATCGTGAAGGGTATCGTGAGCCTCCTGGTCAAGGTGCTCTCGGGCCACACCGCCGAGGAGATTGCCGATGCCGACCTCTACTTCATCGAGGAGATAGGCCTCAAGGAGCATCTCTCACCCACACGCAGCAACGGCCTCGTGGCCATGGTGAAGCAGATGCGCCTCTATGCCCTTGCTTACAAGGCCAAGCATGCGCTTTGAGCAAACAAGATAAAATGTAAATGATAAATGCTCCCGTCTCTATTGATGGGAGTATTTGTTTTATGGAGATTGCAAAATGCATTTCATACAGTGTCTATAGTCAATTTTTATTTAGAATAAGTACAAATAATTGATAAATTTTCTTTGTTGGTTTGTCGGATTGTTATACCTTTGCATCCGTTTTATTTGAAATAGGTCTAAATAGCGGAGAAAAGAAACAATCTAAACAAAATATGAAAAAAGGACTATTTGTGTTGTTTGTGCTCGTTATGAGCCTACGTGTTATGTATGCTAATGAATGTGCAGAGGCACATGTACAGACTCCTTCAGCTATGGGAGATGTCAAGGAGGGATTCATGATTTCGGGTCATGTCATTGAGAAGGAGTCTGAGGAGGATATCCCCTATGCCTCGGTTCTTATTGTTGGTACCGATAGAGGTACGATGTCGAATGAGGCAGGGCAGTTTCAGTTCAAGAATCTGGCCGAGGGCAGTTATGTGTTGCGCGTGTCGGCCGTGGGATACAAGACCTTGGAGAAGACCATCACCGTGGGTGGCGAGTATATGGCTGTGGTGCACTTCCCGCTTGCGGAGGAGAACTTCATGGTCGACGAGGTGGTCGTCTCGGCCAGCCGCAGCGAGGTGAGCCGCCGCGATGCGCCCGTGGTGGTGAGTGTGCTCAGTCCCATCCTCTTTGAGACGGTGAACAGCACCGACCTGGCCAAGTCGCTCAACTTCCAGTCGGGACTGCGCGTGGAGAACAACTGCCAGAACTGTGGCTTCCCGCAGGTGCGCATCAACGGGCTCGACGGACCCTACTCGCAGATACTCATCAACTCGCGCCCCATCATCAGCGCATTGGGTGGCGTCTATGGCCTGGAGCAGATACCTACCAACATGATCGACCGCGTGGAGGTGGTGCGTGGAGGTGGCTCGGCCCTGTTCGGTGCCAATGCCGTGGGCGGCACCATCAACATCATCACCAAGGACCCCATCAGCAACTCGTTCCAGGTGAGCAGCACCTTGTCGAACCTCGGTGGCAAGTCGTGGGAGCAGTATATGGGCGCCAACGTGTCGCTCGTGGCCAAGGACAACTCGTACGGTATCGCCATGTATCAGAGCTACCGCAACCGCAACCCGTATGACCATGACGGTGACTCGTTCTCCGAGCTGGGCTTGCTCAACCTGAACACCTTCGGGTTCCGTGCCTACTACCGTCCCACGCAGTTTGGCCGTCTCAACGTGGAGTACCACACCACGAACGAGCTGCGCCGTGGAGGCAACAAGTTTGACCTGCAGCCCCATCAGACCGACATCACGGAGCAGACCAAGCACATCATCAACAGCGGTGGCGTGAGCTACGACCAGTTCTGGGACGAGTACAAGCACAAGCTCTCGGCCTACGCCTCGGTGCAGCATACCGACCGCGACAGCTACTATGGCGCCCAGCGCGACACGGCCGCATACGGCAAGACCAACGACCTCACCTGGGTGGCGGGAGCCATGTATGTGGGCAACTATACCCGTTTCCTCTTTGCCCCGTCCACCTTTACCGGAGGGTTGGAGTACCAGCACAACGCATTGCACGACATCATGGTGGGCTATGGGCGCGACATGCAGCAGGATGTGCGTATCGCCAGTGCCTTCGTGCAGAACGAGTGGCGCATGAGCGACTTTACGCTCCTTGCGGGTGGCCGCATGGACAAGCATAACCTTATCGAGCATCCCATCTTGAGTCCGCGTGTGAACCTCCTGTACAAGCCGCGCGATAGCTTCCAGGCTCGTCTGACCTACTCTACCGGTTTCCGTGCCCCGCAGGCCTATGACGAAGACCTCCACGTGACCGCCGTGGGTGGCGAGGGCGTACTCATCACCCTGGCCGACGGCTTGCGCGAGGAGCGCTCAAACAGCTACAGCGGTTCGGTGGACTATACCACCACGTTCGGCCACTGGGCAGCCAACGTGCTCGTCGAGGGCTTCTACACGGGGCTCGACCACGTGTTCGTCCTCGAGGACAAGGGTCATAATGAAGAGGGCTATGCCATCAAGGAGCGCCGCAATGGTAGCGGAGCGCGTGTCTACGGTGCCAACCTCGATGCCAAGCTGGCCCACGGCAAGGAGGCAGTGCTGAGCCTCGGCTTCACTGCCCAGCGCAGCCGCTACAACGAGCCTGAGGAGTGGAGCGAGAGGCAGTTCACATCACGCATGATGCGTACTCCCGACTACTACGGCTATTTCACCTTCACCTCCGAGCCGGTCAAGAACTTCGGCTTCTCCCTCTCGGGCACCTACACCGGCTCGATGATTGTGCCCCACTATGCCGGCTTCATTGCCGAGGACCGTATGGAGACCACGCCCCATTTCTTCGACTTGGGCGCGAAGCTCAACTACACCTTCATCCTGCACGACCACATCAAGCTGCAGGTCAATGGTGGTGTGCAGAACATTTTGGGACACTTCCAGGGCGACCTCGACCGTGGCGAGTTTCGCGACTCGGGCTACTTCTATGGCCCCACACAGCACCGCACCGTGTTCGTAGGGGTGAAGATACTGAATTGATTGGATAGTCTTCCTTAATTTGTAGTTACCCCCTCCGTTTCGCTCCATTTCATTGCGCTACACTCGTCCCCCTTAAAGAGGGGACAGTGCCTTTGATTAGTTTTGTAGCGAAAGGACTAACCGAAAGAACTGTCCCCTCTTCAAGGGGGACGAGCGGAATGGAACGTTAGAGGAATGAAGCGGGTGGGGGTGACTTCCCACGACAAAAATACGTTTTGCACATTCGTCACTTTTGTATTATCTTTGAGGTAAACCTCGAAGATAGTTGGCACTCGCTGTGAATAAACGTTGTTTATTCGCTCACTTATCACGATCTTTGAGGTAAACCTCGAAGATAGTTGTCGCTCGCTGAGAATAAACGTTGTTTATTCGCTCACTTATTATTATCTTTGTCTCCCGTGAGCAAACAAGACAAGATACAGAGCCAACGGCTGCTGCAGAAGTACCGGCAATACCTGCTGCTCGAGAAGGCACTCTCCACCAACACCCTCGAAGCCTACGTGCACGACGTGGAGAAGCTCTTTGCCTACCTCGAAGAGCAGGAGATACACCCGTTCGATGTCACGCTCGAGGAGCTGGAGCACTTCCTCGCCTCACTGCACGACGGGCAGGGGATAGGTCCCCGCTCGCAGGCCCGTATGCTCTCGGGCATCCGCTCCTTCTACCGTTACCTTGTCCTTGACGGACACCTTGAGGCCGACCCTACGCTGCTGCTCGAATCGCCCAAGATAGGCATGCACCTGCCCGAGGTGCTCAGCGTGGAGGAGATAGACATGCTCATAGCCGCCATTGACCTCTCCGCACGTGAGGGGCAGCGCAACCGCGCCATCATAGAGACCATGTACAGCTGCGGCCTGCGCGTATCGGAGGCGTGCAACCTCAAACTCTCCGACCTGTACCTGCATGAGGGCTACATCAAGGTCGAGGGAAAGGGCAACAAGCAGCGCCTCGTACCCATATCAGAGCGCGCCATAGCCGAAATCATGGACTACATGACCGACCGCGCCGAGATACCCATCAAGCCCGGACACGAGGACTACCTCTTCGTAAGTGCCCGTCGCAAGACGAAACTCTCGCGCATCACCCTCTTCCATATCATCACCGAACTGGCCGAGCAGGCAGGCATCAAGAAGACCATCAGCCCACATACCCTGCGCCACTCCTTCGCCACCCACCTGCTCGAAGGGGGTGCCAACCTGCGCGTCATCCAAAGCATGCTCGGGCACGAGGACATCGGCACTACGGAGATATACACTCACATCGATGCCCATCGCTTGCGCTCCGAGATTATCGAGCACCACCCGCGCAACAAGAAGAGATAAAGGAAAACTGCCTTCTCACGGAAATCTCCGATGAAAAGGCAGTTTTTTGCATTATGTGTGTGTGTGACACCGATATCATCTGCGTTGGCGACGTACCGAGAGTGTCTGGCTGCTGGCGGCAGACTTGCTTGCCGGTGCGGCCTTTGTGCGTGCGGTGCGTACAGAGGCGTTGCTTTTCTCAGCAGGCTTCTTCTCGGCCTTGGTCTCTTGCCTTGCAGGGGCAGCCTTGGCAGCCCGACTGACGGCAGGGCGTGCTGCCGAGCGGCTCGCGGAGGCCTTTTTCTCGGCCTTTGCGGGAGCGGCAGTCGTAGTATCGGGCTCTTCGATGCCCCACAGCTTGTTCTCGAAGGTCACGAGTTCCTTCTCGATGCGCTGCTGCTCGGCCTTCATGGCGGTGTCGTTGGGGCAGTACTGGGCGAGGAGCTTGTTCTGCAGGTTGGCGGTCTTGTAGATGTCGCCCTCGTAGAGGCTGCGCACGAAGTAGTCGTCGATGCTCATGTTCGACACGTTGTTGTAGCTGCTGGTCATGAGGGGGGTCATGCCTAAGTAGGGGCTCACCTCGTCGTAGTTGAGCCAGAACATGGGGTACTTGGTGGTCTCGCTGCCGAAGTCGCCGCTGCGGTGCAGCACGGGGCAGATAGCGGTGACGCGCGTGGTGTAGGTAGCCGTGCGCTGGTCGTAGAAGGAGCTCTCCTTGATGAAGTAGCTGAGCACCTCGCCCGAAGGGATATCGCTGTCGGCGATGACATAGCGGCCGTCCTTCTCCTCGTAGTAGATGTAGAACTTGTCGAGCATGTCGGTCACCTTATACTTGTTCTCCTCGGTGAAGAGCTCGTTACCGTCGGAGCGGTACTCGTAGGCAGGCACCTTGCCGTCGGCTACGAGGCGGATGACGAGGGTGAAGAGGTTGACGCGGTCGCCCAACGGCTCTACGGGGTAGTAGAGGGCGGCATTCTTCTCCTTGGTCATGTCGAGCGTACGGTAGATGTCGCGCTTCCACACCACGTCGGTGGGTGAGGGCATCTGGGCGGTATACTGTGCCTTGGCGCGTTCGCTGAGCGAGGTCTCGCTCTTCTTCTCGGCTTCGGCCTGTGCCTTGAGGCGTGCCTTGGGCTGTGCCATCACACCTTGTGCACAGAGGGCCAAGGTGGCTATTGCGATGAGTGACTTGAATTTCATATCGTTATAGTTTTTAAGCAATGTCTGTAAATCCCCTCCATAGAGGGAGGGGTTGGGGTGGGTCTCCTTAGTTTATTATCACTTCCAATGTTGACGGCAGCTGGCGCTCAATACCATCGGGACCTACGGCCTTCACGCTCGAGATGTAGAAGCGCTTGCCACGGGTGAGGCGGCGGAAGGTGTTCTTCTGTCGCTCCGAGAATTTGGCTCCGTTGGAGAGCTCGGGCATAGCGTTACCCATGTTGTCGAACGTCACGGTCTCGAAGCTGATGACGCGGAAGCCTATGTTGAGCAGTCCGTCGTCGATAGCGGCCACGATGCCCTCGGCGCTCATCAGCGCCTGCTTGCTCAACTTGGTGCCACCGCCACGGTAACGCTGGGTGACGCCCTTGTCGTCGGTGTATTCGATGAAGGGGGTAGGGTCGGGCAACTGGCGCACACGGAAGGTGTACTCGCCCATGCTCATCTGACGGCCGTTCTGCTCGGCACTCACGGCGATGACCACATCGGAGCCTACCTTGGTGGGGTGGGCTATGAACCCACCCGCTACAGCACGCAGGGTACCGTTGCCATTGGCGATGCGGGCCGACACCTTGTTGCTGGGTACGCCCGGCACGGAGATGGCGATGGGGTTGTCGTAGCCGGCATAGAGCACGTTCATCATGGATGCCGACACGGTGGCGATGGGGTCGACCACGGTGTACTTCTGCGAGAACTCACGGCGGACGGTCTCGCCCGAGCCGTCGGCCAGTTCGAGATAGCCGTTGAGGGTGAAGTCGCCCGTGCTGTTGCAGGGCACCTCATACCAACCATTCTCGGTCTCTACAAGTTTGTCGTTGATGTAGATGTTGGGGCGCTGCGTGGTATCCACGGCGGCCATGATGATGCGGGCACCGAAGCGGTTGCCGCGCACCACGTTCTGCGAGGTGGGGATGACGTAGGCGCTGAGCTCGTTGACACGTACGTCGGTGGCGTCGATGTTGACGTTGAGGTCGTGCAGGATCTCACCCTCGGCATAGCGTACGTCGTTCTGGAACTTGGTGAGCAGCGTCACGGCAGCCGCTACGGGCATGTTCTCGAAGTTGTATTGCTCCCAGTTCTTGCCCAATGAGTTCTCGGTCTGAGGCACCGAGGTGTCGAAGTTGTCGCTGATGATGCGCTGCTGCACGGTGTCGGTAATCATCGTCACTACCTGGTCGCGATAGTTGTTGATGAGGTCGTAGAGCTTGTGTCCTTCGCCGGTAACAGGGGAGAGCATGACTTGGTTAGCGGCCTCAAGGTTCTCTTTGTTCTTGATATTGCGCACATCGGCCTTCTTGCCGTCGGCCTCGCGTACCATGCGTACTTTGAGTTCCTCGGCATAGTTATAGGCCGAGTCGGATAGCTCCTTCACACGCTTTGCCTTGGCATACCACTCGCCCACCTTCTCGGGATTCTTGGCCATCTGTGCCTCAAAGTCCTGGAAAATCTCAAGGTTCTGCTTGGTAGCATTGTCGGTACTGCGGCTGAGCCCGGAGTCAACGATGGTGAAGCCGTTGAGTACATCGGACGACACGTTGAGGGCGAGCATCGCCATCAGCACGATGTACATCAAGTTGATCATTCGCTGACGGGGTGTCAGCTTTTTCTTTCCTGCGCTCATAGTGCGTGTGTGTTAGGCTTCCTTACTCTGTTCGTCGGCATTGCGGCCTACCTTCATGTTGACGGTCATCGACTGCAGCATGCGGTCGTATACCTGGTTGAGTTCCTCAATCTGCTCGGCCATGCGGCGTGTCTGCTCGTTGACGAGGTCGATATTGCCAATCTGTGAACCGAGGCTCTTGAGGTGCATCTCGTAGATGGTGTTGATGGATGTGAGGTTGCGGCTCAGGCGTTCCACCTCATCGGCACTGGCCTCAAGCTGCGACGACTGGTCGGCGATGTGCTGGAACGACTCGGTGAGTGCGCGCAGCTGCTCGATGTAGTCTTGGGTCACCTGCTGCAGTTCGGGTACATCGACCTTGCCATCGACTACAGGCACTGCTGGCTGGGATGCTACAGCGGTGACTGGCTGTGCGGTGCCCTGTGCCATATTCTGTGCTGCGGCTACCGCTGCATTGGCAGCAGCGATGTTGGCCATGGCGTTGAGGGTCTCGGCATCGAGCTGGGGAGCGGTGGCTGCGTTAGAACCGACTGTTATGTTAGAACCGACAGTGTCGGTTCCTACAGGAACGGATGCTGCGGGAACGGCTCCTACAGCGACGGGGACTGCACTGGCGGTGACTGCGCCGGCCGTTGCAGGAGCACCGACAATCACGGGGCCGCTTGCTGTTGCAGGAGCGGCTGTCTCCTTCGCGCTCGACTGACGCTCAAAACCGTTGACGATAAAGGTGAGCACCTCGGTACCCATACCGAGGAAGAGCATGAGGTCGGCACCTGCGATGTGGGTGAGCTTGAAGAGTGCACCCAAGATAACGACTGCTGCGCCCCAGCTGTAGAGGTAGTTCAATATAGTTTGTCCTTTCTGAGTTTCCAAGAAATCCTGAAAGCGACTGATTGCACTTGTATTCTGTTTCATAGTTTTATTATGTTTTGTGGAGTTATAGGAGTTAAAGGGAGATATCGCTTCGCTTTTGGGGAGATAAAGGCCAATAGTCTTGTCGCGCGAACGAACATTCGGCATTTAACTCCATTTATCTCCATTTATCTACTTTTATCTCCTTTCGTTTTTTTACTTTTTCAATGTCCCTACATAGGAGCGCACACAGCGGAAGCCGATGTAGGAGCGCGTCTCATTCTGGTATTCATAGGTACGCGATACCGACTGGATGAACTTCTCGGGGTCTTTCCACGAGCCGCCGCGCACGGTTTTCTTCTTCATGTAGTAGGGGTCCTCCTTGGCGGCGTTGTAGAAGAGCTCGGGGTTCATGTCACTCATCTGCAGTACGCCTGCCTCGGTATATACGGTCGAGGTCCACTCGGCAACGTTGCCCGCCATGTCGTAGAGGCCGTGGCTATTGGCCGAGTACATACCCACCTTGGTGGTGATGAGGCTGCCGTCCTTGGTGTAGTTGCCGCGCTCGGGCTTGAAGTTGGCATAGAAGCAGCCCTCGTCGCTCTTGGTGCCGTCCTGCATCCAGGGGAAGAGGGTGCCCTCCTTGCCACGTGCGGCATACTCCCACTCAGCCTCTGTGGGGAGGCGGTAGCGCTGCACATAACGCGCCTGAGGGCCAAGGCCACGCAAGAGGAAGTCGGTGCGCCATGCACAGAAGGCATTGGCCTGCTCCCAACTCACGCCCACTACGGGATAGTCGTTGTAGTTGGGGTGGTTAAAGTAGAGCTGCATGTACATCTCGTTGTTGGCATTGGGGAAATCGTTTACCCAGCAGGTGGTGTCAGGGAAGATGTTTACGATGTAGGTGTTCACGAAGTCCGAAGGGCCTGAGAGCGGACGGTTGATGGTCTCACGCACAATCTGTCCGTCCTCGTTGATGTAGGCGGTATCCTTCGATATCATGACTACCTCGTCGGGGTTGACCCTCACATCGGTGTTGCGCACGCGCTTGGTCGCGTCGAGCTGGTTCTTGCGCTTGGCCGCCTGGGTGTAGTCCACGATTTCGTAGCGGTAGTTCATCTGTGTGGGGTCGAGCTCCATGGCGCCGGTGTAGGGGTTGCGGCGATATACGCTCATGATAGCGATGAGCTGGTCTTCGGTCGCTTTGCGCCAGGGGATGGGCTTCTTCCAGTTAAGGTAGGGGGTGATGGGCTCGCCATATTCATCCTCCTCAATCTTGAAGGTCTCGTCGCCACCGTAGGCAGGGTCGGCGAGGCGTTCGCGGATGATAGAGTCGCGCACCCAGTGCACAAACTGCCGGTACTCGGCATTGGTTATTTCGGTGTCGTCCATCCAGAACGACTCCACTGAAACCTCCTTGTAGGGAGCGTTAGACCCCCACAGACTGTCGGTATTCTCTTCACCTAATTTGAGCGAGCCGCGCGGCACGAGCACCATACCAAAGGGCGTAGGCTCGTTGAATGATGCCGAACGGGCACCGGTAAGTTCACCGCCCACAGCCATAGCCGCATTGTTAGACCCCATGCACGAGGTCAGCAATGCCGCTGCTGCAGCCAAGCTCATAATCCATGTCTTTTTCTTCATACGGTTATAATATACGTATACTTTTATGTTTGTTCCTTCCTTTCTTAAACAGGTCCAGGTCCATCACATACCCCACATACAGGTCGTGGCTTCCATGGATGAGTCCTACTCCCGAGGTAAACAGCTCGTAGGCATAGCCGAACGACACGCTGTTGATCTCTCCGCCGAGGAGGATGGCTACCGAGGTCATGGGGCTGTAGGTGAGGCCCACGTAGTAGCGTTTCTCGTCGTAGGTGTAGGTGCCCCGCACCGTGAGGTCGGCCCGCCAAGCCTGCAGGTCGGTCATCACTTGCATCGAGGGCTGTATGGATAGTAACGGATTCTTTAGCTGAATATTGCATCCGCCGCTGAAATAATATGTGGGGTCTACCTTGATTTCGTGCGTCTCGCCCAGTTCGATGGTAGGTGCGGTGACGTGCATCATCGCCAGTCCGGCGTAGAAGAGGCGGTGCGCATAGTGCACGCCTGCAGTGAGGTCAAAGCCCATGCCGTCGACCTCCGATGAGGGGAAAGCGGCATCGGTGCTCTCCTCGGCCTCCACCTTCGAGCCGTCGAACTTCTGCTCCAGCGAGCCCATGTTTACACCCACCGCCATGCGTCCTCTCCCCAGCTTGAAGCGGTAGGAATAGCCCGCAAAGAGGCGCTGGTTGGTGAACAGACCGATGGACTCGTTGTAGAGGTTGGCGCTCACCGCATGGTTCTTCCTCTCGGTGGGCAGCACCATATCGGCCCCGATGAGCATCGTGGCAGGGGCATTGGTGTAGCCCGCCATCTGCATGGCATAGGTACCGTAGATATTGAGCCGCCCGCTGAGTCCCGCCGAGGCAGGGTTGTAGTAGCCCTGCAACGCCCAATAGTGAGTGAAGTGGGTGTCAAACTGTGCCCTCGCCACCACGGCCGAGAGCACTGCACAGAGGGTCAATATCGTCTTTCGGATGTCCATCACCTATGAATAACGGAGAATCAGCGCGTTTAGTATATCCTGCCCATCGTTCTGACGTTCCTTGCCCAAAACTCCTGCCAAAACAGATGAAAAGTAAACACAAGCGTTACAAGCGTTACAAAGCGTTACAAAGAAAGACACACCCCCCCGAGAAAAAACGGGGAAAATAGAGAGAAAAATATGGTGTAAAAAATTTATATATAATTAATTATATATATAAATTTCTAATACAGACGGATAGTACACATGAAAAAGACAGGGAAGTATCCATTTTTTGTAACGCTTGTAACGCTTTGTAACGCTCCGCGTCCCCTGCAAATTATAGCAACGGCTCCGCAAATTTATAGCAACGGCTCCACGGATTTATTGCAGTTGCTCCGCGATTTTATCGCTTCGGCTCCAGAGCACCTTATTCCTTCCTCCATTCCGAATAGGGATGTCGGCTGATGTAGGCGTTGTAATAGTGCTTGTCGCCCGTGACCTCACGACCGAGGTAGGGGGGCAGGATATACTCCTCATCGACGGCCGAGAGCTCGATTTCGGCGAACACGAGCCCCTCGTTCTCACCGTGAAATTCGTCGATTTCAACGGTATGTTTTCCGTTTTTCACCAAGTAGCGGGTCTTCTCAATGCGCTCACCGCAGAGGGTGAACAGCTGGCGTGCATCGTCGAGGGTGATCTCCTTCTCCCACTCGAAGCGGCTGATGCCGTCGGTCGAGGGTCCCTTGATGGTGAGGTACCCCTTGTCGCCCCGGGTACGGACGCGCACCGTGTGCCCGTGGCCGCTGCAGATGTAGCCTTGCAGGATGTCGCTCTTGTCGTAAGCCAAGGCGCGGTAGCTGTCGTCGGTGACGAGGAATTTGCGTTCGATTTCTTTCATAAGGTATGCGTTTTCGATGCGAAAGTAGTAAAAAAAAGCAAGTTAACGGAGATAAACTTGGTAAATTCCCTTAAAATTTGTAATTTTACACCCTAAATGTAGCATACTCAATACACTTAATTTAATAACAGATGAAAAACTATTTCAATCGATTGACTAAAGCGGCTTCCATGATGTCCGTGGCGGCAGCAGTGCTCCTGACATTCGCCCAGTGTGGTGGAGGAGGTGTGAAAGTGGATGGCACCGTAGTGAAGGTATATCTTGCCGACAGCGTGTGCCGTGCGTTCGACTTCTATGGCGACAACATCGTGCGTGTGTTCCAGGACCCGCAGGGTGGCGAGATGCGCGACCCGGTGGCTACACCTGAGGCGCAGATCCTTGTGGAGAACCCTCGCCGCGACGTGACCAGCCTCACCCTAAAGGAGACGGCCGACAAGACCGTGATGACCACTCCGCGCATCAAGGTGGTGGTAGACAAGGCTGCAGGACTGATGACCGTGACCGACCGCAAGAGTGGCAAGGTGGTGTTTGAGGAGACCACACCTGCTACCATCCAGGAAGGAACCGCTACGGTAACCGTCAAGGCCGATGAGAAGGAATATTTCTATGGCGGCGGCATGCAGAACGGACGCTTCTCGCACCGCGGCAAGGTGATACAGATCGTGAACTCAAACAACTGGGTCGACGGTGGTGTGACCTCTCCCACCCCCTACTATTGGTCTACCGGTGGCTACGGCGTGATGTGGTATACCTTCAAGAAGGGACAGTATGATTTCAACTCGCAAGGCAACGGGTTGGTGACCATGCAGCACGATGGCGACTACCTCGACCTCTTTGTGATGGTCGATGAGGGTGCCGTGCCTCTGTTGGGCGACTACTACCAGCTGACGGGTAACCCCGTACTGTTGCCCAAGTTCGGTTTCTACGAGGGGCACCTCAATGCGTATAACCGTGACTATTGGACCGAGACTGCCGAGGGCGGTGTGCTCTTCGAGGATGGCAAGCGCTACAAGGAGAGCCAGAAGTTCAATGGCGGAATCAGAGAAACACTCAATGGAGAACAGGTCGGTGGCGTGGCTACATCTATGGTGTCGACCTCAGTATCAGGAAATGGTGAGGTGCGTGTGCCTACCAATAGTAGCTACCAGTTCTCGGCTCGTGCTGTGATTGACCGCTATGCTGCTCACGATATGCCTCTCGGATGGATTCTTCCCAACGATGGATATGGTGCCGGTTACGGACAGACCGGTACGCTTGAGGGTAACATCGAGAACCTGCGTCAGTTTGGCGAATATGCCCGCCAGCATGGTGTGGAGTTGGGCCTTTGGACACAGTCAAGCCTCTACCCGAAGGAGGGTGTAGAAGCTCTGCTTCAGCGCGACATCATCCGTGAGGTGCGCGACGCCGGTGTACGTATCCTCAAGACCGATGTGGCTTGGGTAGGTCCCGGCTACTCGTTCGGCCTCAATGGCGTGGCCGATGTGGCCAAGGTGATGCCCGAGTTCGGCAACGATGCACGCCCCTTCATCATCACTCTCGACGGTTGGGCAGGCACGCAGCGCTTCTCCGGACTTTGGAGTGGTGACCAGACGGGTGGCAATTGGGAGTACATCCGCTTCCATATACCCACATACATAGGTTCGGGTCTCTCGGGACAGCCCAATGTGTCATCTGACATGGACGGTATCTTCGGCGGTAACAACGTGCCCGTCAACGTGCGTGACTACGAATGGAAGACCTTCTCTCCCATGCTGCTCAACATGGACGGCTGGGGCTCCAACGCGAAGTATCCCCACGCCTTGGGCGAGCCCGCAACCTCTATCAACCGCTCATACCTGAAGTGGAAGTCAGTGCTTACCCCCTACACCTATAGCATCGCTCGTGAGGCAGTATTCGGCATGCCTATGGTACGTGCCATGTTCCTTGACACGGAGAATGCCTACACCTTGGGTAAGGCTACACAATATCAGTACATGTTTGGTCCTTGGTACTTGGTAGCGCCCATCTATCAGAACACGGCTGCCGATGCCGAGGGTAACGACATCCGCAACGGCATCTACCTCCCCGACGGCATGTGGATTGACTACTTCAGTGGTGAGCACTATAAGGGCGGTCGCATTATCAACAACTATGACGCTCCGCTCTGGAAGCAGCCTTTGTTCGTGAAGGCGGGTGCTATTGTGCCCCTCACACATCCGCATAATAATGTGAACGAGATTGACCCCTCCATCCGCATCTATGACCTCTACCCCTATGGCGAGAGCAGTTTCACCGAGTATGACGACGATGGCCGTACACAGGCTTACCTCTTGGGCGAGTATGTGGAGACCAAGGTGAGCAGCAAGGTGAAGAAGAACAAGGCTGTGGTAACAGTTGAGCCCACAACAGGAGCATTTGAAGGATTCGAACCCGAAAAGCGTACCGAGATGCGCATCTATATGAACGCTGCTCCCAAGAGCGTGAACGCTGTGGTAGGTGGCAACAAGGTGGAACTCGTTGCCGCCACCTCGGAAGCCGAGTATATCATGAGCGACAATGCCTACTATTATGAGGCTGAGCCCGAACTCAACCAGTTCTCTACACGCGGATCGGCCGCTGCTGAGGTAAGCATCAAGGGAGCTCCCCGCCTGAAGGTGAAGATTGCAGAAACTAATACTGCCCAAAATAGTGTTGTGGTAACGGTAGAAGGCTATCAGTTTACTGTTGCTGATCCTTTGGTTGAAAAGACCGGCACACTCACCACCCCTGTAATCACCTTTACTGAAGAGAATATAGAACCCTATGCTCTCACACCCACATGGGAGATGCAGGCTGCTGCCGACTACTATGAGATTGAACTTGATGGGATGATCTACTCTACCATCCGCGACAGCAAGCTCCGCTTCGAGGACCTCAAGGCCGAGACCGAGTATACCTTCCGCCTGCGTGCTGTGAATGCTGGTGGCGTGTCAAAGTGGGCTGAGGCCAAGGTGCAGACCCTCTCTAACCCGCTTGAGTTTGCTATCCCCGGCATCAAGGCCGAGAATACCTGTGATGACCAACCCGGACAGGGCGTCGCCAAGTTCTTCGACTACGATGAGGCCAGCATGTGGCATACCTCGTGGGCCGGTGGCGCTGTGCCCTTCACCATGGAAATAGATCTCGGTGGCATCAATGAACTCGACAAGCTCGAATACCTCCCCCGCGAGGATGGCGGTAACGGCACCATCTTGCAGGGAACTCTCTCATATAGCACCGACCGCAAGGCATGGAGCGATCCTGTAGCCTTCACATGGGCAGCCGACGGCACCATGAAAAGCTTCATCTTCGAGGAGAAGGATCCTGCGCGTTACTTGAAGATGAATGTCACTTCAGCACGCGGTAACTTTGGCTCAGGCCGTGAAATGTACATCTTCAAAGTGCCCGGCACAGAGACCATACTCCAAGGTGACATCAACCACGATGGTCGTGTAGATATGGACGACTTTACTTCGTATATGAACTACACCGGTTTGCGTGCCGGCGACTCTGACTTTGACGGCTACATCAGCGGCGGTGACATCAACAAGAACGGTCTCATCGATGCCTATGACATCGCTAACGTTGGCGTAGCAGTACGTGGCGGTGTGAAGACCTACGGCATGGGTACACTTGCCGGCAAGCTCGAACTCGTGGCTCCCAAGACCATCCGCGAGGGCCAAGAGGTGAAGGTCATCATCCGTGGTGAAGGCCTCAACGAGGTGAACGCATGGAGCGTAGCCATCCCCTACGATGCAACTCAACTCACCTATGTGAACATTACAACTGCGGCCACCAAGGAGATGGAGAACCTTACCTACGACCGTCTGCACAAGAATGGTCAGAAGGCCCTCTACCCCACCTTCGTGAACACCGGCAACAAGGCCGTGCTCAGCGGCTCGGGTAACCTCGTGGAGATTACCTTCAAGGCTCGCCAGAGCGGCACTCTCGACCTGCAGATGCAGGATGTGATGCTTGTGGACAAAAAGATGAATACCATTGAATAAAACACCTTTGATATGACAATCAACAAACAAATGCTTCTTCTGTCCCTGTGCCTCCTGTTAGGCATAGGGACAGCTATGGCACAGACCAGTGCTCCTAAAGTGACGACACATGGTTATGTGGCGCGAGGTTCTACCGTGGCGTTGGGCCGTTGTACGGTCAGTGGCAGCAATGTGCAGGAGCAGGGATTCTGTTGGAGCACTTCGCCTGAACCTACGATAGAGGATAACCGCTCTACCAAGTATCATGCGCATAGCAATACGCGGTTTTATCTCATGGAGGGGCTTACTCCTTCTACTATATATTATGTGCGTGCCTATGCGATAAACAAGAGCAATGCCGTAGGCTATGGTGATGTGGTGAAAGTCATTACTCTGCCCAAAGGCAATGTCACGTGGGACTATGACAATGGTGCCGATGAGGCAGCCAATGCACGTATCAATGCCGCGGTGAAGGATGCAGTAAACTATCTGAATACCTATACCAGCATCAATGGTTTGCACACCTCGGTGCACTATGGCTCGGGTACACCTACGGCCGACTGCAGCTATGGTGGCTGGATGCGTGTAGGTCCCAATGCCTCGTATCAGCGTACGGGTACCATCCTGCACGAGTTGGGCCATGCCATTGGCGTGGGTACACATAGTATATGGAATAACGGCAGCTCGCCTATGCGTGCAGAGAGTGGACGTGGCTACTGGCTCGGTGAACGCGCCACTGCGGTCGTGCGCTTCCTTGAGAACAATACCTCTGCCATGCTGAACGGTGACGGTACACACATGTGGCCCTATGGCGTTAACGGTGCGCATGAAGATACAGGATCTGCGATGCTGTATATAGGTAATGCCCTCATCTATCAGGCGTTGGGTGAAGATGGCTTGCCTCCTACCGGCGGATTTGCCACACCTGCCTATACGTTTGAACAGGAGGATACGGTGAAGTATTATATCAAGAACGAGAGCGAGGAGTACGGATTGTATACCTCTTATTTAATGATAGAAAACGGTAAGTTGGTATGGAAAGCTATGACGAGCGACGATGCTGTGGCTGATGATAATGCGGCATGGTACGTCACCTTCAACCCGAAGAACTGCTATTACCAGTTGCGCAATGCGTCTACAGGAGTCTATATGGCACATGGAGGCGCTACGGCAACAAGCGTCTCAGACAATACAAACTTCCACATGATGCGTTCGCGCGTTGACGTTACTGTGGGCAATACAACAAAGAAGGTCAAGGTGCGTGGTTATTGGTTGGTCAAGCCGCAACATTCGCTCAATCCTCCCTGTCTGAGTGCTGCCGATGGCAAGGTCACTTCGGCTACGTTCGACTTTACTGATGGCGCACATGCGCAGCGTTGGGTGTTCCTCACAGAAGATGAGCTGGATGGGTTCGAACAGGCTGCCAATGGCGCTTTTATGAACGAATTGAAGGAGTGGACTCTGCGCTTGGAGACCTTCTTGAACACGCCGCATACAGAAGCGGTGGAGGGTACTGATGCGGCCTTCAAGGCAGTGCTGGATATGCTCGAAGAAAAGCAAGGGCAGACGCTCACGACTACGGAGATTGCAGCATGTGTGGAGGAGGCCAAGGCGGCTATCCTCGAGTTCTTGCCCAATGTAACTCCTACCGATGTAAACCAGCCCTTCGACATCACCTACATGATAGCCAATGCAGCAATCGACGATGCCTCGGGATGGTCTGACGCTCCTACGTTGAACTATTCGTGCATGGAGTACTATGAGAAGGTTTTCGATTTCAACCAGACCACCACTGCAAAGTTGCCTAAGGGGATATACCAACTCCGTGTACAGGCGTTCCAGCGTCCGGGTGCATCTGCAGATGTTTATGAAGCTTATCTCAATAATACTGCTATAATAACAACTGAAGCCTACTTGGGTACTAAGGAAGAAAAAGTGATGCACATTGCTGCAGAGGCACAGAAAAGTAAGTTGGGTGGTACAGAATCATCCGTCGGAAGCCCTGTTCGTTATATACCTAACGACATGCTATCGGCAAGCCGATATTTCAAGATGGGACTATATGAGAATGTTGTAACCATGCAGAACCGCAGGGTACAAGCACTGAAGTTGGGCATTCGCAGTGAAAGCCGAGGCTCGATGTTCTGGACAGTCTTCGATAACTTCAGACTCTACTACTATGGCGGTATGGAACTGGATGATGTGAAGAACGGCGTGAACGGAATAGTGACACCCGATGTGGAGGAGTCCGTTTGGCCTTCCAATATATATAGTATTACAGGCAAGTGTGTACGCTTCAATGCTACGTCACTCGAAGGATTGCCTGCGGGGCTCTATATCGTGGGTAGCCGCAAGGTGATTGTGAAATAGTAAGGAAATATCGATGACAGACAATAAGAAACATATCTTAGTTCTCAACGGCCCCAACCTGAACCTCTTGGGCAAACGCGAGCCGGGCATCTATGGCAACGACTCCATGGAGAGCAGCTTCGCTGCGTTGCAGGAGCGCTTCCCCGAGGTACAGCTCGACTATTACCAGTCGAACGTGGAGGGCGAACTCATCAACAAACTGCACGAGGTGGGCTTCACGTACGACGGCATTGTCTTCAATGCAGGAGCCTACACCCACACTTCAGTGGCGTTGCACGATGCCATCAAGGCTATCAATACGCCGGTGGTGGAGGTGCACATCTCCAATGTATACCAACGCGAGACCTACCGCCATACCTCACTCATCACGGGTGCTTGTGTGGGGGTAATCGGTGGGTTCGGTATGGACTCTTACCGTCTGGCAATCGAAGCGATATTGGCACTATGACGCACAACGAGGCGATAGAGGCATACATATTGAATCACATGGATGAGGAGAGCGACTACTTGAAGGCGCTCTACCGGCAGACCCATGTGAAGCTCATCAATCCGCGCATGACCTCGGGACACCTGCAGGGCCGTCTGCTCAAGATGATGGTACAGATGGTGCGCCCTCACCGTGTGCTCGAGATTGGTACCTTTGCCGGCTACTCGGCACTCTGCATGGCCGAGGGATTGGGCGAAGGAGCCTTGCTGCATACCTACGAGATTGACGACGAGTTGGAAGACTTCACCCGCCCCTGGATTGAGGGCTCGCCCTATGGCGACAAGGTGTGCTTCCACATCGGCAATGCCTTGGAGGAGGTGCCCCGGTTGGGCGAAGTGTTTGACATGGTATTCATGGATGGTGACAAGCGCCAGTACATGGAGTACTATGAGATGATATTGCAGCATACCTCGCCCGGTGCGCTTATCCTGGCCGACAACACCCTCTGGGACGGTCATGTGGTAGATAGTGCCTACCTTGGCGACCGACAGACGGTAGCCATCAATGAGTTCAATGCCTATGTCGCTGCCGACAAACGTGTGGAGAAGCTGATATTGCCGCTCCGCGACGGATTGACGATGATAAGAAAGAAGTAATGAGGACCCCCTCAGCCCTACGGACAGCTCCCCCTCTATGGGGAGCACAAAGGCATTGAGGGACTAAAGTAGAAATCATTTAAATGCCATGCCCCCAACTAAGGCAGTCTGGAGGTTCTCCCCATAGAGGGGGAGATGTCTGAAAGACAGAGGGGGTCTGTATAAAATGGAATCAACCAGACAAAGTAAAATTGCCCGTCTCATTCAGAAGGAGCTGAGTGAGATATTTCTTCTGCAAGCCAAGTCGATGAGCGGTGTGCTTGTATCGGTGACCTCGGTGAGCGTGAGTCCCGACCTCAGCATTGCCCGTGCACATATCAGCGTGTTCCCCTCGGAGCGCAGTGCAGAGATCGTAAAGAACCTCACCGCCAATATGCGCTCTATCCGCTATGAGTTGGGCGGCCGCTTGCGCCATCAGCTGCGCATCATTCCCGAGTTGAAGTTCTTCGTGGACGACTCGCTCGACTACTTGGAGCGCATTGACGAGTTATTGAAATAAAGTCTCGTGAACTGCGCCCTCTACATCGCCCGTCGTTACCTCTTCTCACAGAAGTCGCACAACGCCATCAACATCATCTCGGCCATCTCGGTGTGTGGTGTGGCATTGGCTACGCTGGCTTTGGTGTGTACACTCTCTGTGTTCAATGGTTTCCATGACCTCATCTCCAGCTTCTTCACCCACTTTGACCCCGACCTGAAGGTCGAGACCGTCAAGGGCAAGAACTTTGAGCCCGACAGTGCTTCCCTTGCAGCCATCCGTGCTCTCCCCGGAGTGGAGGTGGTGAGCCTCACCTTGGAGGACAATGCCATGGCCAAGTACAAGGACCAGCAGACGATGGTTACCATCAAGGGAGTGGACGATGACTTCCAGTCGCTCACCCATATCGAGGAACTGTTGTATGGCAATCCCGAGTTTAAACTCTATGATGAGATTGCCGACTATGGCATCATGGGCATACAGCTGATGTACATCTTGGGTACGGGTATAGAGCCTTTCGACCCCATCGAGGTGTATGCTCCCCGTCGGGGCGTGAAGGTCAACCTCTCCAATCCGATGACCAGCTTCCGTCGCGAGATACTATTCTCTCCGGGCACCGTGCTCAATATCAACGATGCCCGCTATGCCTCCTCGTATATATTGACTTCGTTGGACTATGCCCGCCGCCTGTTTGATCTCGACGCTGCGGTGTCGGCCATCGAGATAGGGTTGTCGCCCAAGGCCAATACCGCTCAGATGAAACGTGCCATCGAACATATCGTAGGCGAGGGCTTCACCGTGAAGGACCGCTACGAGCAGCAGGCCGCCACCTTCAAGGTGGTGGAGATCGAGAAGTTTGTCACCTATCTCTTCCTCTGCTTCATCCTCATGGTAGCCTGCTTTAATATCATCAGCTCGGTGTCGATGCTCATCCTCGACAAGCAGTCCAATGCCGATACCCTGCGCAGCCTCGGTGCTACCGAAGGCTTCATTTCACGCATCTTCATCTATGAGGGCAACCTGATTGCCCTGCTTGGTGCAGTGGTCGGTTTGGTACTGGGCATCGTGTTGTGTCTGTTGCAGCAGGAGTATGGGCTCATCGGGCTCGGTACGGAAGGGCAATTTGTAGTCAATGCCTACCCTGTGCGTGTCAAGGTGACCGACCTTATCCTTGTGCTTGTGTCTGTAGTAGCCGTGAGTGCCCTTTCGGTGTGGCTTCCCATCAAGATTCTCAACAAGTACTTCTTGAAGAAATAACTATGCGTTATGTTCTGCTCTCCCTCCTATCTGTTCTGCTGATGCTCCCCTGCTCGGCTCAGACGTCTACGGACACACTGGCCGTGAAGTCCAACTTCAAGTTGGGGGAGATGGTGCTTCCTTTTTCTTTGGTGGGTGCAGGAGCCTTAGGCTTTGTTGAACCAGTAAAGTCGTGGCGGGTCGACTTGCAGGAGAGTGTGTCTTCATGGTCGGGCGGACATTCCGTGAAGGTAGACGATTATTTGCGTTTTGTGCCGATGGGCGCAGTCTATGGATTCAGTCTCTTGGGTGCCGAGGCCAAGCACAACTATGTGGACAGGACATTGGAGTTGGGCGTATCATTCGCCTCTCTTCTTGCTATAGGCTACGGCTGCAAGTACCTGATTTATTCACCCCGCCCCGATGGTTCGGATAACAATTCCTTTCCCTCGGGCCATGTAGCCACAGCTTTCATGGGTGCCGAGTTGGCGCGCATCGAATATGGCGAAGAGCATCCTTGGCTTGCTGCGGGAGCCTATACAGTGGCTACGGCAGTGGCGGCTTTGAGAGTATACAACAATAAGCATTGGTTTACCGATGTGTTTGCCGGTGCCGGAGTGGGCATACTGAGTGCCCGTATCGGCTATTGGCTGCTCCCCTATACGAAGCGTATGATGTATCGTCTTACAGGTTGCGACGTGTTTGTATGCCCCGCGGCATCAACCGACGGTGCTTCCCTTAATGCTGTAGTAACATTTTGAAACCGGCATTTACATTCAAGCAATTTGCCATCAGCCAAGAGCGCTGTGCCATGAAGGTGGGTACCGATGGTGTGCTGCTCGGTGCATGGGCGCGTGTGGAGCACTGCCGCCGCATTCTTGATATGGGTACAGGCACAGGGCTCGTTGCTCTCATGGCTGCCCAGCGCAGCCAGGCCGACATCGTTGCCATCGACCTCGATGCCGATGCCGTGGCGCAAGCAGCAGAGAATGTTGCCGCCTCGCCTTGGGAAAGTCGTATACAGGTAGTGCAGGCAGACGCAAGGCAAGTTGAAAGTGGAAAAACTTTCCACTTTCAACTCTTCGACGCCATCCTCTGCAACCCTCCCTTCTTCGAGAACTCGCTGAAGAGCCCCGATGTGGCACGTACGATGGCCCGCCACACCGATACGCTCAGCTTTGACGAACTGGCGCGCAGTGCCGCCCGATTGCTCTCACCCGAAGGCGAGCTCTCCGTGGTCATCCCCTACGACCGTGCCCACGATATGACCGTCAGTGCAGCATGCTGCGGACTCTTTGCTACACGCCAGACGGTAATCGTACCTGTCGAGGGCGGCAAGCCCAAGCGTATCCTTATGGCCTTCAGCCGCGAGGGAGCGGCACACACCGTCGAGACACTGTGCATACACGATGCACAGCGGCAGTACACTCCCGAGTATGTGCGCCTGGTAGAGGCCTTCTACCTAAAGATGTAAACAGCGTATTTTAGCGATTCCCAACAAATCGCAAGTTTTTTTGTTATTCCTCCTGTGCCCCCTTGGCACTCATGGACTAATATTTTTGCAATAACCAAAAAACTATAAGCGATTCGGTATGAACTTGCTACGCAAACGTATGGCACGCTACGACTTGCCACAACAAATCAAGGCACGGGGCGTATACCCCTACTTCCGCAGTATAGAGAGCGAACAGGACACCGAGGTCATGATGAACGGCCGTCGGGTGCTGATGTTCGGCTCCAACTCCTACTTGGGGCTCACCAACCATCCTCGGGTGATGGCCGCCTCCATCGAGGCCACCCGCAAGTACGGTACGGGATGTGCGGGCTCGCGTTTCCTCAACGGCACCATCGACCTTCACCTGCAACTCGAGCACGAACTGGCCCAATGGGTGGGCAAGGAGGATGTGATGGTCTACTCCACCGGCTTTCAGGTAAACCTCGGTGTGGTGTCGTGTGTCACGGGGCGCGAAGATTATGTCATCTGTGATGAGCTCGACCACGCCTCCATCGTCGAAGGTCGCCGCCTCTCCTTCTCCACCCCACGCAAGTATCGCCATGCCGATATGCCCTCCCTCGAACGCGAGCTGTCCCGTTGCCACTCCAGTGCTGTCAAACTCATCGTCACCGACGATGTCATCTGCTTGGAGGGCGACATCGCCAACCTGCCCGAGATTGTGCGTCTGGCCCGTAAGTACAATGCCAATATCATGGTCGATGAGGCCCACGGCTTCGGTGTGCTGGGCGAGGGAGGTCGCGGCACCTGTCACCACTTCGGTGTGGCGGGCGATGTAGACCTCATCATGGGCACCTTCAGCAAGTCGTTTGCCTCGATAGGCGGTTTCATCGCCTCCGACCGCGACACCATCAACTACCTGCGCCACAACTCCCGCTCCTACATCTTCAGCGCCTCGCTCACCCCTGCCGCCACGGCAGCCGCCCTCGAGGCATTGCATATCATGCAGGAGGAACCCGAGCGTCAGGAACGCTTGTGGAAGATTACCCGCTATGCCCTCGACGGCTTCCGTACCTTGGGCTTCGAGATAGGAGCTACCGCGACACCCATCATACCCCTCTATGTAAGGGATATGGAGAAGACCTTCCTCGTTACCCGCATGCTCTTCGATGAGGGCATCTTCGTCAACCCCGTGGTGCCTCCGGCATGTGCACCGGCAGACACGCTCATCCGCTTCTCGCTGATGGCTACACACACCAAGGAGCAGGTCGACTATGCCTTGGAGAAGATGGCAAAGTGTTTCAAGGCTCTCGACATTCCCTTGAAAGCTCAGTCTATAGCCTCCTGAATGCAGTCCAGCACTTTCTGAACTACAGTTCAGAAAGTGCTGGACTAATAAATAATATAACGCGAACTACCTCTTAACGAGAATACGTTATCTTATATAACCTTTCCCATGACACTTAGGGCACTCATTACGTCCTTTACATGAAGGACATTTTCCTCTTTCACACCAGGCACAAGGCATTTTAAATCCTGTATAACCATCATATTCGTAACCTACTCCACCACATGAGGAGCAATAACCGCTATCACAATGAGAACCCGGGCAATCTCCTGATCCATCACAGGTAGGACATTCTTGATAACTTGCACCACCATCATCGTCATTATTATTGTTGTCATTATTGCCACCATTATCATCGGGCATTTCAATAGACGGTGCTAAGGGTTCGTCTTCTTCATCATCACAAGCAGAAAAACTCATGCCAATCATTACGGCAACTACTACCATTCCAATTAATCTAAACGTTCTCATTTTTGAAAGGATTAAATTGTTACTAAATCTGCGACAAAGTTAACAAAATGCAATAATAGCGTTTGTAGTCCTTTCGTGATTAAATATCACGAAAGAGTTGCAGATTTGTCACAGGCGCCGATTTGTTCTTGTGAGAGTTCTTCGAAGAAGTTGCGGTTCAGGGCTGTAGAGATGCGCGAGAGCAGTGCGGTATCTATACTTTCACGGTCGAATATACGGTAGATGTTGGTGCGGTCGCAATTGATTTTCTTGGCAAGCCAGGTAGGTGTACGCTCCTGTTGCTCGAGTTCTGTCTTGATGAGTTGACCTATGTGTATCATAAAGGGCGGAATTATTTGCTAAGTTATCTTTAGCCGAGGTACCGCCAAGTAACCTTTGTCTCAGATAAGCACAAACAATCCACGCCCATACAGGACGTGAACTCCGTTGCTTATTCTCGAGACTTCAAATTGGCGGTTTTCGGCTAAGAGAATCAAAGCATAAAGCTCAAGTTCTTTATATGTCTGTTATTAGTATATTATTCTACTTCTCTGTTTGTTCGTTCTATTATTATAAAATAAGTATCGTAAACTTTCTATCAAGGTCTGTCAACCGTTAGTATTGCAAAAGTATACAATTGATTTCAATTGGTCAAATTTAAGTCCTAATATAATTGCACTCTTTGGCTTACGTATATATCACATACCCCAGTTCTCGCGGTCGAGGCTGCGGTAACCGATAGCTTCGGCAATGTGGGCAGTCTGCACCGTGTCGCTGCCATCGAGGTCGGCAATAGTGCGGGCCACCTTGAGGATGCGGTCGTAGGCACGTGCCGAGAGGTTGAGGCGGTCCATGGCGCTCTGTAGCATGGCACGCCCGCGCTCGTCGAGCTGCACGTACCTCTGCAACAGGCGTGGGGTCATCTGCGCATTGCAGTGGATACCCGGCTCATGGGCAAAGCGTTGCTCTTGTATCTGGCGGGCACGGATGACACGCTCGCGAATGGTGGTGCTGCTCTCCGAGGGGGTAGCCTTCACCAAATCGTCGAAGGGGACGGGCACTATCTCTACCTGTATGTCGATACGGTCGAGCAGGGGGCCGCTGATCTTATTAAGGTATTTCTGCACCTGCGAAGGGCTGCACACGCAGGGCTTGGTGGGGTGATTGTAGTAGCCACAGGGGCAGGGGTTCATCGAGGCTACGAGCATGAAGTTGGCGGGGTAGTCGATGCTGTACTTGGCGCGGGCAATGGTGATATGACGGTCTTCGAGCGGCTGGCGCAGCATCTCGAGCACACTGCGGTTGAACTCGGGCAGCTCATCGCAGAAGAGCACGCCGTTGTGGGCGAGGCTTATCTCACCGGGCTGCGGATTGGTACCGCCACCGACCAAGGCTACAGAGGAGATGGTATGGTGTGGACTACGGAAGGGGCGCACGGCCACAAGCGAGGAGTCCTTACCCAAGCGGCCCGCTACAGAATGTATCTTGGTGGTCTCAAGGCTCTCGTGGAGCGAGAGGGGAGGCAAGATGGAGGGCAGGCGCTTGGCCATCATCGACTTGCCGGCACCGGGAGGGCCGATGAGGATGATGTTGTGAGAGCCGGCAGCAGCTACCTCGAAGGCACGCTTCACATTCTCCTGTCCCTTGACATCGGAGAAATCAAACTCAAAAGCATCTTGATGGGCATAGAACTCGCCACGGGTGTCTACGACCGTAGGTGCCAGGGTGTCTTCACCATTGAGGAAACGTATCACCTGCACGATGTTTTCGACGCCATAGACGTTGAGGTTGTTGACCACGGCTGCCTCGCGAGCATTCTGGGCAGGAAGGATGAATCCTTCGTAGCCCAGTTCGCGGGCTTTGATGGCTATAGGCAAAGCACCCTTGATGGGCATGAGGTTGCCGTCGAGTCCCAGCTCACCCATGATGAGGTAACGGGAAAGCCTGTCGGAGACAATCATGTCGCTCGCCGCCAGAATACCGATGGCGATGGGGAGATCGTAGGCCGAACCCTCCTTGCGGATGTCGGCAGGAGCCATATTCACTGTAATCTGCGATGTAGGCACCTTGTGACCGGTGTTGAGCAGGGCGGCACGGATGCGCTCGTGACTCTCCTTGACAGCCGCGTCGGGAAGGCCCACGAGGAAGAACTTCACGCCACGCGAGGTGTTCACCTCAATGGTGACTACGGTGGCATCGACACCCTGCACGGTGGCTCCGAAGACTTTGACAAGCATACTGTTCTTATTTTTGGGGAGTTAGGGGAGTTAGGGGAGTTAGGGAGTTAGGGAGTTAGGGAGTTAGAGGAGTTAGGGAAATTAGTTCTTTCGCGCGGACAAGATCAATGGCCTTTATCTCCCCAATAAGCGGAGCGACTAACTCCCCCTAACTCCTCTAACTCCTCTAACTCCTCTAACTCCATATTATCTACATAATTTATTTTTTTTCTTCTCAGGCACAAGTATCTTCTTATAGGCGGCCTCATCCTTTAGCAGTGTGCGGGCACGCAGGATGGTGCTATCACTCTTGATGCTCTGTATGATGCTGTCACGCTGATGGTAGTAGCGGGTGGCGAGTTCATCGGCAAGCAACTGGCAGATGTCATCCCTGAAAATATCGAAGTCACGGTCAACGTCGTGGCTGAGCTTCTTCTCCAGAGCGGCAAACTCGGCAGCGGCATCGGTGGTGTAACCTTCAAACTCGGCCACCTCCTTGAGTGCTGCCAGCGCCTTCTCGCTCTGGCGATCGTAAGTGAAGTCCGATGCCTTGACTGCCTCCTTGAATGCAAAGAACAGACTGTCGCTTACCTCAAACTCCTCGATGGGAGCGATGGCGGCATGGCGACGTGTGAAGTCGGTAGCGAAGTCGAGCAGCACATCACTGTTGGCCAAGTAGAACAGCAGGTTGGGCAGGCGATTGGCGGTAATCTCCACATCGGGAGCTATGCCACCGCTCTCGTGTACGGGACGTCCCGATAGGGTATAGAACGTAGCCTTCACGCTGTCGGCCTTGCTATCCTCCTTGTCCGATGCCGAGCGCTTCTTCGAATAGTCAATCTTCTGCACGCAACGCCCCGAGGGAGTGTAATACTTTGAAGTTGTAATCTTGAGCGAAGCGTTATAGGGAAGTTCTCGTACCGACTGCACCAAGCCTTTACCGAAGGTGCGAGTACCCATGATGACACCGCGGTCACGGTCCTGTATGGCACCAGCAACAATCTCTG
Source organism: Bacteroidaceae bacterium (assembly GCA_017517925.1). Classification (GTDB taxonomy): domain Bacteria; phylum Bacteroidota; class Bacteroidia; order Bacteroidales; family Bacteroidaceae; genus UBA1189. The sequence goes on along the minus strand of JAFWXS010000047.1, from coordinate 66,190 downwards.
AGGCCGATGCGCTCTGTCCGTCGACAAGGATGACGAGCGGCATATTCTCATCGAGCGGCTCGCGACGGGTCTTATAGGTCTGCGATGCCTGGGGAATCTTGCCCTTGGTAGAGACTACGGTAGTACCCTTGGGAACAAACATTCCGGTGATGTCCACGGCCTCGGCCAATGAACCTCCTCCATTGCCACGCAGGTCAAGGATGAAGCTACGGGCACCGCGGTTCTTGAGCTCCACGAGTGCCAGACGTACCTCACGGGCACAGTTCTCGGTGAAGCTGTTGAGGATGAGGTAGCCTACTCTGTCGGCAAACATCGTATAATATGGTACCGAGGGAAGGGCGATATTGGCACGCGAAAGTTTCACCTCGATGATGCTGTCGGCCACGCCCTGGCGTTTGGCGCGCACCGAAAGTGTGGTACCCGGCTCGCCACGCAAACGTGAGCTCACCTCGTCTACAGGTAGCCCCTTGAGGTCCTCACCGTCGATGGAGAGCAAGATGTCACCGGCACGAAGACCTGCATCAAGAGCCGGCATACCCTCGTAGGGTTCTACGATGACCACGCGGTCATGCTTCTTGTGGTAGCGGATAACAGCTCCCACACCGGCATACTTGCCCGTAATCATCATCTTCAGGTCATCGTCATCCTCCTCGGGATAATATACAGTATAGGGGTCGAGGTCGGCAAGCATAGCGTGAATACCTGTTTCTATGGCATCGGGCACGTCAAGGGTGTCAACGTACATCATGTCAAGCTCGCGGAATACCGAGTGGAAGATGTCAAGATATTTTGAAATAAGGAAGTTGCGATCATCTCCTTTGAAACTCACCAATGCAGTACATACAAGCGGTATGGCAAGCAACCATACCACGGATTTACGGAAATGCTTCATCGTTCTACTATTTTGGATATTTCAGATTTGATATTACCCCATATCTCTTCGGGCAAGCGGGTACCCACGGTCTGTATCACGTGACCCGAGAGCAAAGTGCCAATCTCAGCACATTGGGTCAAGGTATAACCATTCATCAGACCATACATGACACCGGCTGCATAGAAGTCACCGGCCGCTGTGGTGTCAACCACCTTGTCGACCTTCATTGCAGGAGCAAATGCCTTCTCACCCTCACACATGACGGTAGAGCCGGCAGCACCCAGCTTCACTACCGCCACCTCGCACAATGAGTGCAAGTGCTCGAGCGCAGTGGCAGGGTCGGCAGCCGAGAAGGCACGTGCCTCCTCCTCATTGGCAAAGACGATGTCTACATAGTCGGTCACCAGTCGGGTGAAGAACTCGTGGTCGGCTGCCACGATATTGTAGCTCGCGAGGTCGAGGCACACCTTCAACCCCATCTCCTTAGCCAGCTCCACAGCACGGAGGATAAGCGCATGATTCTGCACCAGATAACCCTCCACGTAGAGGTAGTCGTACCCCTCGAACATTCCGGCAGTGAGGCTCTCCGGACCCATCATAGCAGCAGCGCCGAGATAGGTGGCAAAGGTGCGCTCCCCATCGGGAGAGATAAAGGTGTAGGCCACTCCCGACTGGACAGGCAGGGTTGTCAGATAAGGGACGATACCACATTGCTCGCAATTGGTGGCGAAGAACTGTCCCGTAGCATCGTCACCCACAGCGCCGATAAAGCCGGGCTTCGCTCCAAGATTTGCCAATGCCAACATCGTGTTGCCGGCCGAACCGCCTGTAGCACGTTGCACATCGAGCGATACGAAACATTCCTGTATACGCTGCTGCTCCCCGTCGCCGATAAGCGTCATGCTACCCTTTGGAAGTCCAAAGGTGTGGAGCAAGTCATCATTGGGCAAACTGACCAACGCATCGACCAAAGCATTGCCGATTCCTATAATTTTCTTCATTTTTGTAGCGTTATTTGTCGTTTTCTGTAAATTTTTCCACAAAGTTATTGCTTATTTCAAAATATCCTATTACTTTTGCAGCGCAATTGAGAGAAAAAATCGTTTTTTCTTTCAGTCGCAAGCAAAAAAGTGAAATAAAACCGACAAAACTACTTTTTTGCGCAAATATTCTTCGTTAGCTCAGTCGGTTAGAGCATCTGACTGTTAATCAGAGGGTCCTTGGTTCAAGTCCAAGACGAAGAGCAAGATTTAAGGGTTAGAATATTCTTCGTTAGCTCAGTCGGTTAGAGCATCTGACTGTTAATCAGAGGGTCCTTGGTTCAAGTCCAAGACGAAGAGCAAGAGAGGTTCATCGCGAGATGAGCCTCTTTTGTTTGACTTAATGGAAGAGACTTGTAGGCACTTTGTACGCTCTGCCAAAAAAAAACGATATTTTCATTTGTTTTTTCTTCAAATTGCATTACTTTTGCCACATCGTTCATCCCGACGGGCTTCGAGGGTGGGCGGTATACATAATGAGAAAGACGTTTACTTGACGTTTTGTCTTTGGCGATCCAGAATCTCGCAAATTCTAAGAAACCAGTCAAAGCAGAGCAACGGTAGATGTCTACGTGATGTGTTAATTGCCACTGAGAATCTCCACGGATGTGGAGTGTGGTATATTATACATATCGGCGTGGGCTTCTGTGTTGCTTATCCAGACTGGTTTAGGCAATGCGAGAGCCTTGGACGCGGGATAAGCAGCAAGTGGGGTGCCCCGCTTTTTTGTTATGTATAATGGAAGAATATAGCACGATAATATCTCCGTATTGGGCATCGGCGGACACTATAAAACACCATTCAAGCTACTCTGCAATACAAACCTACAACAGTTGATGAACTAAAAAGTTCATGATTCCCTTTGCACAACTTCCGTTGTGTCTATTTGATTCAATGCTTGAAGATATTATATTATATATAACCACTATTTACTAACTTTACTAACAAAAACATTTACATTATGAAGAAAACTTTACTTCTTTTCGCTGCCGTAATGGCTGCAACAAGTCTTTCGGCTCAGTATCTTGTGGAGCAGAAGGGCTACAACACACTCGATGCTACTACAGGAGAAAAACTGGAGGAGCCGGTGTATGAGACTTCTAACTGCTATTACTATGATAGTAACAACAAGATGGCTATTGAAATCAGTGCCTATGGCCATTATCGCTACACCTATAACGAAAACGGTACTGTAGCCACCAAAGAGACATGGAATACAAGCGGTGTTTTCTACAAGTCTCAGATTGCCACTTACAAGTATGATACCCAAGGCAACAACACAGAGATTACATTACAATACCTTGATCAGGCTGGTGAGGTGACATCGACAGGCGGTCAACTTTTTGAGGAATTCGAGAATGGCCATTACAAGGTGATGAAGAACACTAATGCAGAGGGAGAGGCTACCTATGAGGTGCACTACGAACTTACTTTCAATGAGAACAAACAACTCGTGTCAAGGATTCAGATGAATAAGAACTATTCTACAGGCGAGTTCGATTCAAAGGGTCTTGGTGAGTTCTATACTTACGACGCGAATAGCTATTTGATTGAGATGACACAGGCCTACTATAATCCTAACTTGGGTGAGGGTCAGGAGTGGTCAACACTGCAAGGTAAGACCACATATACCTATGAGAACGGCATGACAAAGACCAAAACAGAATGGGCAAGCTCTCGCTATGGCGTGACTGAAAAGGAGTGGAGATATGTATATGCAACATTGGACGCATCATTGATTCCTGCCAACGTAAAGGCCGAGGCACTCAAGGGTAACTTGGTGAAGGTGACATGGGATGCCGTAGCTGGTGCTACCACCTATGTAGTAATGTATGACAACAATGTGGTCGAGGTAGAAACAACCGAATACACAACTCCCATGCTCCTCGACGGTGAACATCAGGTGGCAGTTCTTGCTGTGGTAAATGGCGAGAAGAAGAACATCTCTGATTTTACTGTAGTGAGCGTGAAGGACGAGGGTAACCTCCCCATGCAGAACTTCCAGATACTGGGTGCCAAGAAGGTTGATTATGATAATAACGGATATGTAAGCACATACTATGAGTTGAACATGAAGTGGGATGTTCCCGCCGAGGCTTCGGACATTACCGAGTATAAGGTATATGTTGACTTTGGAAGTTCATACAATGCAAGCACAGGCTATACCTACGGCCTCACTGCTGAGGAGAAGACCGGTGTCTACAACAATGTGAATGCATGGGAAACCAAGCAGGGATTCTGGTGGACCAACTTTGAGAATACAGAATATGACCCTGACACCTATCAGAATGTAAGCTTGGGATCAGGTCCTGATTGTAAGGTTTGGATCTGTGCGGTTTATGCAACAGGCGAGTCGGCTCCCTCTAACGTAGTGGAGGTTAACATCTATGACTTGGCACAGAAGGCTTCCTCTGTGGATATGGTTGATGCCGACAACAATGAAGAGGTAGAGATGTACAACCTTGCAGGCCAGCGTATCTACACCACAGATGCTACACCCCAGATTTATATCATCAAGCAGGGTGGCATGGTGAAGAAAGTGATGAAGTAATCCATTAGACAAAACTCACATGGGGAGCATTCTTCACCACCCCTTGCCATAAAAGAGGATAAGGGTTGGAGGATGCTCCCTATACTTTTTCTTATTGTTCTGCCACATCTTGGTGTGGCCCTTCTTGATAAAAAACGATTGCTTATGAATCGGAAACTTTGGAAAATACTCCTATTGCTCTTGCTCTTCACCGAAGCGGTGTGGGCACAGACCAGTATCGTCGTCACAGGAAAGATTACCGACACAAAAGGTGAGGTGCTGCCTGGAGCCAATGTCGTAATGAAAGGGAACACTTCGGTAGCTTGTGTGTCGGATATGGATGGCCACTATGCGATAACGATACCTGACGCCAAGGATGCGATTCTGGTATATAGTTTCGTGGGAATGACATCGCAAGAGGTGAAAATAGGTAAGTCCAAAGTGATAAACGTAGCATTGAAGGAAGACGCCGTGCAGCTGAACAATGTCGAGGTCATCGGCAATGGTATGTTTATGCGAAGGAGCGAAACCTTCACGGGCGCAGCCACAACCTATAGTGGCGACCAACTGCGCCTCAACGGAAGCATGAATGCCATTCAGAGCCTTAAGAACTTAGACCCCTCATTCATTATCAATGAAAGTGCAGAGTTGGGTAGCGACCCCAACACCATGCCTGACATACAGATCCGTGGCCAAAGCAGCATAGACCTTCGTGGAGACTATGAGACTGCTCCCAACCAACCTCTATTCATCTTGAACGGATTTGAGACCTCGCTCGAGAAGATTGTAGACATGGACATGAATCTGATTGCCAGCATCACCATACTCAAGGACGCTGCCGCGAAAGCGATATATGGCTCGAAGGCGGCCAATGGAGTTGTTGTGGTCGAAACCGTGCAACCCAAGTCGGGAAGTCTGCGGGTGTCATACAATGCCAGCATGGATCTTACCGTGCCCGACCTGAATAGTTATAACCTGTGTAATGCCTCGGAAAAACTACAGGCAGAGGTGTTGGCAGGGAAATATACCAACACCGCCAATGCTTACGACCAATCCAACTTGACGGCAGCCTACTATGAACTGTTCAATGAAGTGGCTCGGGGAGTGGACAGTTACTGGATGTCGCAACCTTTGCACTTAGGATTGGGGCAGAAGCATTCCCTGATGGTGGACGGTGGCGATGGAGCCATGCTGTATTCGGCAAACATGTCATATAACAATGTACAAGGAGTAATGAAAGGGAGTGAAAGACAAACGATAAGTGGAAACATCACCCTGTCATACCGTGTCAAGGACTTCATCTTTCGCAGCCAACTGACCGTCGATGACAATGTTGCCAACAACTCACCCTATGGAGACTTCTCCCAGCATTCACGTATGAACCCCTATTGGCGCATTTACGATGCCAATGGACAACTCATCAAACAATATAGCAACGGTACTTACAACCCATTGTACGATGCCGGACTGAATAGCAAGAACCAATCAAAGTATACGCTGATTACCGAAAACTTCTATACGGAATGGAACGTGTTGAAGCAATTAAAACTGACTGCACGCTTAGGTATAAACAAGAGAAAAGAGGGTAGCGACGTATTTGTGCCGGCAACGAGTACCAAGTATGCCAGCATCTTGCCCTCATCGGAGGAGTATCTGAAAAGAGGTTCCTATACACAAGGACATGGAGAGATGCTCCAGATGAGTGCCGACGTGGGTATCAACTATAACCTTCAATTGAAGAAGCACCAATTGTTCAGCAACGCGCAATACTCGATTGAGGAGTCGACCAGCAACAACCAGACGTTTACCGCGATTGGCTTCCCGAGCGACCGGATGGACTTTATCTCCTTCGGTAATGGGTATGAAACCGGCTCCAAGCCCAGTGGCTCTGAGAGCACGGTACGTAGCGTCGGTGTCATCGGTGCGGTCAACTACTCTTATGACGACCGATATCTGGCCGATGTATCTTATCGCCTGAATGCTTCATCGCAATTTGGTAGCCACAACAAATGGGGACATTTCTGGTCGGTGGGTACAGGATGGAACTTGCATCACGAAGAATGGTTCAAGAAACAACAGGTCGTGACCTACCTAAAGATACGTGGCTCGGTAGGACGCACCGGCTCGCAGAACTTCAACTCCTATCAGGCTCTTTCAACATATAGCTATATCACCGATAAGACCTACAATGGTGATATGGGAGTGATACAGATGGCATTGGCCAATCCCAACCTGAGATGGCAATACCAATTGGAAAAGAGCGTAGGGTTTGACATCACCATCATGAAGTACCTGTCTGGACGATTTGAGTATTACAACAACCTGACCGAGAATCTATTGACCGACGTTACCCTTGCCCCATCTTCAGGATTCAGCTCCTACAAAGAGAATTTGGGCGAAACGCTCAATAAGGGTTTTGAACTTTCATTGAACTATCGCTTGCTCACACTTCCTGCAAGCAGGACTACAGTAAACCTCTTCTGGAACATATCGCACAACACCAATAAAATTTCAAAGATATCCAATGCATTGAGGGCATACAATGAAGAACAGGATGCCATCAAGGATGATTACGCAGGAACGGAGGAGCAAAAGAGTGTCCAGCGCAAAGTGTCTACCCGCTATGAGGAGGGACAAAGCATGACCGCCATCTGGGCCGTACGCTCGGCAGGCATAGACCCGACCACGGGTAAGGAGGTCTTTATCAAGAAAGATGGAACAACGACCTTTGAATGGAACAGTGCCGACCAAGTTGTGTGTGGTGATGCACAACCCACATTCCAAGGGAACTTCGGAAGTTCGGCACGCTGGGGCAACTTGGATGCGAATATCTCATTTGCCTACAAATTCGGTGGACAGACATATAATTCGACTTTGGTAGAAAAGGTGGAGAACGTGGATGTAAACAATTGGAACGTTGACCGCCGTGTGTTGACCGAACGTTGGAACACACCTGGACAGGTTGCCAAGTACAAATCAATCAAGGATACAAGCACGACCAAACCGACCAGTAGATTTGTCGAGGACTTTAATGAACTGGCTTTTTCTGTAATCTCTGTAGGATATGATTTTTCCTCGTTCCCGTTGATTCAGAAGAGTCCGCTCAACTACCTTAAATTGAGTGCTACTATGAATGATATTGGCAGGCTCTCTACCGTAAAGAAAGAGTGGGGTACCTCCTACCCCAGAGCGAGACAGTTCTCATTCACACTCTCGGCAAGATTTTGATAACATTTAGGAATGACAACTATGCAGAACATCAAGAAGAATATCTTATCCTATGGCTTGCTGCTCGTATCGCTCTGCTTGACAGGATGCGAAGATTGGCTTGACGTGAGCCCTAAAACACAAATCAAGTCTGATGACAACTTCAGTACGGAACAAGGGTATAAGGATGCACTGACGGGAGTATATCTCTTGCTGACTGATGAGTCCCTCTATGGCAAGGAACTCACCTTCGGTATGCTGGACGCCATGGGGCAGTACTATACCGGAATGGCAACGAATAACACCTATAAGTACGATGCAGCATTTGATTATGAGAATGCTGAATGTGAACAGCGCATAAACTCAATCTGGAGTAAGGCCTACACGGCTTTAAGCAATGACAATGAGTTGATTGTGCACATTGACGAGGCTGATAGCACAATATTCACAGGACGCAACTATCATCTTATTCGTGGTGAAGCATATGCCTTGAGAGCATTCTTGCATTTTGACCTCACCAAATTGTGGGGAGCATCTTATGCCAAGGACAAGAATGACAAATGCATCCCATACATGAAGAGTGTCACGGCCGATGTCACCCCACTCAGCACTGTGGAGGAGGCTCTTGGCTTATGCCTCGAAGATCTGGCTGTGGCAGAGCATGAACTCTCGCGAGATCCGGTGATTGTCGGTGAAGGCAACACCTCTACGGAGAAGGAGGTTGAAAATGCCGATGTCAACTATGAGAGGGATCGTACCTTCAAGTTGAACTATTATGGGGTCAAACTGTTGCAGGCTCGAATATATCTCTATATGGGATTGCACGATGAGGCATTGGTTGCTGCAGAATCTGTAATACAACAGGGCACTTTCTATTGGACCCCCGACGAGGAGATAAATGTGGCAGAAGATGAACAGCGTAATCGAATCTTTGCCGAGGAATTGGTGTTTGCGCTCTATGACAGTGACTTGAGAACGAGATATTCGTCTTATTTCACATCAAGTAATCAGATGTCGCTCATCATGAATGAAACAAGTTACCATGCCATCTATGAACTTTTCAATACGGGATATTTCGGAGACTATCGCTATGCCTACCAAAACAAGGAACTGGACGGAAAGAGATACAACACGAAATATATGCAACCTATGAGCGGGAACACGAGATATATGCATCGAATTCCCTTGATGAGACTTTCAGAAGCATATTACATTGCTGCAGAGTGTGAATTGGTTGCCAACCAAAACATTGAATCTTGTATCCGTCATCTGAATACTGTGCGCAGTCATAGAAACCTAATCGACGACCTACCGCTGAATTTAACAAAGGAGGAGGCTTACGAGGAAATACGCAAGGAGTACCTGAAAGAATTCGTATGTGAAGGTCAGATATATTACTATTACAAGAGATTGAACTACGAACGCATCCCTATAGAAACTGCTGTGGGTAGTTCTATCAGCACGACTTATGTAGCCCCCAACTATACCTTCCCATTGCCCGATGACGAGGTCGAGTTCGGTGAAAGAGAAAACGAGAAATAATAAGGACACTATGAAACAACGAGGATTAAAAGGTATATATACCATCTGCATTGCTTGCGCGCTAAGTATATTCATGGCATGCGAGGAGAACGAGAGGTTGGTATACGCATTGGACGATCGTGTATACTTTCATGAAACGGAAGAAGTATTGTCCGTAGAGAAGAACGTATGGGAGAAGAATTATTCGTTTGCGCTTCAGCCCTCTATGTTGATGGAAGATACCATATACATTGAAACTTGGCTTATGGGACGCCTTGCCGACCATGATCGCACATTCTGTGCGATAGCCGTTCCCGATAGTACGACAGCGGTGAGTCCTACGCACTATGAGATTCTAAATGGAGTAATCCCTGCCCATGAGTATAAAGGCTACTTGCCGATACTCATTAAGCGTACGGAAGACACCAAGGTACAAAGCGTGAGCCTTTATCTGGAGATAACCAATGGTGGAGAACTGGCAGCAGGAAATGCCGATGCGATACATTTCCGTCTCTCGTGGGGTGACATCTTGATGAGACCCGCACACTGGCCCTACTATTTTGGTGTGTATAGCAATAGCAAGTATCAGTTTGCCATAGATGTTCTCGGGCTTACCGATTGGCCACAAGCCGACCGGTTCAGCAACGGTAGTGAACCAGGCCTCTATACCTCGGCTCAGTTGCAGTTGTTTGCATCCCAACTGAATGAGCACTATGCCGAATATCGAAAAACGCACGCTCCTATCTATGTGGATGATAAGGCCGAGGAGAAAGTAGAAATTCATTATTCACCTGAAACTTAAGGCTTACATCATGATAAAAGATAAAAACCATTTCCCCGTTCTGCTTATCGGCCTCACCCTCTTCTTGGTGTCATGCTATGAGGATAAGGGGAATTATGACTATGTGAAATTAAATGAGGTCTTTTTGAATGCTCCCGTTGAGGGGTCCCGTTATGTCATTGACCGCTATGACACCTTGCGTATAGAACCGCAATTCGGTTTCTCGCAGCAGCAACTGGCCGATGACGATATGGCTTATAAATGGGAAATCTATCTGGATGATTGGGCTAACACAGAGACACAGTCCATAGTCCTTGGCACAGAGAAGAACCTTAGGGCACAGATAACTCGCCCAGCAAGCACGACCGACTATGCCGTGGTGCTGACGGTGACGGAGAAGAGTACTGGGGCAAGTTATAGATTCAAGTACTATGTAAGTGTCCTACCGAGTGTCCTTTCGGGGCTGATGGTGCTACAGGATGATAATGGGACATGTCGTTTGGACTATCTCGCTTCGACCTATGCCGAGCCCTCATTTGCAAGCAACCGACATATATCAAATGTCTATGCCATAAATAACCATGGAGAGCCATTGGATGGAGAGCCAAGGGGGGTAAGTTTCTCTTTGGTGACAAAGAGCAGTTATGAGCCACAGGTGAAGAACCTTTACGTATGGACCGATAAGCAGGTGGTGCGTATAAATTCTTCGGACTTCTCTTTGGAACATGCAGACGGGGACCTGTTTATGGTGGCTCCTGATAAAATAGACATAACAGCAATGGTTCGCTCGGTCAGCAATACGCATATGACGGTAATGCTGAACGATGGACAGGCGCATGTCCTTAACCAACAGGCAACGATGTCGTATGGATATCAATTCTCAAGAGCACTAAAACCCAATGCCAGCTTGACGGGAGAGATGCGTTTTGCCCCTTATGTGTACCAACCAGATCTGTTCGGCTCGCAAACAGGGTATTCGGCCATCCTATATGATGAGATAGGGAAACGCTTCGTGAAAGTTGCAGAAAGTTATGATGTGGAGCCCATCCTCTTTGCCTTCAACGAACAGGACGAGGAGAATAAAACCAAGTATTTTGACGTGAACAACATCGGGATGGACATGGTGTGGATGGGAAAGAACTACGGAGCCTTGGCCTATGCCGTATTCACCGATGGGTCGAAGCGTCATCTCTATCGCATGAGATTTAACGTTGCCAGCACGGTAACAGAGAATGGGGAAGAGGTCATTAATCCGCAAGTATACAAGCAAGCTGCAGCCAAATATGATTTCTCGGCAGCAACGGAGGGAGACGATGCAAAATTCTTTGAATGTGGGCGCTATGCCGCAAACACAATGCTGTATGCTTCATCCAAGAATATCTATTCCTATGACTTCAGCGCCAAAAGGGGAATCCTGATAAACGAGCCATTCCCTGAGGATGAAGAGATTACGGATTTCTGCATATACAATGTGGAGTATTATACTCCTAATTTAAGTGATATTAGTGGCACATTGCTGTATGTCGCTACATGGAATGGGAAGGAAGGTAAAATCTATGAATTTCCGATTAACAGAACGACGTTGCGACTAAACAACAGAAGTGATGCCAACGGAAATCTGAAGGCACCATACAATGTCTTTGGTGGATTCGGAAGGGTTGTAGATATGTGCGTGAAACCCCAAGGACGTGGGGATACCTTAGAATAACTGAATCTTAAAAACAAATAATTATGAAAAGAATCTTTATCTTAAGTACTTTAGTCATCGGATGTCTGATGATTGTATCTTGTTCAAAAAAGGACATTCCGAGTGGTGTGCAATATGAACCTCAATATGTCATTGAGGGAGCAGCTAAACAGAAGGTCGTTTACAACCCTGCAGGCACAGTTCTTGAAAACGAAAAGAAGGTGAAAGGTGTGTTGTACATAATGCGCAACTATTGGTGGGAAGCGACGGATTTGGATCTTAAGAAAAGGGGAGGCCGATGGACTGCAACGTTCGAGGTTCCTGAAGATGCAGTATTATTATGTAGTAAATTCTATACTGAAGAAAAGGCCGATTGGGGTTGGCCTGCCACCTATGCCACGTTCGTTTTGGACAAGAACAAACAGAACAAGGAGGGTTCACGATTAGGGTGGGCCATGCTTCGCACGCCAAACTCTGGACTGAACTTACCTGGAATGATGGAAGCAGAAGGGGCACAGCCCATTGCAGGAGAGGTGCAGCTGATGTGGCTCAATAATGAGTTACAACAATTTCCCCAAGCACAACTCCACCAACTGCGTTATTTGGTGAATACATTAGGTAGAGTAAAGCCTGGTGAAAAGAACCAACAGCTAAAAGAGAGTATCCTGTTCTTCTTGGCCAACGACAGCCTCTCTCTTACAGACCAGCAATGGAGTGACATGTATGATATAGCCCAGCGGACATTGTCTGACACGACGTTGGCGAGACAGATAAAAGAACGCACAAAAGCGCTCTATCCCGATGGGATAATGGCGAGAGATGAAGAATTGCTTCGAATACAGAACCTTTTTGGAAGTGTCAAAACCCGCGAACCGGATGATTCCATAGCAGCGTTGGCACAAGTGGAGTTTGAAGCTTTCCTCAAGCGATTCCCTACAGAAAATTTCAGAAATGCACGTTCCTTTGTGTCGGATTTGTTCTATTCTAAAATCTTCCGTGCAGTCAACTATGACCGCATTATGCGTGCCGATGATTACAGTAATGTCTATAAATATATTCATGACATTCCTTTCGATGAGTTGGTATCAACTCATTGGCATGTAGTGGAGATACCCTTTACCAATGGACAAATCTCTGCAGAAAAGGCTCTTCCGCTTTCTGAACTGATTGTAAACGAGATGTTAACCCGTCCGAGGGATGAGTACTCTATGTTGGTATACTCGCCTAATGAGTGGGAGAAACACGTTGTGAAGATCCGTGCAATGGCATTGTATGCGCATGCTCGAGTGCTAGATGCTTTGGAAAGAGCAGATGAAGCTATGAAGTACATGGAGATGGTGTATCCATTGTATGCAGACAAGGCTGAATATGCAAATATCTATGTCGCTTTGTTACAGAACCTGGGGCGTGATGAGGAAGTTATCCCATACATAAAGAAATGTGTGTCGACCGATGCCACTACACAACAGATGCTGGATTTGTTGCGTGAAGACTATCGAAAGAACTCGGGAAGTTATGAGGGGTTTGAAGATTACCTATATTCGTTGAAGAGCGCAGAGAAGATTGCGCAAGAACGCGAAAAGGCCATATCTCAGCTCATTGACATCCCCATAGAACTCTGTGCGCTTGAGAATATGGAAGGAGGAATAACGGAACTAAACAAGAAAGAGGGTAAGATACTCTTTTTGGATTTTTGGGCTACCTGGTGTGCTCCGTGTAAGGCTTCTATGGCTGGCGGACAGATGCTCGTAGACCGTTGGGCTGATGACTCCGATGTAGAGTTTTATTTTGTAGACACGGAGGAAAATACAGCGGACTACCGTAAGAAAGCTGAGGAATTTATTCATTCAAAAGGGTACTCCCTCAATGTCTTATTTGACGAAGGTGAACTCAAGAGTCAGAATAAATTATACAAAACGATGTGTGCTGCCCTTCATACATCGGGGATACCTTTGAAAGTCATTGTTGATGGCAGAGGGCACATCCGCTGGATGGGGTCTGGCTATAAGGGGAGTCCTGTCGGTATGGCAGATGAGATATCCTATATCATTGAATATCTGAAAAACGAAAAATGAGTAGGGAAACTTGTCTAAAGGTGCTTGCCTTTGTGATTGTTGCAGGTTATTCGTTGACCTGTTGGGGACAGGAAAAACATCCTTTTATTGAAGACTCGACCATTGTCTATGTCTCGTGCGATACTGTCCGTCTATCCGCAACATTGGCTATTCCCACAAATGGACAGGAAAGGCATCCTGTAGTAGTTCTCGTCTCTGGAACGGGAAAGCAAGACCGTGACTGCAATATAGCAGGTCATTTGCTTTTCAAAGAGATATCAGACTATTTGGTATCGCAAGGTATTGCAGTATTGCGCAGTGATGACCGTGGGGTTGGAGGAAGCACTGGATGTTACGATGCTGCAACAACCTATGATTTTGCTCTTGACGCACTCGCTGCGGTCGAATACCTAAAGTCTCGTACTGATATAGACCCCAAAAAGATTGGTCTCATAGGGCATAGCGAAGGAGGTGCTGCCGTATCCATCGCCACCTCGCAATCTCCTGATGTTGCATTCATGGTTAGCCTATCAGGATTGATGCTCGATGGCTTGAATGCTCTCATTTGTCAGAATCGTGACCTAATCGATACTTATCCCATGTCCGAAGAGGATAAAATGCTTTACAATGAAATTAATGAAAAGATGTTTCACACAGCCTTTCATTATGCTGATTCTGACAATTTGGACGAGAAACTGATGGAGGCTTACAATCACTGGAGGACAGATACCACGAATGCCCATATACGCTTTAGTATCTATATGTATACAATGACCGCGACCTCTCCTTGGTATAGATTCCATATACGTTATAACCCAGCAGAGTATTTGTCAAAAATAGAGGTTCCCGTGCTACTTATAAATGCAGAAAAGGATATTATGGTTAATGCCCAGATACACTCGAACAATGCCCTGAGGTGTTTGTCCCATAATCCGTTGGTGGAATCACATATTTTTCCTGGGCTAAATCATATATTGTTACCTTGCGAAACTGGAACTCCTGAAGAATATAGACAGATAAAATCTCCAATATCTTCTGACGTACTGATTTTGCTGGGGACGTGGATACAGCGACAAATTCAAATCTTGTAGCCCGGAAGGTAATAGGGGAGGAGAAAATTTGTTCATTTCGAAAGATTTGGATATTTTTGCAGACACACATTTATACCATTCAATCTTGACATCGAAAATGAAAGGAAGAACTATTGCCTTCGCCATATCCTTGTCGCTGGCTGTGGGCGCATTGCCGGCCAAAAGTTTAGTGCTTACCTTGGAGAACGGAGCATTGGTATACTATCTTCTCGGTGAAGATACCAATCCGATGATACGGTTTGTCGACGGAAAAATCAAAGTCGATACCGATATCTATGAGTTCAGCGGAATAAAGAACTTCTATATATCGGCCACTGATGACCCTAATGGCATCGAACATACCATAAACAGCACGATGGCCGAATATAATGACAATATGGTGATATTCGACACCGACAAACCCCTTGTGGTTAAGGTGTATTCGTCTGGCGGCAACGAGATGAATGTATATCCCCGATGGGTTGGCGACAAAACCGTTGTCGACCTGAGCCCACTCCCCCAAGGGGCCTACATCATCACTGCAGGAGAAACGTCATTGAAAATCTTAAAGAAATAATACCATGAGAAATATACTGCTTGCCCTAAGCATAGCACTATGCTATAATGCCTTCGCACAAGAGAAACCCGACACCATGTGGGTGCAGTTTGACGACCGCTTCGTGGAAAACGAAATCATCGATCTCACCAACATCGACTCAATAGAGTTTCTCTCCTCGACCTATAAACTATATAAATACCACGCGGGAGCAGACCGTACGACTGCTCGTTCGAAAAGTTATCGCACTAACGGGAAATATCGTTTCGACGAGTTGGAACGCTATCTTGTGAAACCCTCTACATATGCTTCAAACGACTTCACCGACGAGAACTCCACTTACTGCTTCCAGCGCAGTGCCGAAAGCGAGCATTTCGTGGTATTCTGGGCCAAAGGGCTGAAGAAGCAGAGCAACGGTAACCTCACAGGAGGGGCCTCGAACTCCGTATGTAATGTAAACACACTGCTACGCAATGCCGAGAAGATATGGGATGTGTATGTGGGCGACCTTGGTTTCCTTGTGCCGGGAAAATCGACGACAGACAAGGTGAAGATAGAGATGTTCGTCGTAAACCAGTCTGACTGGCGTGCCGATGGAAGCGGTGTCGACGGTACCGTATGGACTGCAGGGACGGGCACTACGAAGACCGCAAAATCGCAGAAGGTCGGCCTCTTCCATTGCAATGCATGGGCAGCCAGCGACAATGTCACCGTGGCGCATGAGATAGGACACACGTTCCAGTACCTCGTCAGTGCCGATCTGGGTATGAACCACGGACTGAACTACGTGTTGGGCGAGAACTCCAGCGGTAATGAGTGGTGGGAAGACTGCGCCAACTGGCAAGCTCATAAGGTATACCCCGACAAGCAGTTTGCCACCAATTGGAACAACAATCAAGACATGCATCACCTCAACATCATCCACGAAGATGCCCGATACAACAATTGCTATTATCAAGACTGGTGGTGCCAGAAGCATGGACTCAACACCATAGGCCGGGTGTGGCGTGAGTCCGTCAATCCCGAAGATCCCATACAGGCCTATATGCGTATATTCGACCTCAACGACTCGACCTTTGCCGATGAGCAGTTTGAAGGATATGCCCATATCGCAGCTATGGACATTGACTTGTGGAAGAAATATGGGCAGGGACTCATTGGCAGCGAACAGCAGCGCCTGACCGATGCTCCCGATGCCATCGTGCAGTCTCACCTCAATAGTGAGAAGAACTGGTGGGTGGTATCGCCCGAGTATTGCCCCCAGAACTATGGTTACAATGCCAACCCACTGAAAGTCCCTGTCGCCGGCACAGTGGTGACCGCCACATTCAAAGGACTTGTAGGTGCCACAGGCTATCGCTCGATATACCCCGAGCGTGCCGGATGGCGCTACGGACTCGTGGCCTACTCGGCCGACGGCACACGCACCTATAGCAGTACCGGGCGCGATGCAGAGGGAGAGGTAAGCATCACCATTCCCGAAGGTTGCACCCACCTATGGTTTGTCGTGATGGGAGCCCCGACGAAATGGTGGACTCACTCGTGGAACGGCAATGTAGCCGATGATGAGCAGTGGCCATACGCGGTCAAGTTCTCCGGTTCAGACCCCTATGGGGCTAACCGCACCTACGGGGAATTCCCGACCGACTATGTACGGCACGACACTACGGTAGTGATCAATGCCACATTGGCATACAGCAGTTCGAGCTATTCTTCTGTGCGCGTACAGTACGATATGGATGCCATAAGCCAGGCCTTGGGACTCAGCACAGCGCAGCTCGCGTCGGTTAAGGTAGGCACGTCAAACACGATACGCTTTGCCGGGGTCAGCACCAATGGATCATTGAAGGAAAGTACCACCACATCGACCAGTTCATCCACCTGTTACGGCCATTGGTTCAATGCAGCGGGCAACGTATGCGGCTATAACAGCAACGCCCGCATCTTTGCCGAATTCTATCCCGACAAGTACGGATGCTACATAGGGCAATACCCCGGACGCCTTACACGCGGAAAGACCTACACCATCCGCCAGGCCATCATCTACAAACATACCGACGGAAAAGAATACCGGGCCACCATGCAGGTCAACCTCAGCGTCAACTGATACGGATAACTATGAACGTATTACTCTCATCGGCCTATCTGGCCCCTATACAATACTATACCAAACTGCCGCAATGCGGATCGGGCACCGCATACATTGAGGCATGGGACAACTACACCAAGCAGACCTATCGTAACCGATGCGTCATTGCCGATGCTAACGGTCCGTTGGCACTCACCATTCCCACTGAGAAGACGGCCGAGGGGAAGTGCCTGATGCGCGACATCCGCATCAGCGACCACGGCAACTGGCGCCACCGACATTGGAACGCCCTCGAAGCCGCCTATCGCCATACGCCCTTCTTCCAATACTATGAGGATGACTTCCGTCCCTTCTATGAGAGGAAGATTCCCTTTCTCTACGATTTCAACATGCAATTGACACAGCTGATATGCGGCCTCATCGGATTGGATGCCCTACTGAAACCTACCGATGAATATCAGAATAATCCCGATGGAATGGCCGATTTCCGTTCACTGATTACCCCAAAAACCTCGTGGGAAGAGGACAAGGAATTCCGTCCTATGGAGTATTATCAGGTATTCAAGGAGAAGCACGGCTTCATCCCCAACCTGAGTATCGCAGACCTGCTGTTCAATATGGGGCCTGAGAGCATCATCATACTGAACGGAAACAAATAAAAAGTGAATTATCATGAAAGTTATAGTAGATGACAAGATACCCTATATCCGCGAAGCCTTGAGTGCGATGGGCGTAGAGGCTGTCTATCTCCCCGGCAGCACGATTTCTCCTGAGGCGGTGCGCGATGCCGACGCACTCATCGTGCGCACCCGCACCCGTTGTGATGCAGCGCTGCTCGATGGTAGCCGTGTACAGTTCATTGCCACTGCCACCATCGGCTATGACCATATCGACACCGGCTACTGTGCTGCACATGGTATCTGTTGGACCAATGCACCGGGCTGCAATGCCGCCTCGGTACGCCAATATGTGCAGTCGGTCCTGCTGCTCCTGCAATGTGAGCAGGGGGTCAAGCTCCCAGAAGCGACATTGGGTGTGGTGGGAGTAGGCCATGTAGGCACATTAGTGGTAGAGATGGCCCGCTCATGGAACATGCGTGTACTCTGCTGTGACCCCCTACGGGCCGAACGAGGTGAAAAGGGGTTCGTCTCCTTGGAAACGATAGCCCGCGAAGCCGATATCATCACCCTGCATACACCGCTCACCAAGGAGGGGCCCTACCCTACCTTCCATTTAGCCGATGAGACTTTCTTCAACTCCCTGCAGCGAAAGCCCTACTTCATCAACACATCACGTGGAGAAACCACAGATACCGCAGCCCTTCTGCACGCTCTTGAAAGTGGTAAGATTGCCGGGAGCATTATCGACGTCTGGGAACACGAGCCACACATCAACCTCAATCTGCTCAATCGCTGCTACATTGGTACTCCACACATCGCCGGCTATTCTGCCGACGGCAAGGCCAACGCCACACGCATGTCGTTGGAGGCCTTGTCCCGCCACTTCGGATTGGGCGATGTCCCCAGCATTGAGCCTCCCCTACCGTCTGAGACTACAATCCATGCCAAGAGCCGGGCAGAGGCATTGCTCAGCATCTACAACCCACACACCGATAGCAAGGCTTTGAAAGATGCTCCCTCACAATTCGAGTTCCTGCGCGGCAATTACCCCCTGCGACGCGAGGAGCAGGCGTACGACTTGAACTTATGGTCTTTTTTAGGACAATAGACAACAGACAACGGACAACGGACGGCGTACTTTCATCAGGGAAGTGACCTTAGTCCGTTGTCTGTTGTCCGTTGTCCATTAAAGAGACATTTCGCATCAGCCCCTCATAGCCAGCACGTTCCATGGCGCTATGCTTGAATAGCACCTTGTAGTGTTCGGGAGTGAGCGCGTGCCAGTCCTCGGGCGTCATTGCGGCCACCTCGGGCGACATCTCGAAAGTGCTTTCCTCAGTCGGTTGAGCATACCTGTTGTGCGGACACACCTGCTGGCAGGTGTCGCACCCATAGATGCGTCGACCAAGTTTTTGTGCCATTTCATCGGGTATCGGGCCACGATGTTCGATGGTAAGGTACGAGAGACATCGGCGGCAGTCGATACCCTCCGCCGTAAGTGCTTTTGTAGGACAGGCGATAAGACAACGCTTGCAGTTGCCACAAGAAAGTGATCTTGCATGAGAATCTGCCTGCAGCGCAACATCTACAGCCAACACCCCCAAGAAGAAATAGCTGCCCTTGCCAGGGATGATGAGCTGGTGGTTGAGACCGATGAATCCCAACCCCGCCTTCACCGCCCAGTAGCGTTCGAGCAGGGGTGCTGTATCGCAGAAGGCACGTCCGTCGACATCGGGCACAATGGTCTTTATATAGGCCAGCAATTGGTACAGCTTGTCTTTCACCACACGGTGATAGTCCTTCCCATAGGCGTAATAGGCAATCTGGTAGTTCTCTCTCGGGAGCAACTGCTTGGGATAATAGTTGAGCGCCACAACGATGAGCGTACGGCACCCGGGGAGCAATTGTGTGGGGTCGAGTCGCAGGTGGCGGTTACGCTCCATATAGCCCATGTCGGCATGATAGCCATTGGCCGTCCAGCGGTCGAGCACGCAGGCCATATCCTCGCCCACCGACTCGGCCTTGGCAAAGCCGCAGGCCGAAAAACCCAAACGTAAAGCTTCTTCCTCAATAAGATGTTCTGTAATACCTCTCATTTGGTCCCAAGTTGATTGTTCTTTAAATGCAAAGATACAAAGAAGTCACGATAAATTTGCTTTTTCTCTTGTCATGTGCTAATTTTGCCCGCAAATTATAAGTTAACAGAAAGAAATCAAAAAATAGCAAAAGCTATGAGTTTCAGAATTATTACTGCAGCCGAAGCTGCGAGCTATGTAAAGCATGGATATAATGTAGGTTTGGGTGGTTTCACTCCAGCCGGTACCCCCAAGACTGTAACAGCAGAGATTGCACGCTTGGCCGAGGCCGAGCATGCGGCAGGTCGCCCTTTCCAGATAGGTCTGTTCACTGGTGCTTCCACTGGCGACTCGTGTGACGGTGCGCTCACCCGAGCCAAGGCATTGCGCTACCGTGCTCCCTATACTACGAATGCCGACTTCCGCAAGGCGGTCAATGCAGGCGAGATTGCCTATAACGACATACACCTCTCACAGATGGCGCAGGACCTGCGCTATGGCTTCCTGGGCAAGGTCGACGTGGCCATCCTCGAGGCTTGCGAGGTAACTCCTTGCGGTAAGATATACCTCACTGCCGGTGTGGGTATCGCCCCTACCGTGGCTCGCATGGCCGACAAGATTATCATCGAGCTCAACAGCGCCTACGGCACTGCGCCCAAGGGCTTGCACGACATCTACGAACCCCTCGACCAACCTCTGCGCCGCGAGATTCCCGTATACCGTCCCAGCGACCGCATCGGTGCGCCCTACATCCAGGTAGACCCCGCCAAGATCGTGGGTGTCGTCGAGGTCAACCTCCCCGACGAGGCACGCCCCTTCACCGACCCCGACCCCATCACACAGCAGATAGGTCACAACGTGGCACAGTTCCTCATCAGCGACCTTAAGCGTGGCATCATCCCTCCCAGCTTCCTTCCCTTGCAGAGTGGTGTGGGCAACGTGGCCAATGCCGTGCTCGGTGCCCTCGGTGCCGACCCCACCGTGCCCGCCTTCGAGATGTATACCGAGGTCATCCAAGACTCCGTCATCGACCTCATCCGCTCGGGCCGTTGTAAGTTTGGCAGTACTTGTTCGCTCAGCGTGAGCAACGAGGGTCTCAAGAGCATCTACGAGGACATCAACTTCTTCAAGGACAAGCTCATCCTGCGTCCCTCGGAAATCTCCAACCACCCCGCTGTGGCACGCCGCATAGGTCTCATCTCGATGAACACCGCCCTCGAGGCCGACATCTATGGCAATGTGAACTCTACCCACGTATGTGGCACGAAGATGATGAACGGTATCGGAGGCTCGGGCGACTTCACCCGCAACGCCTACATCTCTATCTTCTCATGCCCCTCAACAGCCAAGAACGGTGCCATCAGCGCCATCGTGCCCATGGTGTCACATGTCGACCACAACGAGCATAGCGTCAACATCCTCATCACCGAACAGGGTATCGCCGACCTCCGCGGCAAGAGCCCCATGGAGCGTGCCAAGGCCATCATCGAGAACTGCGCACACCCCGACTACCGCCAGCTCTTGTGGGACTACCTGCACCACTCCACCAAGGGACACACCTGCCACAACCTGCGTGCCGCCTTCGGCATGCACCAGGCACTCATGGAGAAGGGCGATATGCGCCTCACCAACTGGAGCGAACTGGCATAAAAGCACCTGATGAATGCATAGAAAAATTAGGGCGTGTCACTGCGACACGCCCTATTCTGTTTTTTTACCAATAGATCCCGTTTCTTACATAAGCGAGCCGTATGGGCTTCTTTCGGGATTATAAGTAAAGGTCGATAGTATTTTATCGAATACCTTGGAAACCTTATTTATTTTACCTTTTCCCGTCCACTGCACTATAAACAATTGGTCGTGCATTGAGAAAGTGTATATGCGCTTAACAATATCCTTACTGTATGTAATATCGACATACTTGGCAGGAATGCTATTAATGTATCCATCCGAGACATCGCCAACCGATTTAATCTTGGGTTCTTTACGCCCCGCCATTACACTCATCTCCATTAGTTGCTCTATCGTTTTCTCGAGATACCTCTCCGCATTGAAATTTTGCGGCAAACCCTGTTTAGTAATCTGTAACTGAGAAGGGAGCAACACAGCGGTTATTGTCGTAACGTTCGCATCTTTTGAGGGAGCGATAGTCCAACCCTTTACGTTATGTATCTCTATACCATCATAGTAAAATGATTTTTTCTTTTGTGCGTTACATACCAGCGAACAAAAAATAAGGACTGAAAATAACAGTATTTTCTTCATAATAAGTTGTTGTTAAGTTATTGTATAGAACTAATCAAGTCGGTTATACTCTCGATGTATGTTTTGAGCACTCTGTCCCATGCTTTGTAACACTCGTCATGTGTACCGCACTCGTTACTTGCTATCTCGGACTGCAAACGTACTCTGTAACGCGGGGTGTCAAATCCCATGACCTCCTTAATTTCTATGCGTGTTCTTACCGTCACATAGGCAAAACGCTCAACCTCCCATGCACTGCGAATCCAGCCAGCCTCTTTGTCGTTAACTTCGAGGTTGGGAAAGAGATCCGAAATAGTAAGGATAAGACGTTTCCATACAACATCTGATGTTAGACCCTCACGAACAGTTACGGTCATATACTTATTTGCCAAGTCGGAATTTGCCTCAGATGCAGAGAATGACTCATCCTCTTCGAGCGTAAAACTTATCGCATTACGCTTATCATTGCGATAGACACGCACAACACGGTCCACATAGCCCGGGCAAGTTAATCGTAGCATAACATAGTCCTGACGACCCATATTCAGACTATACGAGCCCTGACCTACCTCAGCACCGCCCATAATAATTTTTGCCTTGTCAGGCACAACATTAATTGTTTTTACTTTGCCGAGTAACTGAGCTGAGCAAGATAGCGATAGAACCAAAGCGATTGTCAGTAAAAAAGCTTTTTTCATAATAAATAAAATTAAATGGTTAGTAATTAAGTAGTAGATGTTATGTATTAATTGATAAGATGTGCTGGCATGCTACAATGCATAGAGGAATATGTGACGCGAAGGAAAAAGTTCGCGTACATCATAATCGTAGGACTTATTAGAGATTTACCCCTCTTTATTGCTTATAAGTCTCCCGAAATCAGCGTTAATAAATTTTGTGCTTGATTAACAGATGCAAGAAAAGCGTAGAGACTTGTCGCGCTCATCTTTTATCAGGCTCTGGAAAACCTACAACAGAAATGAACTGAGAAACAAATACCCCACGCTGTCGTATATACCTCGTAGGGTACAGCAGGGGCTGTACATGGGATATACAAACAGAATGAGCGTTGCATTGTCTCCATCCCTCTGTTGTTTGAAATTTTCCAGATTTCGATAAAAAGGATAAAGCAAGAAACGCATTCTTGAACCGAGGATTTCTCCCCTCGGATGCTGCAAAGATAGTGCAAGCCGAACGAACTGCCAAATTTATTTGAGCATTTCTGAGGCGCAGCCTATCTTCAGATTGCGCAGCAAGCTAAAATTAGTGATTTAAAAATACAAGAAATGCACTTGATTTTTGTTCAAACACAATGCAAACGCTCCGAGATATTCGTTTCTCAAAGGACAAAGTAAACACTCTCAGCGTGTACGAAGATTATAACGAAGACATTTGATTTGGATGGAGAGAAAAACCTCCTTCATTACTGCGAAATCCTCGCTGGAGCCTTCCTAAATTATTGGATAAAGTGCGCCAAGAAGAAAAAGAAAGTTATTCCAAGCAAAGTCACCTCAGCTTCTCGTTGTTCTTGTGCCGCATGTTATCACGTGCGGTCTTCTTCTCGATGGTCTGTCGCCAAGCCTCGGTGAGGTCTACGCCCGTTTGGTTGGCTATGCAGACGAGCACCCACAGCACGTCGGCCATCTCCTCGGCAAGGTTAGGTGTTTCGCCCTCCTTGAAGGACTGTTCGCCGTAGGTGCGGGCCATGACACGGGCCAGCTCACCTACCTCCTCGGTGAGGATGGCCATGTTGGTGAGTTCGTTGAAGTAGCGTACGCCGTAGGTCTTAATCCATTCGTCGGCCTGGCGCTGCGCGTCGCTTAGGGTGATGTCGTTGTTCATAGTGTATGTATTTGACTGCCAAAGTTAGGGATTTTTTTGCATATCCGCTCGCCTTGCACTAATTTTGCAGAATATTTAGTATACTACATATGCAGGACATCAGAAACATTGCCATTATTGCGCACGTAGACCACGGAAAGACTACGCTGGTAGACAAGATGATGCTCGCCGGGAACCTGTTTCGTGAGAACCAGAACGGTGGGGAGTTGGTACTCGACAACAATGACCTGGAGCGCGAACGAGGAATAACCATCCTCTCCAAGAACGTGTCCATCAACTACAAGGGTACGAAGATCAATATCATCGACACCCCGGGCCACTCGGACTTCGGTGGCGAGGTAGAGCGCGTGCTCAATATGGCCGACGGATGTATCTTGCTGGTCGACGCCTTCGAGGGTCCCATGCCGCAGACACGCTTCGTGTTGCAGAAGGCGTTGCAGATAGGTCTCAAGCCCGTCGTGGTGGTCAACAAAGTGGACAAACCCAACTGCCGCCCCGAGGAGGTGTACGAGATGGTGTTCGACCTGATGTTTGCCCTTGAAGCTACCGAAGAGCAGCTCGACTTCCCCGTGGTATACGGCTCGGCCAAGAACAACTGGATGGGTGCCGACTGGAAGACTCCGACCGACAATATCAACTACCTCTTGGATGTCATACTTGAGCATATTCCCGGTCCTGAGCGTCTGGAGGGTACACCGCAGATGCTCATCACCTCGCTCGACTTCTCCTCTTACACGGGACGTATCGCTGTGGGTCGCGTACATCGTGGCACACTTACCGAGGGCATGACCATCACTCTTGCTCATCGCAATGGCGAGATGGAGAAGGCTAAGATCAAGGAGTTGCATACCTTCGAGGGACTGGGCCGCAAGCGCACCGAGTCGGTAAGCTCGGGCGACATCTGCGCTATCGTGGGCTTGGAGAACTTTGAGATTGGCGACACTGTATGCGATGCCGAGAACCCCGAGCCCATGCCCACCATCGCTATCGACGAGCCTACGATGAGTATGCTCTTTGCCATCAACGACTCGCCCTTCTTCGGTAAGGAGGGTAAGTTCGTCACCTCACGCCACATCCACGACCGTTTGATGAAGGAGCTCGACAAGAACCTTGCCCTGCGTGTGGTGAAGGAGGAGGACAGCGACAAGTGGATTGTCTATGGCCGTGGCGTGCTGCACCTCTCGGTGCTCATCGAGACCATGCGTCGCGAGGGCTACGAGCTGCAGGTGGGTCAGCCTCAGGTAATCTACAAGACCATCGACGGACAGAAGTGTGAGCCCATCGAGGAACTCACCATCAGCGTTCCCGAGGAGTACTCAAGCAAGATGATTGATATGGTGACCCGCCGCAAGGGCGAGCTCACCTCGATGGAGACGCAGGGTGACCGTGTGAACATTGCCTTCAATATTCCTTCGCGCGGTATCATCGGCCTCCGCACCAATGTGCTCACCGCTTCGGCCGGTGAGGCCATCATGGCACACCGCTTCAAGGGCTATGAACCCTACAAGGGCGACATCGACCGCCGTACCAATGGCTCGATGATTGCCATGGAGTCGGGTACGGCATTTGCCTATGCCATCGACAAGTTGCAGGACCGCGGCAAGTTCTTCATCAATCCACAGGATGAGGTATACGCCGGTCAGGTAGTGGGCGAGCACGTGCACGACAATGACCTCGTCATCAACGTGACCAAGAGCAAGAAGCTCACCAATATGCGTGCCAGCGGCTCTGACGACAAGGCCCGTATCGTACCGCCCATCGTATTCTCGTTGGAGGAGGCACTTGAGTATATCAAGGAAGATGAGTACGTGGAGGTTACTCCCAAGTCGATGCGTATGCGCAAGGTCATCCTTGATGAGATAGAGCGCAAGCGTGCCAATCGCAGCTAAAAGGAGCCTCCCCTTCTTCTATGGAGGGGAGTAGCAGAGTTTAGATAATAGGAGATAAAAATATGTGTAGGTTTGCACAGAGACTGAGGGCTACATTCCTTGCCCCCCTCCATAGAGGAAGGGGTTGGGGATGGATTTTCTTGCTTTGTCTTTGTTCGTGCAATGACAAGGCAAATACTTTTGTCCTCGAAGGCAACATAGGCCGCCTCGCGCACGATACCATCTATATATATGGTGCCGATGCACTGTATGAACGCCTCGATACGGTGATGGCTCAGGGTGGCGTGTTCCACTACACGGCTGAGGTCGACACGGTGACCCCACTGTGGGTGCTCTTCCCCAATATGCACCGTGAGATGCTCTTTGCCCACAAGGGATTGTCGGTGACTATGCAGGGCGATACGGCAGTTGCAGGAAACATACGCATCACGGGCGGCGAGCAGAATGCCTTGCTGCAGGCATTCTATTATCGTACCGACAGCATCACCGATACCAAGGAGCTTGCCGCTGTGGCCGACTCGTTTATCCGTGCCAATCCCTACTCAGAGGTGAGCATCTATCTGCTGCGCGAGTATTTTGTACAGCAGCCCAAACCTGAGAATACGAAGATAAAGACCCTCATCGGTTCCATGAGCGGCAACCTGCAGGACAACAACTACATAAAGCAGTTGCAGCGTACCCTCAGCACCTACAAGCCCTTGGCCAAGAACAACTCGGTAAGCAGCTATAGCGTGCGCGATAGCGAGGGGAAGAACGTGAGTTCATCGGATTATAAGGACACCTACCTGCTCATCACCTTCTGGGCATCATGGGATGAAGAGAGCCGTCGGCGTCAGCGCGAGCTCATTGCCTTGAAAGAGAAATACGAGAAGCACAACTTCGACATCCTCAGCGTATCGCTCGATACCGACCGTGAAGCTTGGCTGCAGGCCATCGCCGAAGACTCGGTCACTTGGCGTCAGGCATGTGACTTCGACGGATGGCAGACGGGTATCGTGGAGCGCATGCAGGTGCATCATCTGCCTGCCAACTTCTTGCTCAACCCCTCACGCCGCATACAGGCTATTGACCTCTATGGCGAGGCATTGGACAAAAAAGTCGGAGAACTCACCGAGGAGAAGAAACCGGAGAAAAAAGACAAGAAGACTCCCGCCACCATCCGTAAGATGAAGAGGGGAAACTAATCCCAAGCCCTCGTGTCATCCTGACAACAATTTCGCTTTCTGTCTGTTATCCTTCATAGATGGACAACACTCACACACGCATCCTTGTCACCGGTGCCTCCGGCTTTGTCGGGAGCCACATGGTAGAGCAGGCCTTGGGCTGTGGCTATGAGACATGGGCTGCCGTACGTACTACCAGTAACCGCCGCTACCTGACAGATAGCCGCATACACTTTATCGAACTGGACTACACGGATGCAGCCACGCTCACCGCGCAGCTCCACGAGCACTACCTGCTTCATGGCGCATGGGACATCATCATCCATTGCGCAGGCGCCACCAAGTGTCTGTACAAGCAAGAGTTCTACGAGGCCAACTATATGGGCACACACCGTCTTGTCGATGCGTTGCAAGCCTTGAATATCCTTCCCCGGCAATTCATTTACCTCAGCACCCTTGGCGTATATGGTCCCATACACGAGACACCGCCTTTTCAGCGCATCACAGAGGCCGACACTCCGCAGCCCGACACAGTCTACGGGCAGAGCAAGCACGCCACCGAAGCCTATCTGACAGGGCACCCCACCCTACCCTACGTCATCTTCCGCCCAACAGGCGTATACGGTCCACGCGACAAGGACTATCAAGTGTTGATAAACTCTATACGCCACCATGTAGATCTGCGCTTAGGCTATCGCCGCCAATTGATTACCTTTGTCTACGTCCGCGACTTGGTACAAGCCGTTTTCTGCGCCATCTCCCGCGGCATCGTCCGCCGCAGCTACTTTGTCACTGATGGCAATGTCTACACCGCCCACGACTTTGGCCGTGCGGTGCGCAAGGCTTTGGGTCATCCCTTCGTCATGCACATCACCCTCCCGCTGTGGATAGGCTCCATAGCCGCCACCCTCTGCGATGTTGTGGGTAAGCTTATGGGCAAGAGTTTCGTGCTCAACAGAGACAAATACCGTATCCTCAAGCAGCGCAACTGGACGTGCGACATCACACCGCTTGTGGATGAACTGGATTATCAGCCGCAATACGATTTAGAGAAAGGTCTCGGAGAAATGTTGCGTAAATAACTTTGTTTGTTTCATGCAATTTTTAGCAACTGTGTTGCAGAAATTAGGCTGCGCCTCGGGAAATTGCAAATAAATTTGCATTTCCGCTCGGCTTGCACTAATTTTGTCCTCATGGTACTCAACTATATCTGGATAGCATTCTTCCTCGTGGCCTTTGCCGTGGCATTGGTGCGCCTCATCTTCATGGGCGACACCGAGGTGTTCCCCGCTATCATGAACTCTACGTTCTCGTCGGCACGGTCGGCCTTCGAGATTTCGCTCGGCCTCACGGGAGTGCTCTCCCTATGGCTCGGCATCATGCGCATTGGCGAGAAGGGTGGGGTGGTCAATGTAGTGGCTCGGTGGTTGGCTCCCGTGTTCTCCAAAATCTTCCCCGACATACCCAAAGGGCATCCCGTGACAGGTACCATCTTTATGAACTTTGCCGCCAATATGCTGGGGCTCGACAATGCGGCTACGCCCATGGGGCTTAAGGCGATGGAGCAGTTGCAAGAGTTGAACACCAAGAAGGATACCGCCACCAACCCGATGATCATGTTTCTCGTGCTCAACACTTCGGGGCTTACGCTCGTACCCATCAGCGTGATGGTGTATCGTGCCCAGCTGGGTGCCGCGCAGCCTACCGATGTGTTTGTACCCATCCTCCTCGCCACCTTCTTCTCTACCGTGGTGGGACTCATCATCACCTGCCTCTATCAGCGCATCAACCTCCTGAACCGCACGCTACTGCTCTTCCTCGGTGCCTTGTGTACCCTGGTAGCCCTCATCATCTGGGGCTTCAGTGCCATGCCGCGCGAGCAGATGGATGTGGTGTCGTCTACCTTTGCGAACGTGTTCCTCTGCGGCATAATCGCCTGTTTCATTCTGGCGGGAATGCGTAAGAAGATCAATGTATACGAGACCTTCATCGAAGGAGCCAAGGAGGGTTTCCAGACAGCCGTGCGCATCATCCCCTACTTAGTGGCCATATTGGTGGCCATCGGCGTGTTCCGTGCATCGGGCGCGATGGACTTCCTCATCGACGGCATCGCCTGGCTCGTGGCATTCTTGGGTGGCGACACCGAGTTTGTAGGTGCTCTGCCTACGGCACTGATGAAGCCCCTGAGCGGTAGCGGTGCACGCGGACTGATGGTCGATGCCATGACCACCTATGGTGCCGACTCCTTTGTGGGTCGCCTTGCCTGCCTATTCCAGGGGGCTACCGATACCACCTTCTATATACTGGCCGTGTACTTCGGCAGTGTAGGCATACGCAAGACTCGCCATGCCGTCACCTGCGGCCTCCTGGCCGACCTGGCAGGTATCGTATCGGCAATATTCATTTGTTATTTGTTCTTCGGATGATTTTTACGATGAGAGATGAATGCGGGGAATCCCTAAACTCTAACCTCTAACACTAAACAAAACATGATAACCTACCAAACCGACGGCACTCGGATGCCAAACATCAAGAAGCGCGAGACTACAGCATGGATACGCCGCGTGGCAGCCACCTACGGCAAGAAGGTGGGCGACGTGGGCTACATCTTCTGCAACGATGAGCGTATCATCGAGGTCAACCGCGAGTACCTGCAGCACGACTATTATACCGACATCATCACCTTCGACTACACCGAGGGCGACACTATCGGAGGCGACCTCTTCATCAGCCTCGACACGGTGAGGACCAACAGCGAACAGTTTGCCACCGAGTACGATGAGGAGCTGCACCGTACCATCATACATGGTATCCTCCACCTCTGCGGTATCAACGACAAGGGACCCGGCGAGCGCGAGATTATGGAAGCTGCCGAGAACCGCGCCTTGGAGATGCGATAGAAAGACATTTACCTTTAAAAATAAGCACAATATGAAGAAAACACTATTCGCAGCCGCCCTCGCCGTCATGAGCCTCGGCGCTGCAGCACAGAGTATCACTCCGCAGATGCTGGAGAAGTTCAAAACCGACAATGCGCTCACCGCTACCGACCGCGCCATCCACAATGCCATGGCCACCAACGACGTGCGCAACCTGGCCGTGAACCAGGCCAACCAGGTAGAGATGGACACCTACTTTGCCCACAGCGTGCCCTCACGCGGCATCACCGACCAGAAGTCATCGGGCCGCTGCTGGCTCTTCACCGGCCTCAACGTGATGCGTAGCCGTGTCATCAACGAGCACAACCTACCCGGGCTCACCTTCTCGCAGGTGTACAACTTCTTCTACGACCAGTTGGAGAAGTCAAACCTCTTCCTCCAGGCCGTTATCGACACGGGCGACAAACCTATGGAAGACAAGACCGTGGAGTGGCTCTTCAAGCACCCCCTGAGCGACGGCGGTACCTTCACCGGTGTGGCCGACCTCGTAGCCAAGTATGGTATCGTGCCTTCCGGCGTGATGCCCGAGACCTATGCCAGCAACAACACCTCACGCTTCACCGGACTCATCACCCGCAAGCTGCGTGAAGATGGCCTCATCCTGCGCGACCGTATTGCCGCCGGTGCCAAGAAGAAAGAGCTGCAGGCCCTCAAGGAGGACATGCTGAGCGAGGTATATCGCATCCTCGTGCTCGGCTTCGGCGAGCCCGTCACCACCTTCAAGTGGGCTCCCAAGGATGCCCAGGGCAAGTACATGTGGGAGCCTAAGGAGTACACCCCGCAGTCGTTCTACGCCGAGTTCGTAGGCGAGGACTACCAGAACGACTACATCATGCTCATGAACGACCCCACCCGCGAGTACTGGAAGACCTACGAGATACAGTACGACCGCCACACCTACGACGGTCACAACTGGCTCTACCTCAACCTCCCCCTCGACGAAATCAAAGAGATGGCCATCGCCTCCATCAAGGACTCCGTGATGATGTACTTCTCTTGCGACGTGGCCAAGGAGCTCGACAGCAAGCGCGGCCTGCTCGATATGGACAACTACGACTACGAGTCGCTCCTCGGCATCAAGTTCGGCATGGACAAGGCACAGCGCATCCGCACCTTCGACAGCGGCTCGTCGCATGCCATGACCATGATGGCTGTCGACGTAGATGCAGAGGGTCGTCCCACCATGTGGAAAGTGGAAAACAGCTGGGGTGCCGCCTCAGGCCACAACGGACATCTCATCATGACCGACGAGTGGTTCAATGAGTACATGTTCCGCTTAGTGGTGAACAAGAAGTACGCCACCCCCGAGGTACTGAAGGCCGCCAAGCAGAAGCCCATCATGCTCCCCTGCTGGGACCCCATGTTCATGGGTGAGGAGTAATTCCACGCTCTCTTGTTAGCCAAACAATCCGTAGGGGTAGGCCTTGTGCCTGCCCCTATTGTTTTTGGCAATAATATAGAGTTTACCCAGAAGTCTCTGTCATCCCGAGCTTAGAGAGGGATCTCGCGCTGGGACTTAGCATGAGACGTTTGCGAGATCCTTGCTTTTCCCCTACGGGCCAGCGACCTAAAGGTTCACTTCGTTCTGGATGACACTATCGCGGTATACCTCGCTAACTACCGCGGAATGCCTCGCTAACTATCGCGGTGTACCTCGCTAATTACCGCGGAATACCTCACTAACTACCGCGCAGGGAAACGTATTATAAAAATATTCAAGTTCCCCACAGCTTTTTGTTTCATGCGAACTTCGGTTTGCGTTTAAAACATGAATTTCCATGAATTTCCCGTGAAACGTGTTCGCCGCCCGAACCTTTAGGTCGCTGGCCCGTAGGGGAAAAGCAAGGGGCCAAAGGCAATTTTTATGAATAATTTGTAAAATCTAACTCCTAATTCCTAATTATTTACTACATTTGCTGCGATTCAGCCAGCTCGCAAGGGATGGGTGGGTCAAGACATATTGGATTCCGTGCTTTGAGAGCGCATCGCTCACCGCAGACTTCGCGTCAGCACCGAGCCTCGCCGAGGAGCAGGAAAAGGACGTTTTCTGAACGTTATCTTCTGATCGTCAAACTTCGCAACTTTGATTATGTACAAGAAGATACCGCAACGAAGCGTCCACTTCGGGCGTTTATTACCCCTAACCTATGGCCGCGAGGCCTCGCTTTGTCATTCTGAACAAATTTGTCATTTTGAACGAAGTGAAAAATCTCGCGCAGTGCCATAGGCGATGGTTGTTTATAAACCGCACGGCGTGGGCTGGCTGAGTTGCTTATCCTTGTACATAGGCAATGCGAAGGCCGGACGATTGGGATAAGCAAGAAAGTTTCTCCCACGTCTTTTTTATGTCCCTACGTGAACAGGATCCATAACCGTAGTATTAACTTAATGCTGAAGCGGGGAGAGTGGTAGGCAAGAATTTAGGCAACTATGAAACAAGAAGAAATCAATGGCTTTACAAAAGATGAGGTAAAGGATCTTTATCGTTTTATCTGTATGTATGAAAAGGGCGGATTTGGGTTTTTCTATGCTTTAGAAGATGTATATCGTTGTCATCCTCAATTAGTACACATTCTTCCCTTATTTCTTGGGAATTTAGAACTATCGAAAACAGGGTTAAGGGAAATCCAAAAAGTAGACTTGAGTACATTCAAAAATAAAATTTGTTTCACTAAATCTAAAAATAAGGATAAAGTCCTATCATTTTTATCACATTTGCGTAACTCCATTGCGCACGGACTAATTTTTAGGGAAGACCAACGGATAATCATTGCAGATTATTCTACTGTTAAACCTACATCATTTTCTGCTAGAGGAGCCATGGATTACAATCTGTTTATGGAGCTTATAAACATAATAAATAACAATGTAAATGAATTATGAAGAAACAGTTATCCATCATGTTCATTATAGAACAGATTAGCCCCGATAAGCTTCAGAAATTCGAGGAAGAATTGTTACAAACAGGCCTATTATCGTATGAAGACGGAAAATTTCTATATGAAGAAAGCAATGAGGAACTTGTTTTAAACACTATGGAAAGAATTTTTATCCCTAATTTTAAATACAAACAACAATGAAAACATTTAAACTTTGGCTGACCACGATAGCCACGCTATTGTGCAGCCTCACGGTAAGTGCACATGATTTTTCGGTAGAGGGTATCTACTACAACATCACCTCTGAAGCTGCGCGCACGGTCGGTGTGACCTTCAAGGGAAATTCGTACAGCAACGAAGATTACTCCGGCTCCATCGCCCTCCCCACCACCGTCACCTATAATAGCAAGACGTATCGTGTGACGAGCATTGGAGAGAGGGCTTTCGATGGTTGCAGCAGCCTCACCGCCATCACCATCCCCGAGAGCGTGACGAGCATTGGAAACTATGCTTTTGGCAATTGTACCGCTCTCAAGAAAGTCATCATCGAGGATGGCAACACAACCTTATCGTTGGGATATAACTATTATTATTATAGCATTAGTACTGGCGAAGGTCTGTTCTATGACTGCCCGTTAGAAGAGGTTTACTTGGGACGTAACTTGAGTTACAGTAGCGGTAGCTTTTATGGCTATTCTCCGTTCTATAACAAAGGAAAGTTGACAACTCTAACCATTGGTGATAATGTGACGAGTATTGGAAGTTTTGCTTTCCGTGATTGCAGCAGCCTCACCGCCATCACCCTCCCCGAGAGCGTGACGAGCATTGGAGAGTATGCTTTCTTTGATTGTAGCAGCCTCACCTCCATCATCCTCCCCGAGGGTGTGACGAGCATTGGAGAGTATGCTTTCTCTGATTGTAGCAGCCTCACCGCCATCACCATCCCCGAGGGCGTGACGAGCATTGAAAGCTATACTTTCTCTAATTGCAGCAGCCTCACCGCCATCACCATCCCCGAGAGCGTGACGAGCATTGGAAGCATTGCTTTCAGTGATTGCAGCAGCCTCGCCACCATCACCATCCCCGAGGGCGTGACGAGCATTGGAAGCATTGCTTTCAGTGGTTGCAGCAGCCTCTATAAAGTGATCAACTATTCCAATCTGTCATTATCTAAAGGCTCAAGCAACTATGGCAATGTCGCCTATTTTGCAAAAGCAGTATATCAAGGAGGTGAACTTACCACTGTTGGTGACTATCAATTCTATACTTCCAATGGCATTTATTCATTAGTGAACTACATAGGCAATGATACCGAAATCGTATTGCCGGATAGTTACAATGGGGAGAATTATAAAATCGGAGATTGCGCTTTCTATTCTTGCAGCAGCCTTACCGCCATCACCATCCCCGAGGGTGTGGCGAGTATTGGCGAGTATGCTTTCTCTGGTTGCAGCAGCCTCAAGGCCATTAACATTCCCGAGGGCGTGACGAGCATCGAAGAATATACTTTCCAAAATTGCAGCAGCCTCACCTCCATCACCATCCCCGAGGGCGTGACGAGCATTGGAGACAAGGCTTTCTATAATTGCAGCAGCTTGTATTCTGTAACTATAGGCAGTGGCGTACTGTCCATTGGCAACGGTGCATTCAGTACTCCCGAAAAGGTCATTTGGCTGACCAATACGCCCCCTACGGGCTATGCCAATGCTCAGGGAAGCATCAACTATGTGGCTAACGACCTGTATACAAGAGTTAGCAATGTAAAAGTATATCCCTACCTGAGCAGCATGTTCGAGGTGGATGGGGTGAAGTATGTGCCCGTAAGTCCATCGGAGCGCACTTGTCATGCGATTGATTGTGCATACGATAGTACTGCAGAGTCGATTAACGTCAGCGAGACGGCCTCGTTCAAGGGTATTGCCATGACTGTGAAGGAGGTGATGCCATACACGTTCTATGGGAACAAGCATATCAAAGAGGTGAATATTTCACACAAAGGGAATATCGGTGATTACGCTTTTTACGATTGTGATAGTGTACAAAGTGTAGAGATTTCTAACGAAGGCAATGTGGGAAGTCAGGCATTCTATGATTGCGATGGAATGTTGGCTGCTACAATCTCAAACCAAGGAAATATCGAAAGCCAAGCATTTTATGATTGCGATGGAATCAAGTCACTGGATATATCTAATGTTGGATATGTAGGCGATAAGTCTTTCCGTGGTTGCGGTGCTTTGGAAACGGCCATTGTTGCTAATACAGGTGCCGTTAATAGTTCAGCTTTCTACGACTGCGTTTCATTGAAGTCGGCGACATTGGGCGATAAGGTCACTTCATTGGGCAATGATGCGTTCCGCGGATGTACAAGTTTGCAAGAAATCGTAATCCCCAATTCTGTAAAGTCGGTAGGTACGTATTGCTTCTATGGTTGCACAGTGATGAAGAATGCGGTGATAGGCGATGGACTGAAGAATGTGAAGGAATATACCTTTGCCAATTGCGGATTGGAAAAGATTATCATTGGCGATAATATAACCTCAATCGGCAACTATGCTTTTAAGGAATGTAGAGGTATGAAGAGTGCAGTATTGGGCAATGGCTTGATTAAGGTTAATGGGACAATGTTCAATGGCTGCATAGGATTGGAGAACGTTGAGATTGGCTATAAGGTTAAGATATTGGAAGCAAATGCTTTCTCTGGTTGCTCTTCATTGAAGGATGTCAAGATAGGCAGTGGTGTAGCCACCATCAACAACTATGCTTTCCAAGGTTGCTCATCCCTCCCCACAATCACGATACCACAAGCCGTGACGAAGATAGGTGACAATGTATTCGTTGGCTGCAGCAAGTTGGCCGATGTCATCATCGAAGACCGCATCACAGCATTAAGTTTGGGTAGCAACGGCTCATCAGCGTTGTTCGCCGATTGCCCGCTCGACTCGGTATATATCGGTGGTAAGATTACCTATAGCACCACGAGCAGTGAGGGTTACTCTCCTTTCTATCGCAATACCTCGCTGCGCACGATAGTAATTACCGATCGTGAGGAGCAGATTTACGACAATGAGTTCTATGGCTGCACCAACTTGCAGGATGTGACCATCGGTAATGGCGTGAAAAGTATCGGAAACTATGCCTTCTCGGGTTGTAGTAGCCTTGAAGGGTTCTCGTTTGGTCGTAGCATGAAAACAATTGGTACTGAAGCCTTCTCTGATTGTACTAACCTAACAGCAATCACCAGTTATGCAGTAACTCCTCCTGTTTGTGGCTCACAGGCTCTTGATGATATTAATAAGTGGAGCTGTGTGCTTAAAGTACCTGTAGGAAGCCTCAATGCTTATATGGTTGCTAACCAGTGGAAGGAGTTCTTCTTCATTGAGGATGATGTAGTAGATGGTGTTGAGAATGTCATTATGGATGCTGACGATACTCCTATATATAATCTGAAGGGTATGCGCGTAAGTGGAACTCGGGAAACTCTGCCTACCGGTATCTACATCCAAAACGGAAAGAAGTTTGTGGTAATGTAAGAGATTTGAAAAGTATATCCATTAGGTGAAGGATATCCAAATATGAATTCCTACCAAATGAAGTGGGACAGAGGGTGTGTCAGGGATGACATACCCTCTGTTTTTTGAGAGAAATCGGCATAAATGCCCCTGCTCCCTATGGTGGATGATGGATTTCTCGGGTTTGTGTAGCAGATTGCGTGGGTGTTTTATATCCTTTTCCTCTCCGAAAAGAATCTCCTCAGCAGGATGCAACTTTTCACGGAATCTGTGCACAAAAAGTCTATTATTTTATATAATCCGTGCTATTTATGGGGCGATTTACACATTTCTCCTTATTTGAACTTCACTTATTCACCTCTGCTCCCGTAGATTTCACTCTACTAGAGCGAAGTCGGTGAGTGGAACAGGTTCAACTCACCTCTGCTCCTGTAGGTTTCACTCTACTAGAGCGAAGTCGAGTTGTTTCTTTTCAAGGTTGCAGCGGGCTACCTGGATCTTGACGGTGTCGCCCAAGGCGTAGCGCTTGTGGGTGCGGCGGCCTACGAGGCAGTAGTTGCGCTCGTCAAACTCGTAGTAGTCGTCGTCGAGGTCGCGCATGGGGATGAGACCCTCACACTTGTTCTCGATGATCTCAGCATAGAGTCCCCACTCGGTGACGCCGCTGATGATGGCGTCGTAGGTGATGCCCATGCGGTCGGCCATGTACTCTACCTGCTTGTACTTGATGCTGGCACGTTCGGCCGAGGCGGCGAGCTGCTCCATCTGTGATGAGTGTTCGCACAGGGCCTCATACTTGCTCTTGGTGCCCGAACGGCCACCGTCTAAGTAGCGCGAGAGGAGGCGGTGTACCATCATGTCGGGGTAGCGGCGTATGGGCGAGGTGAAGTGGGTGTAGTAGTCCATGGCAAGGCCGTAGTGACCGATGTTGTCGGTGCTGTAGCGGGCCTTCTGCATGGCGCGGAGCGACACGGTCTCGATGAGGTGCTGCTCGCGCTTGCCCTTGACATCGGCCAGCAGGCGGTTGAACGACTTGGCGATGTCGACCTTGTCGCCCGTAGTGCGCACCTTATGTCCGAAGGGGAGAGCGAGGCGTGCCAGATTGTCGAGTTTCTCGGGGTCGGGCACGTCGTGTATACGGTAGGGGAACACCTTTTTCTTCTTCTCGGGCACCTTCCCGATGGTCTCAGCCACGGTGCGGTTGGCCAGTAGCATGAACTCCTCGATGAGTTGGTGGGCCTCCTTGGACTCCTTGAGGTGTACGCTCACGGGGTGGCCCGTCTCGTCGATGTCGAAGCGCACCTCCACGCGGTCGAAGTTGATGGCGCCACCGGCAAAGCGAGCAGCACGCATCTGCTGGGCAAAGCCGTTCAGCAAGAGCAGTTCGTTGGTATATTCATCGCCAGGCAAGGTCTCTTTGGTGCCGCGCTGCTGGCGCTCTATGATGGCCTGCACCTCCTCGTAAGCATACCTCCTGTTGCTACGGATGACGGTGTGGGCTATCTGATGATACTTCACGCGCCCCTTGTCATCGATATGGAAGAGCACGGAATAGGTGAGCTTGTCTTCGTCGGGGCGGAGCGAGCAGATGTAGTTGCACAGGCGCTCGGGAAGCATGGGGATGGTGCGGTCGACGAGATATACCGAGGTGGCGCGGTGCTGTGCCTCCTTGTCGATGATGCCGTTCTCGCCTACGTAGTGGGTGACGTCGGCAATGTGTACGCCCACCTCCCAGAGGTTCTTGCCGAGGGGACGGATGGAGAGGGCATCGTCAAAGTCCTTGGCATCGTGGGGGTCGATGGTGAAGGTAAGCACGTCGCGCATGTCGATGCGGCGGGCTATCTCGTCGGCAGGGATGACGTCGCTGATGTGGTTGGCGGCATTCTCCACGGCAAGAGGATACTTGTAGGGAAGTCCAAACTCGGCGAGGATGGCGTGCATCTCCACGTCGTTGTTGCCAGCTTTACCAAGGATGTCCACTACCTGACCTATGGGGTTGCGGGCAGTCTCGGGCCACTCTACAATCTTCACTACGGCCTTGTCGCCGCTCTTGCCGCCCTTGAGCTTGTCGCGAGGGATGAAGATGTCATTGTCGAGCGTGCGGCTCTCGGTGAGCAGGAAGGCATAGTTGCGCTCCACCTTGAGGATACCTACGAAAGTATCGTTGGCCCGCTCGAGGATCTCTACCACCTCGCCTTCGGGCATGCTGCGGCCACGGCGGCGGGCAAAGAGGCTCACGCGCACGCGGTCGCCATGCAGGGCGTGCATCGAGTGACGCTCGGCAATGTATACCGACTCCTCGTCCTCCTCGGGGGCGAAGAGGATGCGGCCGCTGCCAGTGCGCTGGATGGTGCCTATGAGTTCGCGCCTTTGGAACACAAGACGGAAGTGCCCGTTCTTGGTTTCCACAATGCTGCCGTCGATGAGCATGTCACCGATGATGTCACCGCAGAGCATCTTCTGCGGATGCGTGGTGAGGCGTAGCTCCTTCCAGATGCGGCTATAGGTGAGGGCGCGGTCACTGTTCTCTTGGAAGAGGTCGATGAGGGCATCGAACATCATGCGCTTGGTCATGCGCTGCTGGTTTTTCTTGGCTGATTTTCCCATGGCTTTATATCTTTATTTTTCCGCTAACAATCGCTCCAACTCCTGCTCCAACTCTTTTACCATCGTATCTCGCATCACGAGTTCACCGGCACGGTTGATAAGGAAGTAGGTGGGCACCTCGCGCACACCGTAGAGGTTGGCTTCTTTGGAATAGGGTGCCTCGGTGCTGCGCACGCATACCCAAGGTATACTCTCAACGGCTGTCTTCCAGAAATGTTCGTTTTCATCGAGCGAAACCTGGTATATCTCGAACCCCTGGGCAGCATACTTTTCATAGAGCTCGCGCATGATGAGCACACGGGCCGATGACTGCGGGTGGCCGTACACATTGAAGTCGAGCATCACCACCTTACCCTTGAGGTCGGTGAGTCGACGCTCCTGCCCGTCGATGTCGGGCAGGGCAATATCGATGAGGCTCGCTTCGTGTATCTTACCTTCCAGCACGCTATAGTCTACAGATTGTGTGGGGCGCGTGTTGCGCATACCCTTGAGCGTGATACTCTTGATGTTCTTGGTACGCTCGGCCTCGGGATAGAAGAGGTCGAGGTTGGTGGCTACGGCAGCAAAGCAGCGGATGTCATCGCGCGTGGCCGTAGGGTCGAAGATGTATCGCCCACCCAAGCGCTGGAACAGCGCGAAGTAGGCGTAGGGCTTGCCCGGGTCGGGGAAGATATACTCCATGCGTACCGACTTCTTGTAGTCCAGTACCAGCTCGTCAAAACGTGTCTGTGCGGTAGCCAGATTGGTGGCATTCAGCATCAGCTGCTGCACGTCGTGCTGGAGCTCGCGCTGCTTCATTACCAGGGCCTTCAGCATGAGGTTGTCTTCAGAGCCCTCCACCTCGTAGGCAATGCTCAGGGTGGGCAGTGCAGCGGTTACCGTGAGCGTCTCGGTGGAGTCGACAGAGAGGTAGGCCAGTTCCTTACCTATGCGCAATCGATAGAAGTCGAAACACTCGGGCTGCGCCACGCGGAAGCGGAACGCGCCCTCCTTGTCCAATTTCACGGAGTCGGCCACAGTGGTCTTCTCCACACCAATATAGTCGAGGTAGAGTACCTTGCCGGCAGCTTCGGTAATGGTGCCCTCAATAGTGGCTTGCGGAGCCTTGGTGCAACTCACGACACTCACAAGCGCAGATAAAATAAGGATATTTGATAGTTTTTTCATCTTTTTATGTGATTTTATGTGCAAATCTAACTAAAAATAATGAATCTGAGATAATATTTCCCCCTTTTCGTGGGGATAGTGCTAACTTTTCACTATCTTTGCCCGAATTTTGGATGAAAATATCAACATTAGACGTTTTATATAAATAAGTTAAGATGAATCCGATTACAAAATCAGTGACTCTGCCTGACGGAAGAGTCATCACGTTGGAAACCGGGAAATTGGCCAAGCAGGCCGACGGCTCTGTAGTGCTCCGCATGGGTAACACCGTGCTGTTGGCTACCGTATGCGCCGCCAAAGATGCAGTTCCCGGTACAGATTTCATGCCTTTACAGGTTGAGTACAGAGAAAAATATGCCTCATTCGGCCGTTACCCCGGTGGCTTCACCAAGCGCGAGGGTAAAGCTTCGGACAATGAGATTCTGACATGTCGTTTGGTTGACCGCGCTCTGCGTCCTCTCTTCCCCGACAACTACCACGCTGAGGTGTATGTGAACATCATCCTCTTCTCTGCTGACGGCGTTGACATGCCCGATGCATTGGCTGGCTTCGCTGCTTCTGCTGCGTTGGCAGTATCTGACATCCCCTTCAACGGACCCATCTCTGAGGTGCGCGTAGCACGTATCGATGGCGAGTTCGTTATCAACCCCACCTTCGCACAGCTCGAGAAGGCCGATATGGACCTCATGGTAGGTGCTACTATCGACAACATCATGATGGTTGAGGGTGAGATGAAGGAGGTTTCAGAGCTCGACCTCTTGGAGGCTCTGAAGGCTGCTCACGAGGCTATCAAGGTGCAGTGCCAGGCTCAGATCGAGCTCATGGAGGCTGTAGGCTCTACCGTGAAGCGCGAGTACTGCCACGAGGTGAACGACGAGGAGCTCCGCGCCGAGGTGAAGGCTGCTTGCTATGACAAGGCCTACGCTATCGCTGCTGAGGGTAACCGCGACAAGCACGCTCGTGCCGAGGCTTTCGAGGCTGTACGTGAGGAGTTCAAGGTAGCTTACACCGAGGCTCACGCCGAGATGGATGCCGACGAACTCGCCGAGAAGATGTCGCTCATCAACCGCTACTACCACGACGTAGAGAAGGACGCTATGCGTCGCTGCATCCTCGACGAGGGCAAGCGTCTCGACGGCCGCTCTACTACCGATATCCGTCCCATCTGGTGCGAGGTTGACTACTTGCCCGGTCCTCACGGCTCAGCTGTGTTTACCCGTGGTGAGACTCAGTCACTCACCTCAGTGACACTCGGTACCAAGTCTGATGAGAAGATCATCGACGATGTGCTCAACCAGTCACGCGAGCGTTTCCTCCTCCACTACAATTTCCCTCCCTTCTCAACCGGTGAGGCCAAGGCCCAGCGCGGTGTAGGCCGTCGTGAGATTGGTCACGGCCACCTCGCATGGCGTGGCTTGAAGGAGGTTCTTCCTGCCGACTATCCCTACTGCGTACGCGTGGTATCTGATATCCTCGAGTCAAACGGCTCATCATCTATGGCTACCGTATGTGCCGGTACCCTCGCGCTGATGGATGCCGGTGTGCCCATCCGCAAGCCGGTTTCAGGTATCGCCATGGGTCTTATCAAGAACCCTGGCGAAGAGAAGTATGCCGTACTGAGCGATATCCTCGGCGACGAGGACCACTTGGGCGACATGGACTTCAAGACCACCGGTACTGCCGACGGTCTTACCGCTACCCAGATGGACATCAAGTGTGACGGCCTCTCTTACGAGATTCTCGAGAAGGCTCTCTACCAGGCACGTGACGCACGTCTCCACATCCTCGGCAAGATTACCGAGTGCATCGCCGAGCCCCGTGCCGATCTCAAGCCCCACGCTCCCCGCATCGTATCTATCACCATACCCAAGGAGTTCATCGGTGCTGTCATTGGCCCGGGCGGAAAGATTATCCAGGGCATTCAAGAAGAGACCGGTGCTACCATCGCTATTGATGAGATTGACGGCGTAGGTAAGGTAGAGATTGCCGGCACCTGCAAGGAGGCTATCGACAGCGCCCTCTCCAAGATTCGCGCTATCGTGGCTGTACCCGAGGTGGGTGAAGTATACACCGGTAAGGTACGCAGCGTGATGCCCTACGGTGCATTCGTAGAGTTCATGGCTGGTCGCGACGGCTTGCTCCACATCTCAGAAATCGACTGGAAGCGCTTCGAGACCATGGAGGAGACTGGCATCCAGGAAGGTGACGAGATTGAGGTGAAACTCCTCGACATCGACCCCAAGACTGGTAAGTTCAAGCTCTCACACCGCGCACTCATTGAGAAGCCTGAAGGCTACGAGGAGCGTGCTGCGCGTCCCCGTCGCGAGCGTCCCGAGCGTGGCGACCGTCGTCCCCGCCGTCGTGAGGAGTAATAAGGAGTACATTCCCTCCCCAAGATAGTGAAGCAATATTGCTTCCAACCAGTACTGCCGCGAAGTGATTCGCGGCAGTACTTTTATATTCAGGAATGATGTCAAACAATAATGGAACTTATCTGAAACGACTCTCACGCTCGGCATCGAGGCGAAGCAAGATGGAGAGCAAGATGGTGAACCCCCACAAAGAAGATCCTCCATAGCTGAAGAAAGGTAGGGGGATGCCTATCACTGGAGCTAAGCCGATGACCATACCCACATTGACAAACAGGTGGAACGTGAGGATGCAGGCTAACGAGTAGCCGTAGACTC
Source organism: Bacteroidaceae bacterium (assembly GCA_017517925.1). GTDB lineage: Bacteria > Bacteroidota > Bacteroidia > Bacteroidales > Bacteroidaceae > UBA1189. The sequence goes on along the minus strand of JAFWXS010000047.1, from coordinate 23,160 downwards.
GGGTAAACTTATTGCTACCTTGCCGCTCGGCAAGCATGATGATACGGATGATGAAGACGGCAAAGAGCAACAGAATAAAGGTACACCCTATGAAGCCCTGCTCTTCACCGATGGTGCAGAAGATGAAGTCGGTATGCTGTTCGGGAACATAGTTGAGCTTGGTCTGAGTGCCATTAAGGAAGCCTTTTCCCCACAGACCGCCCGAGCCGATGGCAATCTTTGACTGGTTGATATTGTATCCCACACCCGTAGGATCGTCCTTTAAGCCCAATAGGACCTCGATACGCAATCGTTGATGCGGCTGTAGCTTGTTGATAAGCATGTTGCACGAGTAATAGAAACCTATAGAGCCCAACGCAAAGAGCGCAACGAGCAGGTACGAGGTGTGACGTTCGAGTATGTATATATACAGTAGGTATAGGGCTGTGCATACGCATAACACAAGTTGTACGATGCAGATGTCGAACGGCACCACATAGCGTGAGAATATCCAGGCAATAAGTGTGCCCCCGAGATTGATTCCGGCTATCCACCAGGCGCGCACCAGACGCTTACCATAGATACCTGTCATAAGCGCCGTGAAGAGCGGTATGAGCAAGAAGACAATAAATTCACCTACACATACGGGCATCGCTGCGAAGAGCTTATCGCCCTGTCCTACACCGATGACAAAGTAGACAATGGCACACACACCGACGGCAAGGAGCGAACCGCTCATCCCTTCACGGTAGAGCACGAGGAAGAAGGAGAGGTATACAAGTGCCGAGCCGGTCTCATTCTGCAACACAATGAGCAGCATGGGAAGCACGATGATGGCAAGCATCTTCACTACATCGCTGCACTTAGCCATAGAGAAGCCATAGGTGCTCATCAGGCGCGCCAAAGCTATAGCGGTGGCAAACTTGGCAAACTCGGCGGGCTGTATGCTTAGAGGTCCTATCTTTATCCACGAGTAGGAGCCGTTGATACCATCACCTGCAAGAAAACGAGTGACGGCCAATAGGATGATGAACCCCACGTAGAGAGGATAGGCCATCATCTCGTAGTATTTCTTCTCGATGTTGAGTAACACAAGCGAGAGTATCACAGCACACCCTATCCACACCAATTGCTTGCCGGTGAATGTGTCGAAACGCAGAAAGTCGGGCTCGCCAAAGTCGTACGTGGCTCCGCAGATGCTGAGCCATCCGCACGTCACCAACGCAAAATAGAGGATGATGGTAATCCAGTCTATCGACCGCCAAAGATTAACGTTCCTGATCGCCATAATAGATTATACGCTGTTGTATTGTTTTTGCTTTCTCCACGCTCTCCTCGCTCAGTGTGCCTGTAAGGTATTGCTCCATGATAAGTGCTCCGATGGGTACACCATACACGGCGCCAAAACCTCCGTTCTCCACGTATACGGCCACGGCAATCTTGGGCTCGTGCATCGGGGCAAAGCCCATGAATGCCGAGTGGTCTTTGCCACGGTTCTGAGCCGTGCCCGTCTTGCCACACACCTCGATATCTGGCAGGTTGGCTGCTGCACAGGTACCGTTGAGCACAGCTTCGCGCATACCTTGGATGACGGTCTCGTAATGCATCTTCTCGACCATCGTATATTTGGGAGTACGATAGAGGCTGTCTAACACCTCGCCCTGCACCTCTTTCACGATATGGGGAGTGATATAGTATCCGCGGTTGGCAATAGTAGCACCAAGATTGGCAATCTGTAACGGAGTCAGCGTTACCTCACCTTGGCCGATAGAGATGGAGATGATGGTGAGTCCGTTCCAACGCTTGCCATACCACTTGTCGTAGAATGCAGCATTGGGGATGAAGCCACGTGCCTCGCCTGGCAGATCAATACCCAACCGATACCCGAAGCCCATGGCCACCATGTGGTCTTTCCAGCGGGTGAGTGCTGCCTGAGAAGAGCCGTACTTCTCATCACCAATCATGCGGTAGAGCCCCCAGCAGTAATAACTGTTACAGGAGGTTGCCAACGAAGGTGCCAGGGCTATGGGCGAGCTGTGCTCGTGACACCCCACATGAAGGCCTCTGTGTCTGAAGCCCAGTGCACAGGGAAACTGTGTTGCAGGAGTAACAATTCCCTCTTGCAGGTAGGTAAGTGCCTGCGAGGTCTTGAAGGTAGAGCCGGGTGGATAGGTTCCCATAATGGCACGGTTGAGCAGTGGCTTCTGCGTATCTTTTGACAGCATACGGTGATTCTCACCACGCTTGCGCCCTACCAGCAATTGCGGGTCGAAGGTTGGCGATGAAGCCATACAAAGCACTTCGCCCGTCGAAGGTTCAATAGCCACTACGCTGCCTATCTTGTTCTGAAGCAGGCGCTCGGCCAAGGCCTGCAATTCGATGTCAAGGCTTAGCGTCAGATTCCGTCCCGGAATGGCATCCACATCCATAGCGCCATCCATATACTTCCCCTTGATACGCCCATGAGCATCGCGTAGCAGCACCTCTTTACCCTTCTCGCCACGCAACTGCTTCTCGTAGTAACCCTCTATGCCTTGCTTGCCTATGTAATCGCCACGCCTGTAGTACTCATCCTTAGCAATGTCGTTCTTCGACACCTCACCCAAATCACCGAAGATATGTCCGGCAACAGGGTATTCGTACTGCCGGATAGAACGGCGTTGAATGGAGAAGCCCGAGAACTTATAGAGTTGTTCCTGAAACATGGCAAACTCCTCGGCGGTGAGCTGGCTGAGGAATAGTTGGTCGGTATACGATGAATAGCCAGGGTTGATACGGCGGTTCTTGACATCGCTCATGCGCTTGTCGAAAAACTCACGGGTGATTCCCAATGATTGACAGAATGCCAATGTGTCAAGTTCCTTGACGTTGCGCATACAAACCATCACATCATAGGCCGGCTGGTTGGACACGAGCAACTTGCCGTTGCGGTCATACATCACTCCTCGCGAAGGATATACCGTCTTGTCGAGGAAGGCATTGGAGTCGGCATGCTTCTTATAGTCGTCGCTCAATATCTGGAGGCTGAACAGGCGACCGATAAATACGAAGACAATAGTAAGCACGATGCCTACAATCACAAACTTGCGGTTCTCGTAGCGATAATCGTTGTTCATCTTCGAGAATTATCGTTTATGACGGACAAACTCAATGGCCATTATCAACACCACCGTGAGCAGTGCGCTGCAAAGGATGCGGAGCAACAGATAGCCTATATGAACAAACGAGAAGGCTTCGAGGAAGAACAGTACCGTATGGTGTAACAGAACCGACACAAAAGCATAGCGCACAAAAGGCCATATCCCTAAAGTATAGATGCCAGGCTCGAAGTTCTCATACTCGTCACGTGGAGAGAACAAGCGCAGCAGACTGGGACGTAGAAAAGCTATGAGTACTGAGGCACCCGCATTGACTCCCGGTGTATTGCTGAATATATCGACAACCAAACCCAACGCAAAGGCCATCACCATCAGGGAAATATGGTCGGTATCTTTATCTAATGCCAAGATGAAATAGACATAGACAAAGGGTGTAGCCAACTCGAACAGGCTGATATTATTGAGAAGCAGTGCCTGTACCAAAGCCAATGCCACAAACCATGCTATGCGGGCAAGTATCCTTTCCATATCACTTCTTCTTTTTCGTCGGGTTCAACAACTCTTTCAACGCGGAAAGTTCGTCGGCATCCATCTTTCGCATGATGAAGACATGCTCCAACTTGGAGAACTGTGTACTCAACTGTATCTTCAGAGTCATATATAAGCCATCGGTAGAGGGATAAGCCTCTTCTACTCTGCCCACCATCACACCTTCAGGAAAGAATGAGGAATTCCCGCTGGTCACAATAGTATCGCCTACTTTCACATCGGAATAGCGGGGAAGATCATACAACATGGCATAACGGGCATCGCCGCCGTTCCATTGAAGTATACCGATGTCTTTGCTCCCCAGCACCTTGCAACTGGTGTAACTATCACTATTGAGCAGTGGCATCACCAATGAATAATGTTCCGTACACTTGAATACGGTGCCCACCACGCCATCAATACCTATCACACCCATATCAGGCTCCACACCATCGGCCGTTCCACGGTCGATGGTTAAATAATTGTCAGTCTTGTTGACCGACTTGGCAATCACTTGTGCCGGACTGATGTGATAGCCTGCACGGTGTATGCGGGTAATGGCCTCTGCCCGAGAAAGACTATCCAATTGGTGTTCCGTAAACAACATCTCCAACTCCACAATACGTTGCTGCAGCAGAGCATTTTGTTCGGCCAAGGCTCGGTTCTTTTCGGCCAGACCAAAGTAAGTCGTCACCTTATCCTTGCCATTGAGCATACGCGCAGTCACGTTACCCGCTGTAGACAAGTATACACTACCTTGGAAGCTGTTGTAAGAAAACAGCAACACAAAACAGATAATCTCCAACACGATGAAGACTATCCAATGAAGGTGCTTGTATAGGAATTGGAAAATGGAGTTCACGGATAAAATAAATAAAGAAAGACCCCCTCTGCCCTATGGGCATCTCCCCCTCTATGGGGAGAAGGCTCCGCGATATCCGCAAAGCCCCTCCATAGAGGGAGGGGTTGGGGGTGGGTCTTTTTATCGCATCAAGAACGAGAACTTCTCCACATTCTTCAGCGCGATGCCTGTACCGCGAGCAACGCAGTGCAAGGGGTCATCGGCCACGTGGAAGGGGATGTTGATCTTGTCCTGCAAACGCTTGGCCAAGCCACGCAGCAGGGCACCACCACCAGCGAGATAGATGCCGTTATGGATGATGTCGGCATAGATTTCAGGCGGTGTCTCTTCGAGTGCGTTGAGCACAGCATTCTCAATCTTGGCAATTGACTTATCCAGGCAGTGCGCAATCTCCTGATAGCATACAGACACAGCCATAGGCAGAGCGGTAATCTTGTTCGGGCCATGCACGATGTATTCTTCAGGGGCATCCTCATCGAGGTCGGTCAAAGCAGAGCCTACATGTATCTTGATACGCTCGGCCATACGTTCGCTGACTCTCAAGTTGTGCTGACGTCCCATATACTCCTGGATGTCGGCAGTGAAATCATCACCCGCTACACGGATAGAGCTGTTCTTTACAATACCACCGAGTGAGATAACGGCAATCTCGGTAGAACCACCACCTATATCTACCACCATGTTGCCTTCGGGGGCTTCTACGTCGAGACCGATACCCACAGCTGCAGCCATAGGTTCATAGATGAGGTAGATGTCACGTCCTCCAGCATGTTCGGCCGAGTCGCGTACAGCACGCAGTTCCACTTCAGTACTACCCGAAGGCACACCGATAACCATGCGCAATGAAGGAGTGAACAGGCGGGCACGTGTATTCACCATCTTGATGAGTCCGCGCATCATCTGCTCACAAGCATTAAAGTCGGCAATCACGCCGTCACGCAACGGACGGATGGTCTTGATATTCTCATTGGTCTTCTCGTGCATCAGTTTTGCACGTCCGCCCACAGCAACCATTTTCTCTGTGCGGCGGTCGAGGGCTACGACAGAGGGCTCATCCACCACAATCTTGCCATTGTGCAGGATAATGGTGTTGGCCGTGCCGAGGTCCATTGCTATTTCTTGTGTGAAAGAGAAAAGTCCCATGTATTTGTCTTTTGGGGAGTTCAGAAGTCAGGAGTTCAGGAGTTCAGACAATAGTTCTGAATAATGAATGTTTGAAACGAAGACATCAGTCATAAGTATCGTCTGAACTCCTATACTCCTGACTCCTGAACTCCTGATTATTAATGTTTGAAATGACGGAAACCAGTGATTACCATTGCCACATCGTGGTCGTTGCAGTACTGTACAGACTCAGCGTCGCGTACAGAGCCACCGGGCTGGATGACAGCGGTAACACCTGCCTCGTGGGCAATCTCCACGCAGTCGGGGAAGGGGAAGAAGGCATCGCTGGCCATCACTGCACCCTGAAGGTCGAAGCCGAAGCCCTGAGCCTTCTCGATAGCGTGCTTCAGTGCATCTACGCGTGAGGTCTGACCTACACCGCTGGCGAGCAGCTGCTTGTTCTTGGCCAATACGATAGCGTTGCTCTTGCTGTTCTTCACAATCTTGTTGGCGAAGAGCATATCCTCAATCTCCTCGGCTGTAGCCACCTTGTTGGTTACAGGCTTGCAGTCCTCGGGAGTCTCGGTCTTGAGGTCACGGTCCTGTACGAGCACACCGTTGAGTACAGAGCGGTACTGCTGACGGGGCATCTCGGGCTCCTTCCGAACGAGGATGATGCGGTTCTTCTTCTGGGTAAGAATCTCAAGTGCATTCACGTCGTAGTCGGGAGCGATGATTACCTCGAAGAAGATCTTGTTGATCTCCTCGGCAGTAGCCTTGTCGATAGCGCGGTTGGTGATGAGCACACCACCGAAAGCCGATACGGGGTCGCCAGCGAGAGCGTCGGTCCAAGCCTCAAGCAAGGTCTCGCGTGAAGCGAGGCCACAAGCGTTGTTGTGCTTGAGGATAGCGAAGGTGGTCTCGTCAAACTCGTCGATGAGGTCTACGGCAGCGTTGATATCGAGCAGGTTGTTGTATGAAATCTCCTTGCCGTGAATCTGGTCGAACATAGCCTCGAAGTCACCATAGAAGTAACCCTTCTGGTGGGGGTTCTCACCATAACGGAGTGATTTGGGATGGTTCACCGCCTTGCGGAACATAGAGGCATTGTCACCATCGAAGTAGTTGAAGATGGCAGAGTCGTAGAGTGAAGATACGGCAAATGCCTCCTTGGCGAACCATACGCGCTCCTCAAGGGTGGTCTGTGCACCCTTGTTGCGAAGGATGTCTGCGAGTGCTGCATACTGGTCCTTGCTGGCTACGATAACCACATCCTTGTGATTCTTGGCTGCTGCGCGGATGAGCGAGATACCGCCTATATCAATCTTCTCGATGATAGCCTCATGTGAAGCGCCCGATGCAACGGTAGCCTCGAAGGGGTAGAGGTCTACGATCACGAGGTCGATTTCGGGAATCTCGTAGTTGACCATCTGCACCTGGTCGCCTTCGTTGTCGCGACGACCGAGGATACCACCGAACACCTTGGGGTGGAGTGTCTTCACACGTCCGCCAAGGATTGAGGGATAGCCTGTCAAGTCCTCTACACGCTGGCAGGGAACGCCCAGCGACTCGATGAACTCCTGAGTACCGCCTGTAGAAAGCAACTGTACGCCCTCCTTATGGAGCGTGGTAATGATCTCATCCAATCCGTCCTTGTGGAATACCGATACAAGGGCCGTTTTCATTCTTTTGTTGTCCGACATTATGTTCTGTTTTTAGTGATTACTCTGTTTACACCTTTAAGTGTACAAAGTTACAGATATTTTTCGGTTAAGCGTAATAAATAGACGTTATTTATTCATCTTGAAGTCATAAAAACAATCAAAGGCAATCTCTGATTCCCATGCCACTTGATCAGTGTGCAAAGATGAAGCCGAAGTAGATGCGCGGACCCATAGGTTTATTGAGGCCGTCAGAATTCAGAGCGAGCATCCAGTCGGCCTTGAGTGTGAGGCGCAGAGCCGCGCCAATGATATATTCAACACCAACGTAAGGATCTATGGCGAAGAAGGGTTGTTTGTGAAGTACGGTAGATCCTTCGAGCGCCCAATCATGTTTGTCACCTTCAAACATGAAGAAAGCGGTCTCCATACCTCCTCCAAGGGTAGTGCCGATGTATGGGATAAGCTTGCCATGTCCCCAAAAGAAATCGGCAAGCGCTCCTGTCCAAAAGAGTTTGTTATGACTGCCACTTTGGGCACCACGTTTGATGGGGGCTGTAGAGAAGTACCCTTCGAATCCCGTGCGGAAGTGGTCGGAAAGGTGCAATTTTGCACACCCTCCGATGCCGAATGTGGGAGCACTGATTTCTAAGCAAAAAGGATTGTCACAGCCATATTGGTATCCGCTGTGGACCATCATGCCGCCTGAGAAACCTTTTATTACTTTATTATCTTGGGCATACAGTGTTGCCCCACCAGTAAATAAAAGAAGACAAATAATCAATGTACGGAATTTCATATATGTTAAGGTTTTTTTATCTTTTGTGTCCGGGCCCTTCAGGGAACCATCCTTTGCGAACACGTTTGCGCTGTTCGAACACCTCCAATATGCTCCAGAAAGAGGAGAAGGCAACGACCCCCAAGATAGTGGACAGTATGATACCTTCTGTCAGTATAGATGCAACTCAACTATACTAATAGATTGCTTTGGCTACCTGCTTTACACTGTCGGTGGCTGCCATGGCATAGAAGTGTATGCTGGGCACGCCGTGTGCAATGAGTTCGCGGCATTGGGCCGTACACCATTCTATGCCCACTTGGCGCACCTCCTCGTCGCTCTTGCAGCGGAGCACCTCGGTAGCCAGGGCTTGGGGCAAGTCTACCTTGAAGGTCTTGGGGATGATGCTGAGTTGGCGGGCGGTCTTCAAGGGCTTGATACCGGGAATGATGGGGATGGTGATACCCTCGGCACGGGCACGCTCCACGAAGCGGAAGTACTTGTCGTTGTCGTAGAATAGCTGTGTGACGGCATATTGGGCACCGGCCTTCACTTTTTCCTTCAGCCAGTAGAGGTCCATCTCCATGTTGGGCGACTCCTCGTGCTTCTCGGGGTAGCAGGCCACACCATAGGAGAAAGGTTGGCCCGGCTCCTTGATGGGCGAACCGTCACAGAAGAAGCCCTCATTAAAGCGGTTGATCTGCCCTTGGAGTTCTATGGCGTGGCTGTAGCCGTCTGCCGTAGGGGTAAACACCGACTCGTGCTTGGCCTTGTCACCGCGAAGCAGCAACAGGTCGGTAATGCCGAGAAACTGCAGATCGAGCAGTACATACTCGGTCTCTTCGCGAGTGAAACCGCTGCAGAGGATATGAGGCACCACGGGAATATCATACTTGTTCTTGATAGCTGCCGCTACGGCCACGGTGCCGGGGCGGCGGCGGAGCGATACCTTATGGAAGACACCTTCGGGCGACTCTTGGTATACATATTCGCTGCGGTGTGTGGTGATGTTGATATAGCGTGGGTCAAACTCGCGCAGCTCGTCGATGGTGCGGAACAGGGTATTGATACCCGTACCCTTGAGCGGCGGCAATACCTCGAAGGAGAATGCCGTGCGTGTAGTGTTGGTGATAGAGTCTATAACGCTCATGTAAGTGAAGAGTTAAAAGTGAAGAATGAAGAGTTTCAAACCGCTTCATTTCAATTTTGTGGTTTCGATTCTCCCCGGTCGAGCACCTCTACCGCTTTTAGTACAGCGGGGTCGGTTCGATTGAGATATTTTACATACTCCTCCATGCCGAGCATATTATATATGACGTTGCCGTAGAGTATCTCTTCCATCAAGGTGCGTGACTGGCGGATGAGGTTGTTGCGACGCTTGACACCTTTGTTTGTGGCTTGTTGCACGAGCTGTTCCAGCAGGTCCTGGGTCTTGAGGTATTGCAGCAACTCCTCCATCGTGGTATACTGCGACAGACGTTGGCGGTTCTTGTCGGTATACTGGAAGGGGAACTGGGTGAAGAGTCCCATCTTGGCCACGTTGGCATAGTATGAGGAGTAGCCCGTAGTGTCTTCAGGTACGAAGATATCGGGCATGATGCCACCGCCGCCATAGACAGTGCGTCCGTTCTTGGTCTTGTATGCCACGCTCTCGTCTTGCTTGATGCTGTCCTGGATGAAGAACTCTCCATGCTCGTAGCGATTGAGCAGGTCGAGCTGATACTCTTCGTTGTGTCCGTTGGTGTAGGGCTTCTGTATGCAGCGTCCCGAAGGGGTGTAGTAGCGCGAGATGGTGAGGCGTACGGATGAACCGTCGGAGAACTCGATAGGTTGCTGTACCAGGCCCTTGCCGAAGGTGCGGCGACCGATGATGGTGCCGCGATCGTTGTCCTGGATGGCACCGGCAAAGATTTCGCTTGCCGACGCTGAGGTCTCGTCGGTGAGTACCACAATAGGGAGCTTCTGGAAGCTGCCGCCTCCGTTGGCATGCTCCTCGTAGCGCGGAGAATTGACACCTTCGGTGTAGACAATCATATCGCCTTTGGGGAGGAACTCATTGACCATCTGTATGGCAGCGCCCATGTAACCACCCGTATTACCACGCAGGTCGATGATGCAGCCCTGCAACCCTTTTTGCATGCCTTGTGCGAGAGCAATGAGCATCTCGGGATAGGTGGTTTCACCGAACTTGTTGATCTTGATGTAGCACCAGCGGTCATCTATCATATAAGCGGCATCTACACTCTTGACGGGAATGTTACCGCGTACAATAGTGTATTGGAGCAAGTCTTTCTCTCCATAGCGCTTGATGCCGAGTCGTACCTCGCTTCCCTTGGGACCCTTGAGGCGTTTCATGGCTCCATCGTTGTTGACAATCTTGCCCACATAAAGTGAATCATCGATGGTGACGATACGGTCACCGGCCATCAAGCCCACCTTTTCGGCAGGACCTCCAGGGATGACATCACTTACATAGATGGTATCGGCCTGTATCATGAACTGTATGCCGATGCCGCTGAAGCTTCCACGCAAATCCTGGTCGGCAGCCTCGGCATCCTTGGCTGGTATGTACACCGAGTGGGGGTCGAGTTCGGCCAATACTTTGGGGATGGTCTTCTCGACGAGGTCATCCATATCCACCGTATCTACATACTGGTTGCCGATGACATGCAGCAGAGCCGACAGTTTATCGCTCCCTTGAGGCCTACCATAATCGAAGCATGAGCTGAAGCAGCCCAATAGGAGTACGGAAAGCGTGAGTACGCTGAACTTTATATGTTGATGTCTCATTCTTCTATAGGTAAATATTCTACTTTCACTCCGGCACGTTCCAGCAGGTCTATGCCATCGGTCAAGCGGTACTTCTCTCCATATACCACCCGCTTGATGCCCGCCTGTATGATGAGTTTGGCACACTCGATACAGGGCGATGCGGTGACATACAGTGTAGCTCCCTCACTGTTGTTGTTGGAGCGGGCAATCTTGGTGATGGCATTGGCCTCGGCATGCAGAACATAGGGCTTGGTTACATTGTTCTCGTCCTCGCATACATTCTCGAATCCCGAGGGGGTACCATTGTAACCGTCAGAGATAATCATCTTGTCCTTCACTACGAGGGCACCCACTTTGCGGCGCTCGCAGTAGGAATTCTCGGCCCAGATGGTGGCCATGCGCATATAGCGTTTGTCGAATTTGTCGGTCATCGTTTTGATTTACGATTTAATCATTTACAATTTACAATTGATTTACAATTTGGTTATTCGACAATTTACTTCTTGCATCAACAAATGGTAAATAGTAAATAGTAAATTGTCAAATTGTAAATTACTTGATCCCGTCCCGCTTCATCAACGCATCGATGGTGGCATCCTGCCCGCGGAAGCGGCGGTAGAGCTCCTTCGGATGCTCCGAACAGCCCTTCTCGAGGATGTTCTCACGGAACGATGTGGCTACCTCCTCATTGTAGATGCCCTTTTCCTCGAAGAGCGAGAAGGCATCGGCATCAAGCATCTCGGACCACTTGTAGCTATAGTAGCCTGCCGAGTAGCCGCCCGACATGATATGCCCGAAATGAGTGGTCATATTTGTGCCTTGGGCTGAGGGCAACAATTGGGTTGACTTCCATGCCTCCTGCTCGTAGGCCAGCACATCGCCCTCGAACGGTGTGGTGCGTGAGTACCATGCCATATCGAGGATGCCGAGGCTCAACTGACGGATACAGAGGTAAGCGGCATTGTAGTTCTGTGCACGTACGATACGTTCGATGAGCTCGTCGGGGATGAGCTCGCCCGTCTCATAATGGTAGGCGAAGGTGGCGAGGAACTCCTTCTTGGGCAAGAAGTTCTCCATCAGTTGCGAGGGCAGCTCCACGAAGTCGCGGTATACATTGGTACCACCCATTGAGGGATAAGTTGTTGCAGAGAAGATGCCATGCAGGGCGTGGCCGAACTCGTGAAGGAAGGTTTCCACCTCATCTTGTGTGAGCAGTGCAGGCTTACTCTCTGTAGGCTTGGTGAAGTTCATCGTGATGGTCACGTGGGGTCGGCTGTCTACGCCATCCTTCACGTACTGCTCCTTGAAACTGGTCATCCATGCGCCCGAGCGCTTGCCGGCACGGGGGAAGAAGTCGGTGTAGATGACAGCGAGGTACGAGCCATCCTTGTCAAGCACATCATAGGCTTTCACGTCGGGGTGGTATACGGGGATGTCCTTGTTCTCCACGAAGGTGATGCCATAGAGGCGTGTGGCGAGGCCGAACACACCGTCGGTTACATTCTCGAGTTTGAAATAGGGGCGCACCATCTCGTCGTTGAGGCTATATTTCTCTACACGAAGTTTTTCTGAGTAGAACGACCAGTCCCAAGGCATCAGCTCGAAGTCTTTGCCCTCAGTGCGGGCTGCCATCTCCTGCACGGCCTTCACCTCTTCCTTGGCTGCAGGGAGGTAAGCTACGAGCAGTTCGTCGAGCAGGTTGTTCACGTTGGCAGCGTTCTCGGCCATGCGGTTCTCAAGCACATAGTCGGCATGGCTCTCGTAACCCAGGAGCTGGGCGATGGCGAGGCGGAGGTTGACGATTTTCTTCACCAGCTCCTCATTGTTGTAGTCATTGCTCTGCACACACTGTGTGTTGTAGGCCATGTAGAGCTCGTGGCGCAGGTCGCGGTCTTCGCAGTACATCATCAAGGGGCTGTAACTGGGCGCATGCAGAGTGAAGGTCCATCCCTCATGCCCCTTCTCCTTGGCGGTCTGTGCGGCAGCCTCGAGCACCGATTCGGGAAGTCCCTTCAAGCGGGTCGAGTCGGTAACATTCAGTGCATAATTATTGGTCGCCTTCAACGTGTTCTGCCCGAAAGCCAGAGTCGCCTGGCTCAGTTCGGTGGTCAGCTCACGATACTTGGCCTTGTCCTCATCGTTAAGGTTAGCACCACTGCGGGCAAAGCTATCGTAGTTCTTCTGCAACAGTCGCTGCTGCTCGGTGGTGAGAGTGCTCATGTCGGTAGACTCATACACAGCCTTGACACGTGCAAAAAGCTTCTCATTGAGCGAGATGTTGTTAGAGTGCTCGGTGAGTACGGGAGAGAGTTTCTGTGCCAGAGCCTGCATTTCATCCGATGTCTCGGCGCTGTTGAGTGTGAAGAACACGGTCAATACGCGATCGAGCAGGTCACCTGCATACTCCAAGGCTACAATGGTATTCTCAAATGTCGGTTCATCGGGGTTATTGATGATAGCCTCCACCTCGGCAGCATGCTGCTTGATGCCCTCCATGATGGCGGGCTCGTAGTGCTCCAGTTTTATCTTATCGAACGGCACCGTCTGATGCGGTGTGTCATACTCGCTGTAGAAGGGGTTTTTGTTGTTGTCCATACAAGAGGTCATGTTTAGGGTTGCACCTGCAAGTGCCAATGCACAGAGGGTCACCTTGGGTTGTTTTAATTTCATTGCTTATATATTGAAGATTATATGTTTTCAAACTGCAAAGGTACAAAAAACGACTGAATAAACAAGGTTTATTTTGACAAGGCTGGGCATAATCCCGATATAGCCATACAAAAATAAAAAAAGAGGAACTTCACAGCCCCTCTCTTCCTTTTTAACCTAAACCTTAACTATGAAAAAATCTAATGTTACGTGCAAAGGTGAGGCTTTTTTTCTTAATAACAAAGAAAAAACATGAAATTTTCCGAAAAAAGTAACTTTGTGCATATTTTCGAGTCTAAAAGCTTCTAAATACATGGTTTTTGGCAATTTATTCGCAAAATAGCCGTATCTTCGCGGTCGGAAACGAAGTTCGCCGCCCGTTGGGGCCAAAGGCAACTCCTATACTCCTAACTCCTAAAATATATGAACGATAACATTAAGAACCTGTATATAGAGACCTACGGCTGCCAGATGAACGTGGCCGACAGTGAGGTGATAGCCTCGGTGATGAAGATGGCAGGCTATGAGCCGTGCGAAAGCCTCGACAATGCCGATGCCATCCTGCTCAACACCTGCTCCATACGCGACAATGCCGAGCAGAAGATACTGCACCGCCTCGATGCCCTGAACGCCCTGCGCAAGAAGGGGCGCAAGCTCATCGTCGGCGTGGTGGGCTGCATGGCCGAGCGCGTGAAGGAGAACCTCATCGAGAACTATGGCGTAGACCTCGTGGCGGGTCCCGACGCCTACCTCTCGTTGCCCGACCTCATCGCACAGGTCGAGGCAGGCGGGAAGGCGATGAACGTGGAGCTCTCGACCACGGAGACCTACCGCGATGTCATCCCCTCACGCATCTGTGGCAACCATATCTCGGGTTTCGTGTCCATCATGCGCGGATGCAATAACTTCTGCCACTACTGCATCGTACCCTACACCCGTGGCCGCGAGCGCAGCCGCGACGTGGAGAGCATCCTTGCCGAGGTGCGCGACCTCGCAGAGAAGGGCTACAAGGAGGTGACCCTCCTGGGGCAGAACGTCAACTCCTACCGCTTCGAGCGCGGGGACGAGGTCATCACCTTCCCCATGCTGCTGCGCATGGTGGCTGCCGAGGCACCCCACATGCGCGTGCGCTTCACCACCTCGCACCCCAAGGACATGAGCGACGAGACCCTCCAGGCCATTGCCGAGGTGCCCAACATCTGTAAGCATATCCACCTGCCCGTGCAGAGCGGCAGTTCGCGCGTATTGAAACTTATGAACCGCAAGTACACCCGCGAGTGGTATCTCGATCGTGTGGCTGCCATACGCCGCATCATCCCTGACTGCGGACTCAGCACCGACATCTTCTCGGGCTTCCACTCCGAGACCGAGGAGGACCACCAGGAGTCGCTCTCGCTGATGCGCCTCTGCGAGTACGACTCGGCCTTCATGTTCAAGTATAGCGAGCGCCCCGGCACCTATGCCAGCCGCCACCTGCCCGACGACATCGCTGAGGAGGTCAAGATACGTCGCCTCAACGAGATCATCGCCCTGCAGAACGAGCTCTCTGCCGAGAGCAACCGCCGCTGCATAGGCAAGACCTACGAGGTGCTGGCCGAGGGCTACTCGAAGCGCTCACGCGAACAGCTCTGCGGACGCACCGAGCAGAACAAGACCGTGGTCTTCGACAAGCAGAACTACCGCATAGGAGACTTCGTGATGGTAGAGATTACCGATGCCAGCTCGGCGACGCTGATAGGCAAACCGGTGTCGGTGCAATAATTTCACGCTGAACCAACTAAAAGGCACTACCCCGCGGGACAGTGCCTTTTATATTCCCTATCGAAGAGGAACTCGACCTTGTAAAAGAGGAACTCCTTGCGCCTCATCGCTATGAGTCCCTCGGCTTGCCAACGGTTGAGTATGTGGGAGACGTTGAGGCGGGTATCGTCGAGCAATCGGGCGAGGTCTTCCATCTTCACACATAGTATCTTGGTGCCTCGCGGCGTAGTACACAGGCTGTGGATGAAGTGTATGAGCCGTCCTTCGAGCTGCTGGGGCGTGATGCTCCACACGCGCTCGTGCAGCTGCTCGGCCCTCGCGCTGAGCTGGTTGAAGAAGTTCATGCGGAATACCTCGTACGAGTCGAGCACACCATACAGGTATTGCTTGTCGATGGTGAGGAGCGATACCTCGCCCTGCGCCGTGTAGGTAGCCTTGTAGCAGGGGCGGCGGCCGAAGAGGGAGTAGGGCTCTATCATCATCGGCGTGTCGTGTACCTCCACGAACGAGAAGGTGCCGTAGGGTGCCACGGTCTCGGCCGTCAGCTCGCCCCCGAGGAGGTATGCCAGCTTGGTGCACGGCTCGCCCTGCGCGAAGACGGTGCCCCCTGCCTCTATCTTCACGAAGTGGAACTTGGTACGCTCGATGATTTCGGACAGCTCGATACGGCTCATCCCCTGAAACAGGGGAAGCTGCAGCAGCGTGTTATACATTGTGTATTCCATAGGGGAGGATGGCATTTACAGATTCAAAGGTACATATAAATCCATTCTCCTCACATGCCGAGGAGTGATATTTATTGTTTTTTAACGGAGAGACTATATAAGAAAGAGCCGCACCCTGATGGATGCGGCTCTGAATGATATTGCTGACAGCCGGTATTACTTCGCTACAGCCTCAAGCTTCTTCATAATAGAGAAGATGAAGACAAACGAAATGAGGCATACGGCAATAAATACAGCCCATACTACCCAAAGAGGAATATCTCTATCCCACAATGTCGGGCCAATAGCAGTAAGATAATTACCGATAGCTGTAGCAGCAAACCAACCACCCATCATCAAGCCCTTATATTTGGGAGGAGCTACCTTAGTCACAAAGGAGATACCCATTGGAGAGAGCAACAACTCACCGAAAGTAAGCACAAGGTAAGTTGAGATAAGCCAGTTAGGCGATACGAGGTTGGCTTCGGCACCGGCACTGAGGGCCGTGGGATTAGGCTGACCGAAAGAGGCTACAGCCATAATAACAAAGCCTAGTGAGGCGATAAGCATACCAAGACCTATCTTGCGAGGAGCAGAAGGTTCCTTACCTTTCTTGGCCAATGCACCAAATACGGCCATCGAAACGGGCGTAAGGGCTACTACAAAGAAGGGATTGAATTGTTGGAAAATTTGCGGCAAGATAGGGGTAGATTCAGGCAGGCCAATGTACTGATACACGAGGAAGCCTAAGCATACGACTGCAATCACAGAAGGAACCATCTTGTTCTTGTTCTGGAAAATGCCGAAGAGTGCATATACGGCAATGGCAGCTACTGCAAGGTTCCATACGCTGATGCCGAGGCTCATGAAGCCTGTAGCAAAGGGAGCCGTGTAATCACGAGCAAAGAAAGTCAGAGTCACACCATTCTGGTGGAAAGCCATCCAGAAGAAGAGCACTACGATGTACACGAGCACGAGAGCCACGAGACGGTCTTTGGTCTGCTTCGGTGTCAACTCCTCAACAGCCATATCGCCAGTCTTGGGCTGTGTCTTGGCATTGTAGTCGGCATGCTTGAATGTGCTACGGAAACCATAATAAATAGCAATAGAGGCCACGAGTGAGATACAAGCTACAGCAAAACCATAGTGATAAGATTGTGCCAATTGGTCAAGATAAGTGTGGCAGAATGTCGACATATCACCCACAAAACCTTGCTCAGCCTGCAAACGACCAAGGGCTGCGAGGTTCTCAGGGTTGATGTCGCCATTCAAGAATTGATGCGCCAACTCAGGAATACGAGCATGGTAAGTAAAGTTTGCCTTGCCAAGAATCCAGTTGGTAACGGCAGTAGCTGCAGTAGGTGCGAACATTGCACCGATATTAATAGCCATGTAGAAGAGTGAGAAACCTGAGTCACGACGCGATGAATACTTTGCCTCATCGTAAAGGTTACCTACCATCACTTGAAGGTTACCTTTGAACAGACCCGTACCCAAAGCAATCAGTGCGAGAGCACCAATCATCAAGGTCAATCCCATAGTATCGGCACCGGTGGGAATAGCCAACAGAGCATAGCCGAGAAACATAATGAAAATACCGATGGTAACCATTTTGCCATAGCCAAACTTATCGGCGAGGATACCACCTACCATGGGCAGGAAGTATACGCCTGCCAAGAAGATAGAATAAAACTGTCCGGCCTCAGCAGCTGAGAAACCGAACTTTGCTTGCAAGAAGAGTGTAAAGATTGCAAGCATCGTGTAGTAGCCGAAGCGCTCACCTGTGTTCGCTAAGGCCAATGCATAAAGTCCTTTCGGTTGTCCTTCAAACATAAAATTGCGTTATTAGTTAGTGAATATTATTGCATTTTCGTCTGCAAAAATAGTCATTCGAACGCAATCAGCCAAAAAAAACTATGCGTTTGAGTATTTTTAATGATTTCCCGTGAACAATCCGCCTATTTCCCCTCATTATCACCGCGCTTGTGCCGCAACTTCTCGCGGTACTGCATGGCTATCCACAGGGCCAATACCAGCACATAGGCCAGCACCACGGTGACCGCCTTCCCTGTGGAGGTCATTTCATGATTGCGCGGCACGAAGTAGATGGCCATACCCGTGACATAGAGGACGAGTACCAGACACATCAGCAGAGGTTTCTTGTATATCTTCATAGTGGTGCAAAGATACGCATTATCGCTGTCAGTAGATACAAAGTGACCGTTTTTTTAACGAAATATAAGAGTCGCGTTGCATCTTTGAGCAAAAAACTGTAGCTTTGCCTTTGAAACAAAGACGAGAACCAACTCATAAACCAATAAACTCAAAAAGAACATGGCAAAATTCAACAGAATCCTCCTCAAGCTCAGTGGCGAGAGCCTCATGGGCGAGCAGCGCTACGGTATCGACGAGAAGCGTCTGGGCGAATATGCAGCCCAGATTAAGGAAATCCATGACATGGGCGTACAGATAGGTATCGTCATCGGTGGTGGTAACATCTTCCGCGGACTCACCGGCGCTGGCAAAGGCTTCGACCGCGTCAAGGGCGACCAGATGGGTATGCTCGCCACCGTCATCAACAGCCTTGCACTCAGCTCGGCACTCACCGCCATCGGTGTCAAGGCCCGCGTGCTCACCGCCATCCGTATGGAGCCCATCGGTGAGCTCTACACCAAGTGGAAGGCCATCGACTGCATGGAGGCCGGCGAGGTGGTCATCCTCAGCGGCGGGACCGGCAACCCCTACTTCACCACCGACACCGGCTCGTCGCTTCGCGGCATCGAAATTGAGGCCGATGTGATGCTCAAGGGCACCCGCGTCGACGGCATCTACACCGCCGACCCCGAAAAGGACCCCACCGCCACCAAGTTCACCGAGATCACCTACGACGAGATCTACACCCGCGGACTCAAGGTGATGGACCTCACCGCCACCACCATGTGCAAGCAGAACAACCTCCCCATCTACGTCTTCAACATGGATGTCGTGGGCAACCTCAAGAAGGTCATGGAGGGCGAGAATATCGGCACCTACGTGCACAACTAAAGAGGGAAGAAAAGACTTCTTAGTGTCATCCTGAACGTAGTGAAGGATCTCGTAATAGGATTTGGCAATATGCCTCGCCTGAACACCTTGCGGGATCCTTCGCTTCGCTCAGGATGACAAACTTGCTATAGGATATCGATTTTTACCACAAAAAGAGGCAACAAACGTGCTTTTTTGAAAAAAATCACCGTCCCCTGCTTGCAGATTCAGAAAAAGGTGTTAACTTTGCACCGCTTTTGAGAAGCAACGTCTGTAAAAGGACGCCCAGATGGCGGAATCGGTAGACGCGCTGGTCTCAAACACCAGTGGGGCAACCCATCCCGGTTCGACCCCGGGTCTGGGTACATCAAAATCCTGTAAGTGATTGGTTTTCAATACTTGCAGGATTTTTCTTTTTGCCAAAACCTCAAATTTGGTCACTTTTGGTCACCTTTTGCAAAGTGGTGACCATTTCTTATATATTTAATTAGGTAAATAACCACATATCGTGGAGGAAAAATAATAATTATTTCGCAGATTACTATCCCACTTTTTTGTTATCTTTGTAGTATGATTGTATATCACGGAACAACCAAGAAGTTTGACCACTTCGACCTTGCCCATCTTGGAGAGGGCGAGGGGAAATCAAAGTTTGGTGTAGGACACTACGCCAGCAGTGTTTATGATACAGCAGCACTTTATGCTGGCAAGTGCAAGGGTGAAACAAAGTATGTATATACCCTTGAAATCCCCGAACTGACAGATACCAACCATATCGTATCAGCCAAGCCTCCTCACAACTCTATCGTTGAGAAGGTGGAAGAGCAAATTGGGCAGATACCTGATGAAGCGAAAAGTTTAGGGAAACATTTCAGGAAATATGTAGGCAATCTCCTTCTTGGCAACAAAGGAACAGTCAAAAAAATGATAGGTTCATTGAGCACAGAGGGTGAGATTAAGGTGTCAAAGTTCTTATATGAAATAGGCGTTCTTTATCTTGTTTGGGCACATTCACAATCAAACCCAGACAATGGTAAAATCAATGTTGCTATATTGGATGATAGTATTATTGCTATCAAGAAGATAGAAGAAGTAGAACTTGATGAGAAAGGGAAATTGAAAAAGAAGAGTTCAACCCGCATTGCAGAGTTCATAAAGAAATATTACCCCGAATACTGGGGTATCCAAGTTTATCCAATTGAACAATCAGTGTTCTTTCACAAAATGACCGACGAACATTGGATATTGTCCAATATGTCATCTTGCCCATTAGAGGTAGAGGGTGTCCTATTTAAGAATTCAGAACATCTATTCCAAACATTGAAGTTTGCTACATCAGAGTCTGTTTTGGCTGTCTATAACAACTATATAACTCCAAAGATGACCGCCAAGCACTACCAAAAACTTGAAGGTCATAGAAGAGAAGATTGGGGACAAATTCTTGTGGATATAATGAAGTTTTGCTTGCAGCAGAAGTATGAACAATGCCCTGAATTCAGAAAGGAACTAGATAGCACCAAAGGGTTTCATATAGTTGAATTACAGGACGCAAAAAACGATAAAGAATCATCAAGAGCAAATGGTTGGGGCGTAAAGACAAAGGGGCAGAATTATGAAGGAGCAAACCTTATGGGCAGGTTGCTGATGGAACTGCGAGATGGCACGATGGAGTATAAGTTACCAGAGGATTGGAACAAAGCGTTGGTAATAATAGGTGAAAATAAATAATAAAAACCCTGCAAGTAGTTGATAAACAATGCTTGCAGGGTTTTCTTATTGCGAATAATGATTATTATTCAGATTACACCGAAATATTTTTCAAAGAATACCTTCAACTTCTCTATCACGGTCTTCTTTTTCTCCTGCCTGTTGCCACCACCGAAGCGGGACATTGCTGGTAGTATCTTGTCAATGTCTGTGCCTGTTGTGCGTATCGCTCCATCACGGAAAGCATTCTCCACGAACTTGACGGTCTCGTCTGCTTTCAGTTTCTCGCTTGCAATAATCTCATTTAGGTCGTCCTGCTTACGCTGCTTCACATACGCCTCCCAAGCCTCATCAACATCGGTGTCGGCATTGACGCTTGCCACGAAATCCTCAATGAGTTCTTTCTTACTTCTCAACTGCATACTCGCACTTACTGCCTTGCTGATATTGACGAGTATCTCCTTGTTCTTGCAGTTGCTGTCGTGATAATTCTTCACCAAAAGCAGAATGTAGTCAATGTTTATTTCAACCTGCCGTATCAGTTCGGTCTCAAATATGATGTCATCATTGACCACCTCCTTCTCGCCCTTGTTTCTCTTTCTCCACTTATCTTTCAGGGGTGTTTGATAATGAGGGAGATAGGGTCAGTAGCGGATGATCTGGACGTTGGGGCAATCATAGAAGGCATCTTTATGCACATTGCACCCTTTAGGGATGCGTACTTCGGTGAGGTTGGAGCAACCAAAGAAAGCCTTTTCCCCAATCTCTGTCACCGATGGGGGGATGGAGATGCTCGTGAGGCTGGAGCAATACCAGAAAGCACCTTCTCCAATCTCCGTCACCGATGGTGGTATGGTGATGCTCGTGAGGTTCTTGCAAGCAGAGAAAGCAAATTCCCCAATCTCCGTCACCGATGGGGGGATGGAGATGCTCGTGAGGTTGGAGCAGCCATCGAAAGCATAGCCCCCAATCTTCGTCACCGATGGGGGGATGGAGATGCTCGTGAGGCTGGAGCAACCATGGAAAGCATACCGCCCAATCTCCGTCACCGATTCTGGGATGGTGATGCTCGTGAGGCTGGAGCAACCAGAGAAAGCACTGCTTCCAATCTCCGTCACCGATGGTGGTATGGAGATGCTCTTGAGGCTGGAGCAATACCAGAAAGTACTGCTTCCAATCTTCGTCACCGATGGTGGTATGGCGATGCTCGTGAGGCTGAAGCACCATGAGAAAGTTCCATCCCCAATCTTCTTCACCCACCGAGGAAGTGTTATGCTTTTAAGGTTCTCGCAACGAAGAAAAGCACTTTCCCCAATCTCTTCCACCCATTCGGGCAGAGTGATTTCCGTGAGGTTCTTGCAAGCAGAGAAAGCAAATTCCCCAATCTCCGTCACCGATGGGGGGATGGAGATGCTCGTGAGTTTTTTGCAATACTCGAACGCTTTATCTTTTATCTCCGTCTCCCACTCGGGTATGATGGACTTTCCATCCTGGATGTCGTAGCCGTATTTTTTGTATTTTGCCATAGTAGTGTTTTCGGGTGGTTTATTTAGGGCAAAGGTATGAATAAATGAGTGAAATAATATCAAACTTGCTTGAATATTTTTTTTGCAACGAGTGAAAGTATCTTCGAGTTGACTCAAATATATTTGAAAACACAAGCAGAGGGCAAACACAGCATCCTAATGTCGTTAAACTTTCCAAGCAAAAAAATGCCCCATTCCGGGGCAAATTTTTTCGTAGAACAAAAAGAAACAACCACCATAATGTAAACACTATGGTGGCTGCGTAATGAAGATAGTTTTATGTATGTATTGAAGGTGGTTATTCCTCTTCTTCGGGTTCTACTCCTCGTTCGTGTTCGTCTATAAAGGAGTGTATGTAATCTTCGCGGAGTTTAACATACTCCTTCACTGACTTGACTTGTTTCTTTCCGTCTGTCCAATTCTCGTTGATAAAATCGGCAAACCTCAATATATTATCCTGTTTTCTATTCTCACCAAGACCCAGAGCGTCGGCATAATCTTTGGGCACAGTGAGCATACTCTTTTTGCTCACGGGTTCTCCCTTAAACGGCAATCCCTCTGCACCGCCTTTCATTTTCTTCCCATCATATCTCATTTCAACAATATGTTCTTCCTCCGTAATAGGGCATCTGATGGATATAATCTCCAACAACGAGGCATCAAACTGACCATCACCGACTTCAACTGTATATTCATATATAGTATTCTTCTCATAATACACATTAGCGTTCAGAAGGGTCATACCATCCTCGTCCAATGCTCGTTTGTAAGCAACAAGTATAGGATGGTTTAGTGCGGACAACACATTGTTCATCTGTATCACACCTTTTGAATTACCCATTTCGTAGCAAACATCACCAATAGGATGGATAGCAACTCCCGCATCAATATAATCAAATGTCTCATAATCTCGTAAGATGTCCAGTTTGTTATCATTGAAACAAACGGTGTTCCCATTGTAGTTCCAATTCCATCCCTTCGCTGCCTCCAAGTCGCTTTCATTAAAT
>JAFWXS010000046.1 GCA_017517925.1 Bacteroidaceae bacterium | reverse complement strand
TAAACTGACCAACTGACCAACTGACCAACTTGTCAAAACTCCACCGTTACCCCAATGCTCGGGATGATGCTGCCCGTTTCCTGCTTCACCGTCCTCAGCTTGTAGCGTTGCTCGGCGATGGGGGCAGACGGATTCTCGATGATGCCTGTGCTCAGGAAGGCGTCCTGTTCCCTCAGCTTGCTGCCCGTCACGTTCTGGAGGCTGATGTACCATCCCAAGCGCCAATTCCGGAAGAAATAGTTCTTGTCGATGCGGAGGTCCAGCTGGGCAAAACCGGAGAGTCGCTCGGTGTTGTATAGGTCGTAGTCATAATATGGCCTCCCTGACGCGCTCCAAGCCTCTACAAGCGACGATTTGTCCTCGTCGAAGGGTGTGTACGGCGAGCCACCGATAACGCTGATTTTCGCCCCTAAACTCCATTGCCGCGGAAGGTCCCACACGCAGCTCATATTCAGGATGTACCGGTTGTCCCAAGCCGAGGGAAGATAAGGGCTGCTCTTGTCATTCCGATACTCGCTTTGATAGAGGGTGAGCGAGGCGCTGGCATTGATTCGGTCGGGCACCTGCCATTTGGCCAAGAGCTCCACGCCATACGCCCGCATTTCCAGCCAAAGACCAATTTTATTGAAGGTGTAGTCGGCAAAAAATGAAGTGAATTTAGTTAAAAAGATTTCTTGTTTTAACATAATTTAAAAAGTCGGTAGCGGTACCCGTAGTGACATCTCCCTCGATATAGACATTGGCATACGGCACTCCTTGGCGGGTGAAGAAAATTACAAACTTCCTAATTCTTCAAACGAAGTAAAGGTTCTTGTTTCTTCTCGATAGGTATATACCAATTCTGTAGGAGAAATCGCTACCAATCGGGCATCACAATCATGCGAAACGCATTGATAGCCACGGCGGTTCAAAGCGTTAATCGTCCAATGGAGCAAGGTCTTGTCCTCGCTTTCCACCCGGATTTCTTTCTCTCCGTTGGCCAAGGGATAATACACCCCGTGGTCGTAATCGAAACGGATGTCGCGATGGGTGAAGAGGCTGTCCATGCGATGATTCAGGATGAGGTCTTCCGTCACGCCACATTGCAGGCCTTCGCCCTTGGTGAGGAGCCAGAGCTTGTCAGACAAGACCAATGCCTGTTCGATGTCGTGGGTGGAGAGGAGGATGGCCTTCTGTTGTTCGATGGCCAAGCGATGGAGCAGGTGCATAATTTCGATACGGCTCACCACATCGAGGAAGGCCGTAGGCTCGTCGAGGAGAATGAGCGGACATTCTTGTACCAACGCCTTGGCGATCATTACCTTCTGACGTTCACCATCTGAAAGTTCAGCGGTGTAGTTCCGTGCCTTGTGGGCGATACCTACGTCCTCCATGGCTTCTTGCACGATGCGCTTGTCATCCTTGCTCAGGCGACCGAAAAAGCCCGTGTGGGGTTGGCGTCCCAAAGCCACCAGTTCGTACACGCTCAATCCTCCGGCAAAGGTCTTGTCGGTGAGGACTACGCCGATGGTGCGTGAACGTTCCTTCTCTGTGTATTCCTTCAAGGGCTTGCCAAGCATCTTCAATTCTCCTCCAAGCGAGGGCTGGGAGGCGGACAAGGTGCGGAGAAGCGAGGATTTTCCGGCTCCATTGGCACCTAAGAGACAAGTCAGTTCACCGGCACGAAGCTCGAAGTCGAGGTGTTCGTGAACCACCTTTTCCTGCTTTCCGGTGCGATAACCGATGCGGAGGTCAT
>JAFWXS010000045.1 GCA_017517925.1 Bacteroidaceae bacterium | reverse complement strand
CGTTTGGGGATGGTTTGTACCAAGATTCTTTTGAGCAAATGTAGCAAATCTTTTCCAATTATGCTATTTTTGTTGCCAAATGCTGAACTTATGAACTACGAAAACCAACCGGTGAGAAGACAAGACCGTCTTCTGGAAGAGAAAGAAGCCCTACACTTGTTGCAACAGGGCGAGTATGGCGTGTTGTCTATGGTGAAGGACGAGGGACACTCAGCCTATGGTATCCCCCTTAACTATGTGTGGGACGGGCAATCGGCCATCTACCTGCATGGTGCCCCCGAGGGTGAAAAGCTGCGTTGCATCCGGGCGTTCCCCGAGGTGTCTTTCTGTGTGGTAGGCACTACAAAGGTCATCCCCAACCAGTTTACTACGGCCTTCGAAAGCATTGTCCTCACTTGCTCGGCTCGTGTGGGTTTGCCCGACGAGGAGCGGATGCATGCCCTGAAGCTCCTGCTCGAGAAGTACTCTCCGCAAGATGTGGAGGTGGGTCTTGCCATGGCCCGCAAGTCCTTTGCCCGGACAGAAATCATCCGCCTGGACATCCGCAAATGGAGCGGGAAGTGCAAGCGGATGGCATAATCGTTTCGGAGCTAAAAGAGCTTCCGGTTACTTGATGACCCAAGCTTCGGTGCTAGGGAAATGCATGCCATACAGGCTCAACCCTTGAGTCTTGGCTAGCTCCAGTACCTTTTTTCTTGATTCGATGGCCTGCTCGGGATTCATGTCGTAGCGGGCACAATACTCCGGATGAACCTGCTGGAGAGCTACCCCGTGCATGATGTCGCCCACAATCAGCTGGTTGTCCAACTGGTAGATGGTGTGTCCGGGTGTATGTCCCGGAGCCGGCAGAGCCTTGATGTCGCAAGGAAGTGCATCGGTGTAAGTAAACGCCACGAGGCTACCCTCGTAAGCCTTCACCAGGGTGGCTACGTTTTGTGGGGCACCCCCTTCGCGGTTGGTCCAAGCCTCCAGTTCGGTGGCCGGGATGTAAAGTTTCGCTTGGGAGAACACCCGTTGTCCGTCCTTCACCAATCCGCCGATGTGATCGCCATGCAGGTGTGTGATGAAGATATAATCCACCGCTTCGGGCTTCACTCCTGCTTCAGCCAGCTTGCCCATCAGTTGCGAGTCCTTGTTTCCGTTTCCGGCATCAAACAAGATGTTCTTCCCTGCCCTGTTCACGAGCATCACCGATACCGAAGCCGGTACCCCTTGTGCAATGCCCAGTTCGCTCACAATCGCTTCGGGCACCTCGCCAAAGAGGTCGAGCGGCATGGTGCGGGGTTTCGCATTGTCAAAAATCACTTTCACCTGAGTGCCGTTTTCAGGAGCCTGCTTGCTGGCCGGTTGGCTGCATGCAGCGAGCAGAGCCATGCCTGCCATAACGATGGATAAGAACCTTGTTTTCATACGCCTGTCTCTTTTTTATAAGTGTTACTTGATTCCTCTAGCCTTGTAGATACGCTCCTTGGCGTTGTTTATCTGCTGGAATTTCTCCTCGGCAGCCTTCTTCACATCCTCGCCCAGGGTGGCCACCTTGTCGGGATGATGTTTCAAGGCCAACTTTCGATAAGCCGCCTTCACCTCGTCGTCCGTAGCGGTAGGTTCGATTTCGAGCACCTTGTAGGCTTCTTCCAGTGTGTCTCCGCCCAGGTTGAGCATCGATTCCACCTCCTTGGCCGAGAGACCCATGGCCTGTGCCACCTCCTTCAGAGCCTCGATTTCGGCCTGACAGATGCTACCGTCGCTTTTCGCAATTTGAGCCAGGAAGTTCAGCAATTGCAGACGCTCCTCGTAGCCCATGTTGTTGCGGATTTGCACGCCACATTCGTAGATGGTGTTCTTGAAGGCCGAAGGGCTGGTGGCATCCATCTTCTTGCGTTGTTCAAAGAGGTTCAGCAAGATTTGGTTCCCCTCGCTTACGGCCTGCTCGCCGAAGTTCATCCGCAAGAACCGGCGTACGAACTCCATTTCGCTGTGCATCACCTTCCCGTCGGCCTTGATGATGTAGGATGCCATCACCAGCAACGAGAACAAGAAGCTGTTCCGCTGGCCATATCTTGGCTGATTGTATTCGGGTCTGTATGATTGCGAGTTACTATCGTCGTTATTTTCGAACATCGAGCCGATGGCATAACCTGCCAAAGCTCCCAGCGGACCTGCGGCCATGAAGCCTACAATACCGCCTATCCATTTACCTATTCCCATATTTCTTTGTTTTGTTTTGCAAACATACATAAAATTATTCAGATTTTGTGTAAGTTTGCGTAGACTTTAGTAATCTTATGGAACAGAACAAGAAGAATGTAGCATTGGTTTTGTCCAGCGGAGGTCCCCGCGGATTTGCCTACATCGGAGCCATCGAGGCCCTGCATCAGCATGGTTATACCATCACCTCGGTGGCCGGTACCTCCATGGGCTCGCTGGTGGGTGGCATCTATGCTGCCGGCAAGCTGGCCGAGTTCAAGGAATGGCTTTACTCCCTCGACGCGTGGGAAGTGTTTTCGCTCATGGACCTCTCCATCGGCAAGAACCATTTTGTGAAGGGCGAGAAAGTCATCGAAGCCATGATGCAGATTGTGCCCAACGTGAACATCGAGGACCTGTCCATCCCTTACCGGGCCGTGGCTACCGACCTCTACACGGGTCGCGAGGTAGTGTTCGACCGCGGACCCCTCTTCTCGGCCATCCGGGCCTCCATCTCCATCCCTTCCCTGTTCCGCCCCGTGCGTTATGGGCTCACCACCCTGATAGACGGAGCCATTGCCAACTGCCTTCCGCTGAACCGCGTGCCCCGCACCGAAGGCGATATGCTGGTGGCCTTCGATGTGAACGATGTCGACGAGGCCGAAATCAGCCACCTGCTGCACCAGGAACACGAGGCCCGATTGGTGGACGAACGCTTTGAGCAAGAAGTGCACGAAGAGCTGCTCGACGTGTTGCACGACTTCAAGAACGACACCGACATGAGCTTCCTGAAGCGACTCAAGCATGCCGGAAGCCGTAGCATGGCCTTGCTGAAGGATGTGCTGAACTACCGCAAGGCCTTCCACGAAGACGATTCGCTCGAAGTGGGCGAAAACTACTACGACCTGCTCGACCGCACCTTCAGTCTGATGAACCACCGCAACACCGAGCTGATGCTTGAGCTTTGTCGGCCCGACGTCTTGGTGAAGATGCCCTTCGATAGCTATGGCGACATCAGCGACTATGCCAAGGCCCGCGAGATTTCGGACCGCGGCCACCAACTGATGTGCGAAGCTCTGGCCAACTACGGATTGCCTGAGATACAGAACAGCGATGACGCCCTGAAATAGGGCGTCATCCTTGTTTTTACTCGGCCCAATATGGGTAGGGAGACCAGTCCCAGTACTCGTCTTGGGCTTTGAGGGCTTCTTGCTCCT
>JAFWXS010000044.1 GCA_017517925.1 Bacteroidaceae bacterium | reverse complement strand
CTTTAATCTGCCACGCAGCTTTTAGATAGGCGGCACCTCAGAAAAAAAGCAAGAGAATCTTGCTCTTTTTCGTTCGGTTTGCACTATCTTTGTCCCCATAAATGAAGTATGAGATGGCTGAACAAGACAAAATGGTGCTACGCGCCGAACACTTGATAAAGAAATATGGCAAGCGTACGGTAGTGGGTGATGTGTCGTTCGACGTGAAGCAGGGCGAGATAGTAGGCCTGCTGGGGCCCAACGGTGCGGGCAAGACGACCTCGTTCTACATGACTACGGGACTCGTCGTGCCCAATGGCGGGCGTATCTTCATCGACAACCAGGAGATAACCTCCGACCCCGTATACAAGCGGGCACGGGTGGGCATAGGCTATCTGGCACAGGAGGCCAGCGTATTCCGCAAGATGAGCGTCGAGGACAATATCGCCTCGGTGCTGGAGATGACCGGCAAGCCCAAAGAGTACCAGAAAGAGAAGTTGGAGAGCCTCATCGCCGAGTTCCGCCTGCAGAAGGTGCGCAAGAACCTGGGCGACCAGCTCTCGGGCGGCGAGCGACGCCGCACCGAGATAGCCCGCTGCCTCGCCATCGACCCCAAGTTCATCATGCTCGACGAGCCCTTTGCCGGCGTAGACCCCATCGCCGTGGAGGACATCCAACAGATCGTGTGGCGCCTGAAGGACAAGAACATAGGCATCCTCATCACCGACCACAACGTGCAGGAGACGCTCTCCATCACCGACCGCGCCTACCTGCTCTTCGAGGGGCGCATCCTCTTCGAGGGCACGCCCGAGGAGCTGGCAGCCAACGAGACAGTGCGCGCCAAGTACCTGAGCAACAGCTTCGTATTACGTAAAAAGGAATTCCAGCTATGAAGATAAAGACACTATTGACCGCGCTGTGTCTCTTGCTCGGAGCACAGACAATGGCTTACAGCCAGCCGGAGGCTGGCTCTCACCCCTCAACCCTCAACCCTCAACAGGCTCCTCCCCGCAAGGAGATACGCCACAAGCTCAAGCAATTGACGGGAAACGGCCTGCTGCCGGAGCATAATGCTCAATTCTCAATTATCGATTCTCAATTGTCCACCCGCGCCTCGGGCGAGTACATAATGAACGAGTTCCCCACCACGGGAGAGGTCAGGGGCGTGGTCATCCTCGCGGCCTTTGCCGATGTACCCTTCTCCATCAGCAATGACAGCATCAGCCAGCTCTTGGGCAACCGTTACAATACCGACAACTACAGCGAAGAAATCAACATCAATGAATATAGCGCGATGTATGGGCAGTATCTTCCGCTTCAAGTTACCATTCCCGGCAGTGCCCGCGACTACTTCCGCGCCCAGTCGTTCGGGCAGTTTGTTCCCTCGTTCGATGTCATAGGGCCCGTGACCCTAAGCCAGAAGCGTTCCTATTATGGCAGCAATAACAGCTCAGGTAACGACAAGAATACATCTGCCATGATACGCGAGGCCTGCCAGAAGGCTTACGACATGGGACTGACCGACTTTACCGACTACGACAACGACGGTGACGGCGTGGTGGACTTCGTATACGTGGTCTATGCCGGCAGCGACGAGGCACAGACGGGCATCGAGGAGGCTATCTGGGCCAAGGCATCCAGCATCACGCTCACCTTGGGCAACAACATGAAAATAAGGCGTTACGCCTGCTCGGGCGAATTGGTCATCGACCTCCCCGTAGTGGCAGGCATAGGCACCTTCGTCCATGAGTTCAGCCACGTACTGGGCTTGCCCGATTTCTACAACACCGCCCTCAAAAAAGATGACCCCGAAGACTTTACCATGGACACATGGAGCGTGATGGACTACGGCCTGTACAACGCCGAGGGATTCGTCCCCTGTGCCTACACCGCCTTCGAGCGCTACTCGCTCGGGTGGATACCTATGCATACCTTGGACGAATCAGCCACCATGAGTATAGGCACCACCGATGAGGAGCGTCGGGGGTACCGCATCTTCACCGCCGACATCGACACCGCAAGCCTCATCACCGAGGACGACACCGCCTCGTTTTACCTGATAGAGACCATACGCCGTGAGGGATGGAACCGCTATGCCCCCGCCAACGGACTGCTCATCTCGGAGGTGACCTATGACGCCTCGGCATGGAGAGACAACAAAGTCAATGCCAACACCTCGAGCCACCGCTACTGCATCGTACCGGCCAACAACGACTACAACTACAGAACCGCCAACAAGCACCTCTTCGGCAACACAAATCACGAGTTCACACTCACCAGCACCCCCGCCTCACGCACCCAGTTCGGGGCAGCGATGGACAAGCCCCTCACCGACATCCGTTACGACAAGACTACCGGCAAGACCACGTTACACTTCCGTGGAGGCAAACCTGAGGCTCCTGACACCCCCCAGAATCCCGACGATACAGAAATTCAGAATCCAGAATTCAAAAATCAGAATTCAAAATTGTTCCACGACTTGCAAGGCCGCCCCGTGGCACAACCGTCAAAAGGGATATACATTGCGAGTGGAAAGAAAGTCATGGTCAGGTAGAAAGCATATCCTATAGCCATCATAAACAATCAACCAATTTCTTGCGGAATGAGTTTTGAAAAAAAAGTCATGCGAAAACCTTTAGAATTCTTAATCTATAATATTGGGAAGGAACGGAAAGAATACCTACCTTTGCATGCAAATCAATAACGGAACCTATGAACAGACTAACCCAAGCTACCCCCAAGCAGTGGATCAAGTGTGGCATCGCCGTCGCCCTGTACCTCCTCTTCCTCCTCTGGATCAAGAGTTGGTGGGGACTCCTCGTGGTGCCCTTCCTCTTCGATGCCTACATCACCAAGTTCATCCCCTGGACCTGGTGGAAGACCGCCAAGAGCGCTGCCGTGCGCAGTGTGATGAGCTGGGTCGACGCCATCGTGTTTGCCCTCGTGGCCGTATACTTCGTGCACATCTACTTCTTTCAAAACTACACCATCCCTACCTCATCGTTGGAGAAGTCATTGCTCGTGGGCGACTACCTCTTCGTGAGCAAGGTATCGTATGGCCCCCGCAAGCCCAATACGCCCCTCACCATGCCCCTCACCCAGCACACCATGCCTATCACCGGCGGAAAGAGCTACATCGAGTGGCCCCAATGGCCCTACGAGCGCGTCAAGGGACTGGGCTCGGTGGAGCTCAACGACATCGTCGTGTTCAACTACCCCACGGGTGACACCATCGTGAGCAACCCCCGTTTCGCGGCCAACGACTTCTACAAGATGGTGAGCGACATCAGTGTCGAGATCAACCGTGGCCGCTACCCTACAGTGGACAGCCTCACGGCTGCCGATGCGCGCAAGGCCTACGACAAGTTCCTCGCTAAGGGCCGCAAGTATATAGCTGCACACCCGGAAGTGTTCGGCAAGGTCGACTGGCGCCCTGTAGACCGCCGCGAGAACTACGTGAAGCGCTGCGTGGGCCTGCCCGGACAGACACTTGAGATCAAGGACAAGGTCATCTATCTCGACGGCGTGGCCAACAAGGAGCCCGACAATGTGCAGTACAGCTACTTCATCCACACCAAGCGCCCCATAGGAGAGAAGCTGCGCCGCGAGCTCGGCATCAGCAAGGAGGACCTTGCCAACCACAATGCCAATGGCACACAATACTACCTGCCCCTGACACAAAAGGCCGTAGATGCACTAACCAAGCATACCGAACTTGTTGACAGCATCATCCCCGTCATCGAAGAGCACGGCCAGGGCCTCTACCCCGTGAACAAGTACACCGGCTGGAGTGTCGACAACTACGGCCCCCTGTGGATACCCAAGCGTGGCGAGACCATCGCCCTCACCTTGGACAACCTACCCTTCTACGAGCGCCCCATCGCCGTGTATGAGGGCAACGACCTGCAGGTGCGCGACGGCAAGATCTATATCAATGGTAAGGAAGCTACCGAGTACACCTTCACCATGGACTACTACTGGATGCAGGGCGACAACCGCCACAACAGCCTCGACTCGCGCTTCTGGGGCTTTGTGCCCGAAGACCACATCGTGGGCAAGCCCATCCTCATCTGGCTCTCGCTCGACAAGGACCGCGGCTGGCTCGACGGCAAGGTACGCTGGAATCGCCTCTTCCGCATGGTGGAGAGCTACAACTAATCCGCTTATTCCCCCTTCCCTATAACGACAAGGCCCCACTCCTTCACTGAGTGGGGCCTTGTCGTTCATTAAGTTATGATAGCCGTGAGGATAGGCAGCGTCGCAGGAATAACCCCGAAGATTGCGGCTACTGGTAGCCCCGCTGACTGCGTCTGATGTCAAGGGAGCCGATTCCACGAGGCCGAATACTTTGGCATAGCTTCAATCTTATCACGCTCTCCCTGTTAAAGAAATCGTTCAAATCCTAATCTTTCTTAACGACGACATTTTGAACATTTTAAGGCCGAAAATCATAACTCCTCATTAGGAGCAAGGCACTACTTTTGCAGTGTAGCCCCCAAACAGAACCATAAAACCCAGTTCTACTGATAGCCGATGTAGTTCAAAACAGAACATTCATATCCCCAAACGCGTTAAATGGAGTGAAAGATACAGGTGTGAGTCCTGTCATCGGCACTAAGAATAGAGAAACAATCATAATCAATCGTAACACGTATGAAACAAGAACAATCGGTACGCATACAGACCTCGGTACTCAATGGAGTGGAAAAGAAAGTGCTCATATGGCTTGCCCAGCGGCAACCTCGCTGGATGACCTCAGACATGCTCACCGCCATCGGCGTGGCAGGGGCCCTTGTGGTGGCCGTGGGCTATGCCCTCTCCAACTTCCACATCGGGTGGCTGTGGTTAGCCTCGCTGGGCTTCGTCATCAATTGGTATGGCGACTCGCTCGACGGCACATTGGCACGCGTACGCAGCACGCAGCGACCTATCTATGGGTTCTATCTCGACCACAATATCGACGGCATCACGATGGCCATCATGTGTATCGGTGCCGGGCTGAGCGATATGCTCAACCTCTACATCGCCATGGCCGTGCTGGCCGTATACCTGATGCTCTCCATCGCGGTATACATCAATGCTCACCTCAAGGGGGAGTTCAAGCTGACCTATGCAGGCATGGGACCTACGGAGTTCCGCCTGATTATGATCGTGGTGAACACGCTGTTTGCCACCATAGCACCGCTGCGCGAGTGGGCCGTACGTTTCGATGTGTTTGGTACGCCCATCGCTCTCGGTGCGTTCGATATCGTGGGGCTCATCATCTTGGTGGTGCTCGTCATCATCCACCTGAACAACTTCTGCCGCGACCTCAAGGGGTACGAGGAGATTGATCCCGTGAAACCGTACTGATTTATGATTTCACAACTCTCATGCTTCACCCCTAAAAACTTCGTGCCAACGAGCGCGATGTAAGCCGGCTTACTAATCGCTCAGCGAGTGCAACCGAAGTACAACAGAGTTGTTTATTCTGAATTTTCAATTTTCAATACCCAAAGTGCCACTACTTACTCTACAAGAACTGGAACAGATGACACCGCTCTTCCGCGGACGGGCAGGACGCTCTCTCGCCCGTGGCACGATGCGTCTGTTGTCGATAAATAAGCTCAACGCTCTCTATGACCGCCATGCACACCTCCGTGGGGCAGACTTTGCCCGCAGCGTGCTCAAAGATTTGGGCATAGACTACGAGGTGTTTGTCGAAAGCAAAGAGGCCGAAGCCCAGTTGCAGACTCTGGATGAGACACCCTTCATCACCATCAGCAACCATCCCTATGGCAGTATCGACGGGGTCATCCTGGCCGACCTCTTCGGACACCGGTGCCCGAGTTACAAAATCATGGTGAACAAGATACTGAGCCGCGTGGAGGCGCTGACCCCCTCATTCATCTCGGTCACGCCCACGGGAGTGGAGCGCACGACAGCCACTACGGAGAGCGTCATGGGCGTGCGCCGTGCCCTCATGCAGTTGCGCTCGGGCGACGGTTTGGGGCTGTTCCCCTCAGGAGCCGTGAGCGACCTCAGCCTGCGCGAGGGCTGTGTGCGCGACCGCCAGTGGCAACCGGCCATCATTAGCCTCATCGCCAAGGCGAAGGTGCCCATCATGCCCGTGCGCTTCTTCGACCGCAACTCATCGTTCTACTACGCGCTCGGACTCATCGACTGGCGCGTACGACTGCTGCGCCTCCCTGCCGAGGTGTTCAACAAGGCAGGCCGCCCCGTGCGCATAGGGCTGGCACCCCTCATCAGCGTAGAGGAGCAGCAGCAGTATCTCGCCACGCACACCATCGAGGAGTTTGGCGCGTGGCTACGTGGCAAGGTGTATGGCATGAAATTGTGATTTACGGAAGATTTCTTCCTCTTTGAGGCGAAGGCGTTTTCAGCCCCGAATCAGCTATTTTTTACTCCGTACGCAGCCACCGTCCTTCCCTTGATGAGAGGAGTGGCTATAGCTATAGCTATAGCTATACCCTATTCCTATACTCGCGCGGCGATAGGCCGGTGACGCGCTTGAAGTATTTGCCGAAGACCGACTGCGAGGGAAAGTGTAGCTCGTCGGCAATCTGCTGCACGGTCATCGTGGTGGACGAGAGCAGGGCCTTGCACTCGGTGATGACATACTGCTCGATGAAGTAGAGTGCCGGCGTGCCGCTCTTCTCCTTCACCACCGAGGAGAGGTACTTGACCGTCACGCACAACTCATCGGCATAAAACGATACGTCGCGCGAGGTGCGGAAGTGGCGGCTCACGAGTGCCGTGAAGCGGCTGTAGAGCTCGTCCTTGCGTCCCGTCTGCTCATCGAGTGCGGCGTGCTTCGTGTTGGAGAACCCATAGAACACAGCCAGCATGAGGTGCTTGGCCGCCTCTAACTTATAGTTCGTCTGACCGAGTCGCATGAGATCAAGCAGCATCTTTATGGTTATATTATATACATATACCATCTCTTCGCCCTCATATAGCGGTTGGTCGATAATAGAGGAACGCAAGGGGTGCATACGGTCGAAGTTGAGAAACATGTTATCGGTAAACGGCTTGGAGAGTATCAGTGCCTTGTACTCCAAGTCGTCGGAGCAGTCGTAATACTGATACGTGGTGTCGGGCAAGATGGTGAGCACGGCTGGGGCCTTCACCACATATTCCTTCATGCCCACCGACAGCCGCGCCCACCCTTTGTCGTAGATGAGCACGGTGGTGACATCGGTCTTGAAACAGCCCATGGGGAAGCTGAGCATCGGGTGTTGCGGTATGACGATGACATCGCTGCCTATGCGGTAGTTGTCGGGGGTAATCTCGCTGATGCGCTCGCGCCAGCGGAGATAAGGGATCGTTGTTGCCATATTCCTAAATGTATGAGTATTGTTCGCAAATGTACAAATAAGTTTTGGTACAAATGGAATTTATTTCCTTGAAAAAGGATGTCTGTACCAATACTTTGGAATATATGGCCAATTTGGCTTGGTTTTTCGGCGTAATTTTGCAGCGCAATTGAGACAGATTAGCCTTATGACTAAGTACAGACCGAAGAAGACCAAGACCGAGGAGAGCATCGTGCGTGCCTACAAGCAGATGGAGGAGAGTATTGTGAGAAGTTACTTTGCCATGGAGCATACCGTGGTGGAGACGTACCAGAAGATAGAGGATAAGTTTGTAGATACGTTCTTGGAGGAGGTTAGCAACGAAGACGCCGACGCGGTATGAAAGCGTTGGTTGCGCCAAAGGAGTATTGCTTGCCAGCTTAGTGATATAACTCTAAACAAAACATAACATATGAAAAACAGACTGTATCTTGTGACCGGCGCTGCCGGATTTCTGGGCAGCAACGTATGTGCCCAGTTGCTCGAACGCGGTGAGCGCGTGAGAGGCTTTGTGCTCAAAGGCGACAAAGCCGCCAAGTATGTTCCCCGAGAGGTGGAGATTGTCTATGGCAACCTGTGCGACAAGGCGTCGCTGGAGCCTTTCTTTGCCGTAGAGGAGGGCACGGAGACGGTGTGCATCCACGTGGCCAGCATGGTGACGGTGAACCCCAAATACCGTAAGCTGGTGCTCGATGTCAATGTGGGTGGCACGGAGAATATCGTGGACCTCTGCTTAGAGCACAAGGAGTGCCGCAAGTTAGTGTATGTGAGCTCTACGGGTGCCATCCCCGAGCGTCCAAAGAAGGAGAAAATTAAAGAGGTGTCTGAGTTTGACCTCGACAAGGTGGAAGGCTGGTACAGCAAGAGCAAGGCGATGGCTACGGCCAATGTGCTCACTGCCGTGAAGGAGCGTGGCCTCAATGCCAGCATCGTATACCCTACAGGTATCTTCGGCCCCAACGACTACTCGATGAGCGAGACCACATCGACCATCGTCAAGATTATCAACGGAAAGATGCCCGTAGGCATCGACGGCTCGTTCAATCTCGTCGACGTGCGCGACCTGGCAGCCGGATGCATCGCTGCCGTAGACAAGGGCCGCACAGGTGAGGGCTACATCCTCGGCAACGAGGTCATCACGCTGAAGAAGATGAGCAAGCTGCTCTGTCAGGAGCTGGGATGCAAGCCCATCAAGTTCTTCCTCCCCATACGCATGGCCGAGACCATCGCCCGCAAGATGGAGAAGGATGCTGCCAAGAAGGGCGAGGTACCTATGATGACCACCTTCTCGGTGTATAACCTGAAGCGCAACAATAAGTTTGACTACAGCAAGGCCGAGCGTGAACTGGGCTACATCACCCGTCCCCTCGAAGAGACCCTGCGCGACGAGGCTCAGTGGCTGCTCGAGAATGGAAAGATCAAGATAAGTGTAAAGAAGAAGTAATATTATTAACCTATTTAAAGTAAAAGAAAATGAAGAAGATTATCAAGGGTTTGGGCATCGCCTCAATGATGTTCGGATGCGTACTCACAGCCAGTGCACAGGATGAAACACAGAAGGAGGGTTTCTTGAAGCGCGCCTTCCGCGACATGAAGGAGAGCGCCAAGCTGCAGCGCCAGATTGACAAGGCCAACTTTAGAGCTACCAAGCTTGAGACCAAGGCATTCTATTTGGAACAGAAACGCAAGTCAAAACCTTCAGTACGCACCGCTGCTGAGCGCGAACGTATGCAGAAGGAATTGCAAGAGGCCAACCACAGAGTAGAGTCGGCCAAGGCGTTGGTAGAGTCGGCCAAGAAATAAATGACTATTTAATTCCATTCAAGCAAATCAATAACTATGAAAAAATTTATCGCAACATTCGCCCTCGTGGCAACTGTAATGGGTGTACAGGCCCAAAGTGAAACCAAGGATTTTGTGAACTACGAGCGTGGCTACCGTGCCGACATCGCTGTGAGCACCTCTATTGGTTGTGAGACACATGAAAAGCTTAACATTCATAACCCTTGCCCTATCGTTGCTGTCCACTGCTGTAATGGCTCAGGAGGACTTTTTCAATCGTTTCGTGTTTAGGCCCGACAGCACCTATGCTGTGCGTCATCCTTTCCGATTTACTGTACGCCCCAACGTGGGTACCTCGTTCGGACAGTTCACCTCACAATGGACGGCAGAAGACACGCCCCATAGCTATAGCCTGATGTCGTCGCCAATCTTCAAGGCGGGCTGTAGCGTATCGTACCTTGGTGTTACTGCCGGCATTCACCGAGATGTGAAGCGTCTCTTTGGCGAGACCGAGGAGACCGAATACAGCTTCAGCGGATACACCCCGATTGTGGGCGGTGAATTCTCCTATAGCTCCTCACATACCCATACGATGAGCAGTAATGGGGAAGGCGAGACTCTATGGCAAATCCCGCTGAGCGGTTGCCACACACGCCGACTCCTTGCCAATGGCTACGTAGTGCTCAATCCCCGTCGCTTTTCCCTCCCTGCCGCGCTCACCCAACGATATAAGCAGATACGTAGCGCAGGTAGTGCCGTCCTGGGAGCATCGCTCACGGGGTTCCGTATGGATGTGGATGTATCACAGTTACCGCCCCAGCTGACCGATGAGAACACTCCCTACGACTATGCCCGCCACATCATCTACACAGCAGCGAGCCTTGGCGCCGGCTATGCCTACAACTGGGTTCTCCCCGACAACTGGATGCTGCATGCCTCGTATCTGCACACACTCTCGCTCTACCATTATGGTGAGATTGCCTTCACCGATGGCACTATGCCTTTGGGACACAAACTCAACCACGGCGGCATTGTCCGCATAGGCAGCGTATGGGATGTAGAGCGTTACTTCGGTGGATTCGTAGGGACGATGCAGATGCAATGGATGAGCTACACGCCCATCCATACCTTCGACTTCTACGTGACCACCCGACTCTTCTTCGGCTTTCGCTTCTGATGAATCGCTGCTATGCATTTTTCTGTCAGAAAAAAATGCAAAGCCCCTACCCCATCACTAACCACTCCGTGTAGGCGGCATAGATGAGCAGGAACAGGATGGCGTCGCCGCAGCTGTGCATGCGTTCTTTTGAAGGTGAGCGAGACTACGAGCTGCTGCATACTTTCAAGGGGGCATCGGGAACAACGCCTTTGGGCACCACTCCCTACCTCTCCGAGATGAGCAGCAGTTTGTCGCCCACCTGCAGGTGGAGCGAGCCGTTGGGCACGAGGAACTCGGTGCCGCGCTTGACAATCATCACCAGGGCACCGTCGGGGAGGACGATTTCCTTGAGCGTGTCGCCATCGGCAAGCATGTCGGGGGTGATGGTGAGGTCTGTGAGGTCGGTGTCAATCTCGTCGGGAAGCTCTACGCCGAAGTCATTACCCGTCTTCTCCATCGGTGCCGAGAGGCCGAGCTTGCGGGCAAAGAAGGGCAGCGTGGTGCCCTGCAAGACAAGCGAGAGGAGGGTGATGAAAAAGACGATGTTAAAGATCTGATTTGACCCCTCGATGCCGGCTACCACGGGGTAGGTGGCGAAGATGATGGGTACGGCACCGCGAAGGCCTACCCACGAGATGTATAGGCGCGAGCGCCCCGTGAGGTGGCGGAAGGGGAGCAGGCTGAGGAGAACGCTGAGCGGACGCCCCACGAAAATCATGAACACACCGATGAGCAAGGCTACGGGAGCCACGGAAAGCATTTCCTTGGGGTTGACGAGCAGACCGAGGAGGATGAACATCACAATCTGGAACAGCCACGTCAAGCCGTCGAAGAAGGTGGACACCTCCTTGCGGTTGGCAATCTTGGAGTTGCCGATGATCATACCGGCGATGTATACCGCCAGGTAGCCATTGCCCTTGAAGAGGTCGGTGAACGCGAAAGTGAAGAAGGCTACCGCAAGCATGAAGACGGAGTAGAGCGACTTGTTGTCGAGGTTCAGCTTGTTGATGATATACACGGCCAGCTTGCCCACTCCGTAGCCGATGGCACCACCAAACACGAACTGCAGCCCGAAGGTGAGCAGTATGCTGCCAGCACCGCTCACCTCACCGTTGATGAACTGGATGAGCACGATGGTGAGCATGTAGGCCATAGGGTCATTACTTCCGCTCTCGAGCTCCAGCATGGGGCGAAGGTTGTGCTTGAGGTTGATGTTCTGCGAGCGCAGGATGGCAAACACTGAGGCCGAGTCGGTCGACGACATCGTGGCGGCCAGCAGCAGCGAGGGGAGCAAGGCGAAGCCCACACTGCTCCAATCCATCCCCGAGAGCCACCACACGAACACACCCGTGAAGAGGGCCGTGAGTAGCACGCCCACCGTGGAGAGCACCAGTCCGGGGGCGAGCACGGGCTTGATCTCGGCGAACTTGGTGTCCATACCGCCCGAGAAGAGGATGATGCAGAGGGCTATCATACCGACAAACTGGGCGGCCTTCATGTCGGCAAACTGTATGCCGAAGCCATCGCTGCCGAAGAGCATTCCCACGAAGAGGAAGAGCAACAGGGTGGGCACACCGAAGCGTGCACTGGTCTTGCTCACGGCAATGCTCACGAAGAGCAGCACGGAGCCTATAAGGAGAATATTTCCGGAGGTGAGGAGGGTCATGATCGTTAGGAGTTAGGGAATATTGTATGTCTCTGTCATCCTGAACGCAGTGAAGGATCTCGCGACATGCAGGGTAAAGTCCCTGCGCGGGACTCTTCACTGCGTTCAGAGTGACAATACCTTTACAGCGCCATCAGCACCAGTATCTGTGCCGTCACTACGCGCAGGAACATCGTGAGCGGATATACGGTAGAGTAAGCCACCGAGGCCTGGTTGTTGCCGCATATCTCATTGCTGTAGGCGAGGGCTGGAGGGTCGGTCATGGCACCGGAGATGAGTCCGGCAATGGTGAAGTAACTGAGCTTGCACTTCATGCGGGCCACAACGCCGATGATGAGGCAGGGGATGACGGTGATGAGGAAGCCGTAGAGTATCCACCAATAACCGCCGTTCATGATGGTGTCGATGAAGCCGTCGCCGGCACCGATACCCACCGAGGCGAGGAACAGTGTGATACCTATCTGACGTATCATCTTGTTGGCCGACGAGGTGGTATAGGTCACCAGCTTCAGCTGCGGGCCAAACTTGCTGATGAGGATACTCACGATGAGCGGACCGCCAGCCAAGCCGAGTTTCACGGGCACAGGCACACTGGGGATGAAGATGGGCAGTGAGCCGAGCACTACACCCAGCGCGATGCCGAGGAAGATAGCGGCGAGGTTAGGCTCTTCGAGGCGCTTCACCGAGTTGCCCATGAGGCGCGATATCTTCTCGATGCTCTTGGGCTTGCCCACCACAACTACGCGGTCGCCCAGCTGGAGCAGCAGGTGTGGCTCGGCGATAAGGTCTACGCCGGCACGGCTGATGCGCGAGATGGTGACGTTGAAGGTCTGACGCAGCTTGAGGTCGCCCAGGCGCTTGCCGTTGATGGCGGGGTTGGTGATGATGAAGCGGTCGGCAGTGAGGTTGTTGGCCTCGATGGCATCCCACTCGGCCATGTTCATGTCGATGCGCGGACCGATGAGCAGTGTCAGTGCCTCGATCTCGAGCGGTGCAGCCACGAGGAATATCTTGTCGCCCATGCCCAGTGTAGTGTTCGACTCGGCCAACTCGATGTCAT
Source organism: Bacteroidaceae bacterium (assembly GCA_017517925.1). Taxonomy (GTDB): domain Bacteria; phylum Bacteroidota; class Bacteroidia; order Bacteroidales; family Bacteroidaceae; genus UBA1189. The sequence continues at coordinate 17,720 of JAFWXS010000044.1, read as the reverse complement.
GGGTCTGCTCGTGCAGCACGCGGGTGATGACGCACTTGCGCCCGAAGACCTCCTGTATCTCACGGATGGTGTGTCCGCACACGGAGTCGTTGTGTACCTCGAGGGTGACAGCTTCGAGCTGCTCGGCATTCTCCTTGTTGCGCTCCATCATGATGCGTCGCTCATTGTCGAAGTTGACGCGGAAGATGCGCTTCAGCACGATGATGCTCAGTATGATGCCTACCACACCCAGGGGATAGGCCACGGCATAGCCCTGAGCGATGGTGGTGTTGGTCTGTCCCGTCATGTCATAGAAGGTCTGCTGTGCAGCACCCATACCTGGCGTGTTGGTCACGGCACCGCTGAGCACACCGATCATGCTGATGAGGTCGGTGCCCGTGATAAGGTGTATGCCGTAGGCCGTGCAGCAGCCCAGCAGCACGATGCCCGCAGCCAGCATGTTGAGTGTGACGCCTCCCTTGCGGAACGAGGAGAAGAAGCCCGGACCCACCTCCAAGCCGATGGAGTAGATGAAGAGGATGAGGCCGAACTCCTTGACGAAGTGGGCCGTGGTGGCATCGAGCAGGAAGCCGAAATGCCCGGCCACGATACCCACGAAGAGTATCCAGGTGACACCCAGCGACACGCTGCCAAACTTGATGCGATTGAGGCCGAGGCCGATGGCGATGACCATGGCCACGATGAACACCGAGTGGGCCACGCCACTACCGGTGAACAGATTTACTAACCATTCCATGATGCTATTTCTTTTACCTATTTCTTGTCCTTAGGAAACATGCGGCGTGCTTGCCTACGCGTTTTGCGCTGCAAAATTACCGCCTTTATGCTGAGTAAAAAAAGAAAATCAGAATATTTATCTTCTCTTGTACTGAAAAGGTGTGCGATGCTCTGTATAGTCCCGCCAAGCCCGACCATCATATGCCATGCTCAGTTGCCAAATGCACACTTGGCGGGGACTATCGCTCAGAGGCAGCACACACGCTTTACATAAGCAGTATCGACTCCAAGAATATGACCACTATACCTGCCACGTAGCCCACGAAGGCCATCAGGGAGATATTTTTCAGATACCATGCAAAATCTATCCGCTCGAGTCCCATGGCCACCACGCCTGCTGCCGAGCCTATGATGAGGATGCTGCCACCCACACCGGCACAATAGGAGAGGAGCAGCCAGAACAGTCCGTCGGGTGCAAACAGCTGCGCATACGCAGGGTCGGCACTGGCAGCGATAGCCGCCACGTCGGGCATGGGATACATGCCTATGCAGGCAGCCACCAGCGGCACATTGTCGATGACCGAGGAGAGCACTCCGATGATTGAGGTGATGGTAAATACCTCGTGGATGCTCCTGTCGAGGAAGTTAGCCGTATCGCTCAGTATGCCGGCCGTCTGCAGCCCTGCCACCGACATCAGTATGCCGAGGAAGAACAGGATGGTGGGCATGTCGATATTCTTCACTATCTGCGACACACGATGCTTCGAGTCTTCACTTATGTTCAGTTTCCTGTGCCCATATATCCACTCCGTGACTATCCACACCACGCCGAGCGAGAGCATCATGCCTACATAGGGCGGTAGTCCTGTGAGGCTCTTGAACACGGGCACAAAGAGCAGTCCCGCCACACCCAGGCACAGCACACCGCGGCTGAAGCGCTTGCCCACTCCGCTGGGTAATGGGGTGGTGGTCTCCACTGGTGGCAACATCAGCGCTCCTTGACGCAGCTGTCGCATGGCCATCGCCACGGGTATCACCATCGATACCAGGCACGGCACCATGAGGTAGAGGATGAGGCTACCGGCTGTCACGTTGCCGCGCATCCACAGCATGATGGTGGTGACATCGCCTATGGGCGACCACGCACCACCCGTATTGGCCGCAATGATGATGACGCCCGCGAATATCCATCGGTCGCGCACCGTGGGCACTATCTTACGTAGCATCATAATCATGATGATGGTGGTGGTCATATTGTCCAGCACGGCCGACATGAAGAAGGTGATGAAGGCCAGCGTCCATAGGAGGGTGATCTTGTTGCGCGTGGTGATGCGCTCGGTGATGATGGAGAACCCGCCATGACGGTCGATGAGGTCAACGATGGTCATCGCTCCGATGAGGAATACAAGTGTCTCGCAGGTGCTGCCCAGGTGCTCCAGCAGTTTACTGCCCGTGTCGGCATCGCCCGATGCCAGTGCATATACCGACCATATCACGGCAAACATGGCCAGTGCCGTGGCCGATTTGTCAATCTTGATCTTATGCTCCAGAGCAATGCCATATACCCCAAAGCAAACAATACAATCATTGTCAGTATCATAAGTATCTGTTTTTTGTGTTATCATACGGTTCCCATGCCGTGCAGGGGAAGCCCGATGAAAGAGAAAATATAGGATATGTACGTGACCCGAGCCACCCGCAGGTGCCTCAACGCCACAGATGAGCACACCCGCCTATGGTGCATGCACTCACGGTACTTACGATATGTATGCTAAATGATAATATGCCTGAAGGCATAGACATAGTGGTCAATGGCCCTGGCGAAAGCCGCCACCACCGAGTGGTACATGGCTGCCTCCTCGCAGCCTTGTCGCGAATGCTCACGCAACCTACCGCCGCACTCTCGGCACCACTTGCCGCAGGCGTTCTTCGCCGAGGTCTTGCCTGCAGCCATATCGGCACGAGATACGATGACTGCCATCTCATCGAGCAGGCGCTGTAGCGCCAGACTGCCATCCTCGGTAGTTGCCAGGCTATGGTGGGTCGTAGAACTGCCGGTCGTTGCAGCTACCGCACATGCGACCTCACTCACGGAGCGCTCTGCCCCGTCATCCGCCACCCGATGAGGGGCCACTAAGCCACACACCAGTAGGGTAAAGATGAATCCTATCAGCTTCTTCATATGCTCATGTGCCTGCTGCACGCAGCTATCGCTGCAAAATTAAGCAATCTAACACTTAAACAAAAATTTCAGCAAATTTATTTAGGAAGAAGAAACTATGAGTCCATTATCTGCCCCCATTCATCGCTCTCAACAGATTCTCCAGCGCATCGAGGTCGCGAGGATCGGCATTCACATCGAGGATGTTACCGTTGCGGTCGATAAGTTTGTAGGTGGGGTAGCTGTTCACGCCAAGGAAGCGCTCGATGGCGGTCTGCTGCTCGGTAGGGAGGTTGTAGTGCACCACGTTGTCGCCCGTCACGTTGTACTCCTTGATGACATTCTTCCACGACTCCTCACTGGAGCGGTTGGCGAGGTAGAGGTATACGATGTCGTAGTCCTTCAAATGCTCGTACTCCTCTTGGCTATTGGCCAAGGCTGCCTTGCAGGGGCCGCACCATGTGCCCCAGACGTCGAGGAGGATAACCTTGTCCTTATAGGGCTCGATGAGTTTGCGCAGTATCTTCTCGCCATCGCTCATGCCCTCCACATCGTCGGATGACTTCAGACTTGCCGAAGAAAAGTCGCGACGTTGCAGGGCGAGGTACTTTTCGTTGAGTTCCATCACAGTGGCTTTGGCTACTTCCATCTGTATGTTACGTTCTATCCATTCTGTGATATGTGGTGTGAGTGGCTGGCGCATGTCATCAATAAACTCGTATAACTTACGTGATAGGTAGATGTCGCGCATGGCGGGCGTGTGCTTCACGCTATCAAGCACATGCAGTGCCTTGTCGCAGGTAATCGTAGCATGTACATCAACATTCGCGCGTTCAAACAGGGCATTGATTGTCGTCACCAGTTCGCTGCTGTTGAAGACCTCGATTACGGATTGTTTCTCTTCCTCTGACTCGGCAGCTTTGAGTCGTTCCTCTACGGCATCGCTCTCTGCTTGGAAGCGTTCTATGGCATCGGCTTCCTTGTCTGTCAAAGTGATGGCTCCCTCGTCGGCCAGGCGTTCGATGAGAGGCAGCGCAGAAGTGCTTTGCGAGTTGATACAATGGTCGGTATGTATTGTATAGTAGTACATCAACGTACCAAAGTCGCCACATAGCGTGTAGGGATGCTGGTGTGCATTGTTCCAAATATTCGTGGTGACATAATCTACCAACTCTTTCGGGAGTATGAACTTGGGCCGGTTAAACTGAGCCATCATCAGATTGCTCCCCTGTGCCATAGTGTGAAGATGCTTCACATATTTGATATATCGTTGCGAGAGGTTCGGGTGCTCGTTGATACATTGTTGTAACTCCTCGTCCAATACCTTGCGCTCCTCGTCAGACTCCTTCAAGAACTGCAATACCTCCTCCTCAGTAGCACTGCGCATACGCATTTGTTTTCTAACGTAATTGAATGGGTGGGCCACCAGTTCATTCTGCAAGCGAACATCATTTCCCATGAAAAGTTGCTTCCCCGTAGCATAGTCGTGGAGATAGAAGTAAGTTTCACCTGGCTCAATCACGTTCAGATGATCTATCAAGTAAGCCTCCGTAACATTGAGTATTGGCAAGGTGATACTGAAGCGTCCGAGCGAATCCAAAGAAATATCGTGTCCTATATATTCATCAAGGAAGATATTATCCAGAAACACTCCAATCTCTTCGATAATCTTAGCCTTCTTACGCTGAGGTATATCCTTGAGCCATCCCACGATGGTCACGCTGTCGCCCATGCGGTAACCATTATCCTTGAAACCTGAGCGGTCGTCACGAGTGGGATAGTCGGGCAAGGTACTTGTGGTGATGGGGCTGCACTTTACGCTCACCTTCTTGTCTATAGTGATTGTGCGCTTCCCCTTTTTCGTAGGACTTACCTTGATGCTCCTTGTTTCACTACCATTGCTGATGGTGAGCGTATAGCCTCCCTTGCGCTCCGTCTGCTCCACGATGTCCCATACGGCATTATCATAGATAACGTGCTTCTCGGTAAAGCCGATGACCCAGTCGCCCGTCTTGTCGTTTCTCCAATAGGTGTCGGTAAGGCTTTGTGCGTAGCTTGTATTAGCCCCCAGCAGCATTGCCAAGGCAAGGGTAAGGAATAGTTTGGTTGGTTTCATTGTGCTCATCTTGTGTATTACTCCATCTATAAGACGGAGAAAAGCCCCGAAAGTTACAGCGAGGTGAAAATTTATTTATGATTGCTAGCGGGCTAAAGGCAATCCCTCACGAATCAATTCTTCTTTTTACCCAGATCCTCCAACGTTTTAATGGAGAACAGGTAGTCGCGCTCCACATCGCTGATGGTGCGTTGCTTGTATTTGCGGTACTCCGTGGTAGCATGCTCCATAGCCTCCTCGTGTGATACGCTGCCATTGTCTTGCAGCAGTTGCTCACCGGTCATTGTCAGAATCCTGTCCAGATAGGCCGCCCAGTCGTTCATCGTCATCGCCTGCTCACGCTCGGCTTGGCGCTCGGCAAAGTCCAAGTATCCCGACACGAGCTGTCCCATTGCGCGGAGTTCCTTGTCGTTCAAATAGTTCTTTGCAGTTTTCGCTTCATTTAAGGTGGGGTGGTTGCCCTTAAAGGTCAGCAGGCCCATAAAGTCCTTTTCGGCATCGGCACGTTCCACAATCAGTTCTGCCGCCGTATGTCCGTGAATGGCATAGTGAATCTTGTTTTGCACCTTCTTGAAGAACTCCTGCGACACTTGTGCCCGTGGGTCATAGTCAATGCTTGTAGCATATATCTCCAGTATTTGGCGGTAGAGCACCTTTTCCGTGGCACGGATATCCCTGATGCGCTCCAACAGTTCTTTCCAATAGCTGCCACCGCCCAGCTTCTTCAGTCGTTCGTCATCGAGGGTGAATCCTTTCACGATATACTCCTTCAGTCGCTCAGTTGCCCATTGACGAAATCGAGTGGCAATGAGTGAACGCACACGGTATCCGAGAGCGATAATCATATCCAGATTGTAGTGAGATACCATATACACTTTACCATCAGCTGCAGTTGTTCGGAAATTCCGAACAACTGAATCCTTATCAAGCTCTCCCTCCTCAAAGATATGCTTAATGTGCTCACTTACATTTGATTTGCTCGTTTGGTACAGCTCGCACATCTGAGCCTGCGTAAGCCACAAGGTCTCTTCCTCCAGCTTTACATCAATCTTTGTCGTGCCATCATTGGCGGTGTATATGATTACTTTGTTCTCGCTCATTTTATCTGTTATATAGGAACGTATGCAAATGTAATGATAAATCCTCGAACAATCACGCTCTGTTGGAGGAAAAGGCAAAAAAGCTATTTGTTTGCTGCGAAGAGACTAACTTTTGTGCGTAAATATGCAATTCCCAGGCTGTATCGCTACGGCAAAGGAAAGGAATAGTTTGGTTGGTTTCATTGTATAGGTCGTTTATGTTGTTACACGATTTTATTTATGGCTAATTTATGGCAATTCACGGAATTCATGTTGAAAAGAAAGGGAACACGCATTGCTATCAAAGACCTTCATTTTCAAACCATGGCTTCTCTTCGAATAGTTTTATTGATTCTTTCGTTCCCATACGAGGCTGTTTGTGATGATACAAAGTTAATGAACAATTCTTATCTGCTTATCGCAACAGGTTAATAAGTCCGTTTTTTAGAGAAGGGCGGTTCCGTTTCTTCTCATCTCCCCTCCCTTTTTTTCAGTTCCGCTTACCGAAAAGTTTGCGTATCCATGGATATTTCATTAAATATCCGCGGACATTTAATCACGTATTCACGGATATTTCATTACGTATCCGTGGATATTTGAATTTCCTCATTGTTATTCGCAACTTTTCGGGCATATCCTCTGAGCTTTTTGCTTGCAGTCTTCTGCTTTTCTCATAGTATAAATAGTATTGGCGGGAAGCATAATCCCGAATGTGCTTCACAGCACATTCGGGAGGGATTGAATAACTAAATTACTTTATTGGTCATTTTCCTTGGCAACCATTCTCTCAAATTCTCTTGTCTTCATCATCTTGCCGTCATAGACAAGGAGTACGTCATCAAGGCTACTGACCGTACCTCTTGGGAACCATCTCTCGCGAGACATTCTATCCCGAGGATGAGAGGAAGAAACAAAGGGACGGACATTGCATCCGTCCCTTGCTTGGGATTTATTTATAGCGATGACAGGAGTGTCGCAGTGAAAGGTGGGTAACTACTCCTCCGCTGATACATCGGGGACCTTCTTCACAATCACCTTATCGATACGGGGGCCGTCCATGTCGACTACCTCGAAGGAGAACTCGCCCCATATGACGCGCTCGCCCATGGTGGGCATACGCTCCAAGGTATGCAGGATGAGGCCTGCTACGGTGGTAAACTCGTAGTCCTGCATGGCCTCGTCGAGCCCGAAGTGGTTGAGAAACTCATAGATCATGCACTGACCGCCTACGAGCCAGCCTCCACCGCCTGCACGCTCCACGATGTCGGGGGTATCCTCAACATCGTCGTGCATGTCACCGATGAGGGCTTCGAGGATGTCTTTGTGGGTGATGATGCCACAGCACGAGCCGAACTCGTCACATACGAGGGCGCGGCTCACTTTCTTGGTCTTCATCTCTTCGAGCACCTTGTACACGCTCATGTTCTCATGGAAGTAGGTGGGGCGCGTGAGCATCTTCGCTAATGAGAAGTCGGGCTTTCCGCTGTTCACCACGAAATCTTTGAGCCGCAGGATGCCTACCACGTGGTCGAGGTTGCCCGCTACCACGGGGTACTCCTCGTAGAGGTTGCGCTCGATGCATTCACGTACCTCCGCCTCGGTCATACCCTGTTCCAGCCATACGATGTCGCTGCGTAGGGTCATGATGGAGCTCACGGTGAGGTCGCCCAAGGTGAATACGCGCCCTACGATGTCTTGCTCCACGGGGAGTACCTCACCATCCTCGGTTCCCTCTTGCAGCATCGATTTTATCTCCTCCTCGGTGACCTTGCTCTCCTCGCCCTTGATGCCTACAAGGCCTACGATGGCCGATGTGCTCTTTGCAAGTATCCATACGAGGGGCTTGGTGAGGCGTGACATGAAGCTCATGGGACCTGCCACAAGCTTGGCCACCCGCTCGGCCGAGTTCATGCCTATGCGCTTGGGTACCAGCTCACCGATGACTATAGAGAGGTAGGTGACTACGATGATGATGAGCATTTGGGCAAGCCCCGATGCCAACCTCGGTTCGAGGCCAGCATCGGTGAGCAGTGTGGTGCATATGGCGGCTACCTTGTTGCCCGAGAACATACCTGTGAGCAGTCCCACGAGAGTGATGCCTACCTGTACGGACGAAAGGAAACGGTCGGGGTTCTCTTGCAGGGCAAGGGCTCTGCGTGCGGCCTTGCTTCCCTTGCTTGCCTCGGCCTTGAGACTCGACTTACGGGCCGACACCAAGGCTATCTCGGACATGGCAAACAGACCGTTGAGCAGGATGAGCACAAGGATTATGGCAATCTCTTCCATTGCGTACTATTTGCGTGCATACACCCGCTCAAGGTCTTGCGATACGTTGATCATGAAGTCACCCATGTGCTCGTAGGTGTTGACGATGTCGATGTAGTATACACTGGCGGGGTAGCTCTTGTCTCCACCGTCGATGGCCTCAATCTCGGCATCGCGTAGGTTGTTGCGCAGGCTGTTGAGGCGGTCTTCGACGTTGTAGGCATTGGCGATGGTGGTGAGCTCTCCGCGATGGGCGGCGGTGAGGTTGGCTATCATCACGTCGTAGGCCTCGTCGACGGTGTCGGCCATGGCGTTCAGGCGCTTCAGGGTGTCGGCATCGAAGTCCTTCTTGTGGATGTTCTTGCGTGCCAGGATGCGGCTGATGGCCTCGCCCGAGTCGCCCAGCGACTCCAGTTCGCCGATGATCTTGTACATGGCCTTGATCTTCGCCGAGGTATCTTCGCTCACCTCATCGGCTGACACGGCGTTGAGGAAGGTGGCTATCTCGTACTCTATGCGGTCGGATATCTCCTCGTACTTGACCAGCTTCTCGCGTAGCGCCTCAAACTTGTCGGGGTCGGTCTCGTTGATGGCCTCCTTGGCGTAGGCGGTGCCCTTCTGTGATATTTGGGCAAAGTGGATGACCTCGTCGAAGGCCTGCTCTACCGACAGTTCGGGGGTGGCCAAGGGGCCTGCCGAGATGTACTTGAGGCGGAAGGCCTCCTGCTCCTGGTTCTTGGGTTGGCGCACAATCCATGTCACCACGCGGGCTATCTGCTTGGTAAACCACACGAGGATGAGCGTGTTGATGGTGTTGAACAGCGTGTGCAGCATCGACAGGCCGTAGAGCGCGGCGGTGGCTTCGGCCGAGTTGGGCGAGGTCACGGCAAAGCCCTCGGCGGAGGGGTCGGGAAGGCCGAAGAGGCCAGCGGTGATGGCACCTACGAGGCCGAGGAAGGGCTTGAAGAGGATGAGCGCCCACACCACACCGAAGACGTTGAAGAGCGTATGCGACATGGCGGCACGCTTGGCCTGCGTGTTGCCCACCGAGGCGGCGATGTTGGCCGTGATGGTGGTACCTATGTTCTCGCCCAGCACCATGGAGCAAGCCATCTCGAAGGGTATCCAGCCCATGCTGAGCATGATGAGCGTGATGGCCATCGTGGCTGATGAGGACTGCAGGATGAGCGTGAGCACGGTGCCGAAAGCAAGGAAGATGAGCACCGAGCCGAAGCCGTGGGCCGACCATGACTGCACGAACGCCAGCACCTCGGGGGTCTCGCCGAGGTCGGGCACGGACTCCTTCATGAACGACAAGCCCAGGAACAGGAGGCAGAAGCCCACGATGAGCTCACTGATGTTGCGGCGCTGGTTGCGCTTCGAGTTGGAGAGCAGGAAGCCCACGGCCATGAGCGGCACGGCAAGGATGGAGATGTCGGCCTTGAAGCCCAGCCACGACACGAGCCATGCCGTCACCGTGGTACCGATGTTGGCCCCCATGATGACGCCGATGGCCTGGGCCAGCGTGAGCAGACCCGCATTGACGAAGCTCACCACCATTACCGTGGTGGCCGAAGAGGATTGTATCACTGAGGTGATGCCAAGGCCCGTCAGTACGCCCTTGAGGGGGTTCGACGTCATGGCTGAGAGGAAGCTGCGCATGCGCTCGCCTGCAGCTTTCTGCAGGCCCGAGCTCATTAGGTTCATACCATAGAGGAACATGCCCAATGCTCCCAGCAAAGTAAATATTTGTAGTATTCCCATATCCTTTGTTTTTATCCGTTAACGGTTTGCCCCACGATCAGCCATGCCATATAGGCGGCATACAGGAGCAGGAGAATGGAGGCATCGGCGCGGTCGAGCTGATGCTTCTTGAAGGTCACGGCAGCCACCATGAGCATGATGGCCGAGAGCACCATGACACCCCAGTCCACGAAGGTGATGTTGCCCATCGAGAGAGGCTGTACCAGGGAGCTCACACCGAGGATGAGCAGGAGGTTAAAGATGTTGGACCCCACGATGTTGCCCAATGCCATCTGGCCCTTGTTCTTGGTGACGGCAATGATTGACGATACCAGCTCGGGCAGCGAGGTGCCGCCAGCCACGATGGTGAGTCCGATGATAGCCTCTGAGACACCCCATTCACGGGCGATGGCCGAAGCAGCGTCAACGAACATGTCGCCACCGAAGATGAGGCCGCCCAGTCCGAAGATGATGGACAGCACACACACGGTCATGGAGCGGTAGCGGCCAGTCTCCACCGGTGCCACGAGGTCGCTATCGGGATAGCGCACGCCCTGCCGCCTGGCCTCCTGCTGCTTACGCTCGCTCTTCATGGTACTCCACAGATAGAGGACGAAGCACACGAGCAGGATGACACCCTCGATGCGTCCCAACCCATACTCGCCGCGGAAGCGCATGCCAAGTGCACAGAGCATGAGGACGAGGATTGACACAACGACGTTGAGCGGTATGTCGCGCATGATGTTCTCGCGTGTGTACTTGATGGGCATCATCAAGGCTGTGATGCCAAGGATGAGGAACACGTTGAAGATGTTCGACCCCACCACGTTGCCAATGGCAATCTCGGGATGTCCCCCGATGCCCGACACGACACTCACCACCAGTTCGGGCATGCTGGTGCCCATACCTACGATGGTGGCTCCGATGATATACTCCGAGATATGATAGCGACGGGCTATAGCTGCCGACCCGTCGACCAGCCAGTTGGCTCCTACGACGAGGAGCACAAGGCTGATGATAAGCATAATATAACTCATTGTTTTAATCAGGAATTAGGAGTTAGGAATTAGGAGTTGAGAGTGCAGTGTTTAGTGTGTCATTGTGGAACCAAACCCTCAACCTTCAACCCTCTTACGGCATCACTACCCACTCCGTTTCGGGGCGATAGCCTTCGGGACAATACTTCTGCATTCGCACGGCGGTGAAGGCCTTGTCCTTCGACTCTAAAGTCTCCACGAGGATACCACCCGCATCGTCGGTCTTCAAGGCATTGAGGCGAGATGTGTTGCTCTCCTTCAGGCACTGGCGTATGTCGCTTTCGAGGTTGAGGTTATAATACTTATCACTTTTCTCTATGGGGCTACCCGTAGGCACATAGGTGAGCTTGCGGCTACCGGCAAAGAGCTTCACTATGGCCAATACGGCACATACGAGCACCAGCGTGACTTGTATGATGCCCAGTGTGCTGTCCTTGTCGGGCTGCTGGCGATAGATGACAAACAGCACTACGGCAATGAGTGCCCACAATAGTGCTTGGGGGTTGATGACAGACTTTGTTTCGCTTACCGCTTCGGGGTATGCGGTGGTGGTGAGGACATTGGCCTCGGTGTTATTTGAGATTTCCATGTTTTTTTGTTTAATGTAAGTATGTTGTATAATGCACACGTATACGCGCATGCGCAGTCTTTGCCTCATTCATCAAAGGCAAAGAGAGAAAAACAGAAAAAAGGAATCTGCTAACACCGCATCTGGCAGCGGTAATAGATGTAATATCCAGCGTAGAAACGTTTGGTCGAGAGCGTATGGTTCAACGTCTCTGCCAACCCATTGTTACATGAGGCCTCACAGGTCAACGGCGCACCGGGCATCCGCACCACGCGCTGCAACGCCGTGCCCATCGTGACCACCCGTCCTGTCGTAGCTCGCATAGAGAACGCCTGCGAAGGCATAGCCCACTGCCCCATCTCACGGGCAGCATCGAACATGTCGTCCTCTTTCTCTACGAGCGAGGCGTACGAAGCCCCATGCTCCTCGTGCAGGATGCCCACTGCCTCTGCTGTCGGTGCCGAAGCACGGTCGGCCGTAGCAGCATCCACCCCACACACCACCAAGCACAGCAGCATCGTAGCCATGCCAAGCAACCATCGGATATGTCGTGTGTTACTCCTCATGTGTGTGTAAAGTTAGTGTTTTCTTTTCAATATTAACAAATACTGGACAGTAAAGTTTTTAGCATCCCCGCCACGAGTCATCCATTTTTGTTGTATCTTTGCCCCATTCACGGCCGTAGTACTTCGTCTCTTGGGGAAGGGCGGCATAGAAAAAGGTCTAGCGATGTTGGTGTTTCGTCACATACGGTATGCACGGGCAGGCAGGTTTAAGCATCCTGTCGAAGCCGACTATGAGGCACCATCGGCAACGGCTGACATCCCCTGCTGCTGCCCTCAGAATCCCTTCCGATTAGGATTTCTCATGGGGGAAGGCGAAGCGATGGTGCACGACGAGGACTGCCACTTCCTGAACATCTATACGCCCTCTGTCTCGGGGGCGAGGCCCGTATTGGTGTGGATTCACGGCGGAGCCTTCCTCGCCGGCAGTGGCGAGGAGGCTGCCTACGATGGGCGCATGCTGGCCGAGGAAGGCGACATAGTGGTCGTCACCCTCTCCTACCGCCTGGGAGCACTGGGCTTCCTGCACGATCCTGATGGAGGCGCGACTAACCTCGGCATGTACGACCAGATTGCAGCACTGCGATGGGTAAAGCGACATATCGGCCGCTACGGCGGCGACCCCGACAAGGTGACGCTCGCGGGGCAGTCGGCCGGCGCACTATCTGTAGCGGCCATCATGGCCTCGTGCAGCGAACCACTGTTCAGGCGTGCCATCATTCAGAGCGCCCCACTCCTGCTGACAAGCAATGCCAAAGCTGCACGACGATCCTTGCAGCTGTTCGGTGCTGGCAAAGAAGAGCTGTCGGCACTCCCCATCGGTGAGTTGCTCTGTCGGCAGAAAGCCTTCCTCAGTCGCTCGCGTTCCATGATGCCTTTCAGCATCCTCGACCCCGACCTCTCGGGAAATACTTCAGTCCCTACATTGGAAAAGGTGCTCATCACATGGCAGCGGCACGACCTGAGTCCGTTCGTAGCCATGAAGCTCCATCACGAAGCCACGTACGGCAGCATGGCCGACCGCATAGTCACGGCCATAGCTACATCAGTCGGCGTGAAGATGCCCTCAAAGAGGTATGCCCGACGCCTGGCCGCAAGAGGATTAGAGGTCGACACCCTCGAACTCGCTTGGCACCCCACAGGCTCTCCCTTCGGTGCCTGCCACTGCCTTGAGCTCTCCATGCTCTTCGGCACTTGGGAGCGCTGGCAGGGGACAGCCCTGCTGGGCGACACACCGTATGCCGAGTGGTTGAGCCGCGGACAAGCCTTGAGGCGGCAGTGGATCGAGTTTGTGAGATAGGATGATGCAACAATGAACGGCTTTGGCCCCTTCTTTGCAGTTATATAGAAATAAAGTGATTTTTCTTTGCGTTGTCGAATAGAAGAACAGTTTTTATATCGAACTCACGTTAATTACAAGTTAACGGTAAAATCAAAATAGACTCTCACTGCCCGTGGCAGCATTCTTTTCATTTTTCTTGGGGATTGGACGGAAAATTAGTGCCAGGCGATTATCCGCATGTGCATATGTTTCGGCAGAAGTCATCCAAAACGGATTACCTGTATCTCTACTGGCGATGTTTACTATAGCACTGCGCACGGCAATCTCAATTCTCTCTATCTGGTCAAAGATTAACAGCCTCAGATGCCGATCAAAAGTATAGATGCGCATCGCCTACTCAAAAGAGGTACCCTCCTTGAACACATGTTCAGTTTTAGGTACACGAAGGAACGGATGCAGATAAGCAGACAGACGATAGTACCCAATTGAACGGAGAGCCTGCAAAGTCAACTCCTCTTCCTCTATGATAAGGCCTCGCTCCCTTAATAAGATTACCAACTCCTCAGCAGCACTATATTGTTTTTCGTAACCATGATATATAAAAAAAACGACCCGCCGATTTAAGCATTGTAAAGAGGCTTGGCGGCTTCTTGCGTTGTAAAGATACAACAAATATTTAGAACAACAAGTTTATAGTGGCTTTTTTATATGAAAAGGGAGACATCCTCTGCATAATAGAGAAACTATTAACCAAACTTACAACCCGAAAAGTGTGGGATGGTTTATTCTATCGAGGCGAAACGCTCGGAAATCCTGTACAGAAAATTTGTAGCATATTGTAAGGCAAATCCTGCGGTTTGCTTACGCGGTACGGAAATCGGAAGTATAGACTTAACAAACTTAAAACTCCGCAGCGTAGCGAGAGCAATGACAAGCTCGCTTAATCATTGCCGAGCAAGCAAGGATAGTGCCAGTAAGTGAATAAAGTTCACTTTATTTTCAACGAACGCAGCCTATCCTCGCAAAATGCGAGGAGTCATAAATGTAAAGCATTTATAACTCCGTTGGGGCTGATTGGATTGTTCCTCCCAACGGGTGTCTCCATCCGCCGGGACGTAAAACTTAAAAACTTAATAACTCAAAAACTCAAAGTAGCGGTCAGGTCAATGGGTTCTTTCCACGTCGCCCTGCCACGACAAGATGCCGTTCGAGAGTTCCGTAACATCCAGGCCACAGCTCACCATATGCGCTGCCGCCTCCTTGCTACGGCGACCGCCACGGCAATATACCGCTACGGGGCGCGACTTGTCCAACTCGGCGACCTTTGCTTCAAAGTCCTCACCATCGATATTGATATTCACCGCACCGGGGATATGTCCCTCGTTGAACTCCTCGGGTGACCGTGTGTCGATAATCAGCACCTGCCCGTCCTCAATAACCTCGGCAAAGCGCGACGCATCTACCGAATCAAAACTCTTCGTTGCCTTTGAATTGTTGCATCCAACCATCATCGTTGCCGCAAACAGAATATACAAAACAGTCTTCATAGTGTCGTCATTTATATGTTTTTCTCAGCGCAAAGATACTATCACGCCATCTACTCTCAAAATTTCAACAGTAGAAAATCCGATAGACAGTTTCTATACAGTCATTTGCATCTCTGCCGCGAGAGATGTTTGCTGACGCAGGAGCGGGAACGACGGAAGGATAGTGACGTGAACAGGCAGTGTCACCTCCCCCTATACTCGCCCGGCGAGCAGCCCATGTGGCGCTTGAAGTAGCGCCCGAAGGTCGACTGGTCGGGGAAGTGCAGCGTGTCGGCAATCTCCTTGATGCTCTTGTCGGTGTCGGCAAGGTAGTGCTTGCTCAGGTTGATGGTAAACATGGTGATCCACTCCATCGCTGTCTTGCCCGTCGCCTCCTTGACAACGGTAGACATGTAGTAGGGCGACAGGTGTAGCCGCCCGGCATAGAACTGTACCGAGCGCTCCGCATGGGCATTCTTCAGGAGCAGCAGCAGGAAGTCGTTCACCACGCCCTCGTGCCTGCTGGGTGTATGCGTCCCCTTCGGCCGCTCAGAGAGGAATATCCCGACGATGTCTGTCAGCATGGCACTGCGCAGGTAGCGGCGACGGTAGCTCCCCAG
Organism: Bacteroidaceae bacterium; assembly: GCA_017517925.1. GTDB lineage: Bacteria > Bacteroidota > Bacteroidia > Bacteroidales > Bacteroidaceae > UBA1189. The sequence continues at coordinate 2,043 of JAFWXS010000044.1, read as the reverse complement.
CTTGTCGAGCACCGCCTGCGAGGTGAGGGGCATACACTCCCCACGGCCCAGCGGAGCCTCCTCGTCGATGAGGTCGCACAGACGGTGCAGATAATCGGCAGTCACCTCCGGGACATCCACACACGGACAACTGCGCACGACGATACGGTCACGCACATCAATGACCTCGAGCGTGGGGTAATAGCTCTCCACACAATCCATCTCGAGGCGTCCCTCCCAGTCCTCGGAGTGCTGCACCACATGTATCTGCGCATTGGGGTAAAGCATCACGAGCGTATGGCGACGGATGTGGTAGAGGACCCTGTCAAACAATATCGACGCCGTGCCCCCCGTACAGAGGAAGAAGCCCACCTTGAACGACTTGCCCTGCTCCTCCACGCTCGGGTAGGACTGCATGATACGAACTATCTCTTTGGCCTTCATAGGAACAAGATTACACTATCATTAACGATATTCGGGCCGCAAAATTGTATTCCATGCAACATTATCTGCAGGGATTGCAGGGGATTCAACCCCACATCATACAATAAAAGTGGTGAGGGGCTGCCGCCAATGAGGGGCGGGGCACGCAACACACTATTTTCTTATAAATATCTCACGAAAAACATAAGCCATGCACCGACTTGACGGATGCATGGCTCGAGGCAAATGGATGTCATGGGAGTTAGGCCCCATCGGACTTGCCGAACGGAGTTGCGCTTTCCTCCGCTCCTCTACAGTCGGGCACAGGGCTATCCGCGCTTGCGGTAGGTGAATGATGCCAGGGTGGCAAAGGTGAGGGCGAAGGCGGCAAGGGCGAGGTAGCTGCCCGAGAGCTCGGCCACGGTGGTGCCACGCAGGTATACGGCTCGCATGATCTCGACCATGTAGGTGGGCGGCAGCAGGCGGGTGAAGTGCTGGGCCCAGAAGGGCATGCTCTCGACAGGGGTCATGAGGCCGCTGAGGAGAATGAAGGAGAGTACGACGAAGAGCATGAGAAACATGGTCTGCTGCATGGTGTCGGAGAGGTTGGCGATGATGACGCCTATGCTGGACATGACGATGATGAAGAGCAGCGCCGCAAGGAAGATGGCCCCTACGGAACCGGCCACGGGGAGACCGTAGACGAGGAGGGCGAGAGTCATGCAGAGGGCGAGCTCGAGGAGGCAGATGACCCAGAAGGGGATGAGCTTGGAGAGGGTGAAGGTCAAGCGGCTCACGGGGGTGACATTGATCTGCTCTATGGTGCCCAGCTCCTTCTCGGACACGAGGTTGAGGGCGGGCAGGAATCCGCCGACCATCACCATGAGCATAATCATCAGGGCGGGTATCATGAAGTGCTTGTAGTCCATGGTGGGGTTGTAGTAATTCACAATTGACAAAGTTGCGATTGAGCGAGAGCAAAGACTGCTTGCAGGCTCTGCCGAGCGTAGCAACTTCAACGAAGTTAATGGAGAATTGACAATTTCGCTGCTCTCAAACGAAGGTTGTGCAGGAGCGCTCTCTGTAGGGATGGCCCTCATTACGGTCTGCATAAGGTACTGGGAGCCGAGGGAGCCTTTCATGGCGTTGACGCCATTGGTCCAGATGCTGAGCCGCTTGGGGGTGGCGTGGAGGCTATGGCCGAAGCCGTTGGGTATCTCGAGGATGGCATCGATGTGGCCGTCTTCAAGGTCGGCGAGTGCCGAGGGGTAGTCGGCATAGAGGTCGTGGAGGCGCAGGTACTCGGAGGCCTCGACATGCGAGGTGATGCGGCGCGACACGTCGGAGCGGTCGGCATCGACAATGCCCACGCTCACGCCCTTGACATCCATGTTGGCTATCCAGGGCAGTATGAGGACGATGGCGAGGGGAAAGCCCACTACCAGCTTGGGGAGGAAGGGGTTGCGGCGAAACTGCCGCAGCTCTTTAATAATCAGGGTTCGTAGTACGCTCATAGTGGTCAAGTTATTCCAAACGGTCGTTAAACTTCATCAATGCCACACGGATGATGCCGATAGTCATCGCGGCGAGGATGCCAAGCTCGAGCAGCACATCGCCGAAGGCGAGTCCCTCGATCATCAG
>JAFWXS010000043.1 GCA_017517925.1 Bacteroidaceae bacterium | reverse complement strand
GGGGAGTTAGGGGAGTTAGGGGAGTTAAGGGGGAGTTAAGGGGGAGTTAAGGGGAGATAAATGCCAATACCGCAGTTTAGCGAGAACAGATACTGCTTGCAGGCTATGCAGAGTGTCGCAAGTTTTTTGAAATGAAAAATGGTGTATTACATGTAAAGTTATGACAAAAGTATTATCTTTGTGCATCGGATTAGTAATATGAACCAACAAAAGACTTACAACATGGACAATATTGCACAACAACTGATGGCGCTGCTCGATGCATCGCCTGTCAACTTCCTTGCCGCAGGCTATGTGGAGGAGCAGCTGCGCGCAGCAGGCTTCACCCACCTCGATGCCGGCAAGCCTTTCCCGATGCTGGTGCCGGGCAAGGGATATTTCGTGACCAAGAACAACTCGGCAGTATTTGCTTTCCGCATGGGCACGACCCATCCGTCGGAGGCGGGCTTCAAACTCATCTGTGCACATAGCGACTCGCCCGGCTTCCGTGTGAAGCCCGCAGCTGAGATGTATACCGAAGGGGGCGTGGTGAAACTCAACACCGAGGTGTATGGTGGACCTATATTGTATACATGGTTTGACCGTCCCCTGTCGCTCGCCGGACGTGTGCTGCTGCGCAGCGCCAACCCCCTGAAACCCGAGGTGCGCCGACTGAAGATAGAGCACCCGCTGCTCGTGATACCGCATATCGCCATCCACTTCAACCGTCAGGTCAACGAGGGCAACAAGCTGAGCAAGCAGGTAGACATGCTGCCCGTGATAGGTATGATCAATGACAAGCTGGAGGCCGACAACCTGTTGCTTAAGGTAATCGCCGAGGAACTGGGTGTATCAATGGCCGATATCCTCGACTTTGACCTCTCTCTCTACGACACACAGAAGGCCGAACTTGTGGGGCTCAACAATGAGTTCATCTCATGCGGCCGCCTCGACGACCTCGCCATGGTGCACGCAGGACTCTACGCACTGCTCCACAGCATCGCCACACCCATGACTCAGGTGCTCGCTGTATTTGACAACGAGGAGACCGGAAGCGGCACCAAGCAGGGTGCCGCCTCGCCCGTACTGCGCAACCTTCTGGAGCGCGTGATAACCAATGACGGCTGTGGCACCGATGGTCTATACCGCGCTCTGGAGCACTCGTTCATGATCTCGGCCGACATGGCTCATGCCCTGCACCCCAACTATCCCGGCAAGCACGACCCCACCAACCATCCCATGATGGGTGGCGGACCGGTAATCAAGATCAATGCCAACCAGAAATATGTGACCGATGCCGAGAGCGCTGCCGTATTTGCCGAGATATGCCGATTGGCCGAAGTGCCCTGCCAGTACTTTGTTAACCACAGTGACATGGCGGGCGGCTCTACGCTGGGCAATATCCTCACCTCGCAGCTCCCGATGCGTGGCGTGGATATGGGCAACCCGATGTGGGGTATGCACTCGGTGCGCGAAACGGCTGCCGTGCTCGACCACGAGTATGCCTGCAAGGCGTTCACGACATTCTTCGAATTAAAGTAACAGTTTCCGGCATCTGCCGTCAGGAGTGACAGAAAGCGGACTCACCAAAGTGGGCCCGCTTTCTTCATAATTACCCTCAAACTCTTTCAATTCCTTCAGCTTTTCGCCCTTCCTACAAAGAGGTTCATAAACTCGTCCTTCTCCAACACGCCGCAGACTCCCTCCTGGCAGGCCACCTCGTCGAAGGTCTGCACACTGTCGGGCTCTATGCCGGGATAGTAGATGAGGAAGGGGACGGGCTCGGCGGTATGGGTGCGGTGTGCACAGGGTGTGGGATGGTCGGGAAGGACGGCAATGGCTACGGGCTCGTCCCAGTCCTTCAGGGCTTCGTAGACGGGCCCCACCACACGGCTGTCGAGGTTCTCGATGGTGCGCAGCTTCAGTGCTACATCACCCTCATGGCCTGCCTCGTCGCTGGCTTCGATGTGGAGGTATACGAGGTCATCGGTCTTCAGTGCCTCAATGGCTGCAACGGCCTTGTTCTCATAGTTAGTATCATAGAGTCCGGTGGCTCCCTCCACGGCGATGCGGCGCAAGCCGGCATAGTAGCCTATGCCGTTGATGAGGTCTACGGCCGAGATTACCGAGCCGCGCTGCAAGGTGGGGTACATCTCGCTGAGCGGACACATGTGGGGACGGCTGCCGAACGACCAGGGCCATATCGAGTTGGCCGGGTCTTTGCCCTCGGCCACGCGCTGTTTGTTGAGTGGATGCTCGGCCAGGAGGTCTTGTGAACGTAGGATGAGGTCGTTCACGAGGTCGGCCGTAGCCTGTGCCTCGGACACCTCGGCTTTCACCATCAAGGGGCGGAAGGGCTGCAGGGGTACATCGTGAGGCGGGGTACAGTCGAGCCGCTTGTCGCCTCCCTTGATGACGAGCAGGTGGCGGTACTGCACACCGGTGTGGAAGCTCACACGCTCGTCGCCCAAGTGATCTTGCAGATACTTAATCAATATATCGGCCTCCTCGGTGGTGATATGTCCCGAGGAGTGGTTCTTGAGGATGTCGCCCTCGATGCATACGAGGTTGCAGCGGGCGGCAATCTCATCGGGTGCAAGGTCTACACCGATATTGGCGGCTTCGAGCACTCCCCTACCCTCATACACTTGATTAAGGTCGTAGCCGAGCACCGACATGTTGGCCACCTCGCTACCGGGGTGGAAGCCGTCGGCCACGGTGCGGAGCATACCCGTGCGTCCCATACGGGCCAAGCGGTCCATATTGGGGGTATGGGCATATTGCAGCAGCGTTTTATTGTCTAAGGCGGGCACGGGCCAGTCGGCCATGCCATCGCCGAGGATGATGAGATATTTCATATATAAACAGACCCACCTAAATCCTCCCTGTAAGGGAGGACTTGCGGGCATCGCGGTTATTATTAATAGATACTTTACTTTATATCAGTAACTTTTCAGCGAGGTTAAATTCCCTCCCTGAGGGAGGGATAGGGTGGGTCTCCTTAGATATTCGCAATCGACATGATGTCGGCAAACACACCGGCAGCGGTCACGCTGGCACCGGCACCGTAGCCCTGTATCATCATGGGGTACTCTTTGTAACGTTCTGTTGTGAGGAGGATGATATTGTTGCTTCCTTCAAGGTTGTAGAAGGGATGCCACTGGTCGACCTCCTGGAGCGATACCGAAGCCTTGCCCTCGTCGAGACGGGCTACGAAACGCCAACGCTTGCCCTCGGCCACGAGACGCTGGCGGCGCTCCTCGAAGCCGGCATCGAGCGAGGGCACCTTGGCCCAGAAGTCCTCGAGCGAACCATCGAAGAGTTCTTGTGGGATGAAGAGGTTCTTCTCCACATCGTCCTGCTCGATGGGATAGCCGGCCTCACGGGCGAGGATCACGAGCTTGCGGATAACGTCCTTTCCCGAGAGGTCGATACGGGGGTCGGGCTCGCTGTAGCCCTTCTCCTTGGCGAGACGGATAGTATCGCTCAGCTTGATGTCCTCGCTGATAGCGTTGAAGATAAAGTTGAGCGTACCGCTCACTACAGCTTCGATGCGCAGTATCTTGTCGCCGCTGTTGATGAGGTCGTTGATGGTGTTGATGACGGGGAGTCCGGCACCCACGTTGGTCTCGAAGAGGTACTTCACGCCACGGCGGCGGGCGGTCTGCTTCAGTTCCTTATAGTTCTCATACTGTGACGATGCGGCCACCTTGTTGGCTGCAACCACGGAGATATTGTGGTTGAGGAAGTCCTTGTAGAGTGCTGCTACCTCGTCGCTGGCGGTGCAGTCCACAAATACCGAGTTGAAGATGTTCATGCCGATGACCTCCTCCTTCAAGCGCTCGAGGTTGCTCTCGCCACCCTGCTTCAGGGCCTCGCGGTAACTGTTGAGGTCGATACCCTCGCGGTCAAACACGGCATAGTGTCCGCTGGCGATACCTACGACATTGAGCTTCAGCCCACGCTCCATCATCAGTTTCTCGCGCTGCTGGCGTATCTGCTCTATGAGGCTGCTGCCCACGGTACCCACACCGCAGATGAAGAGGTTGAGCACCTGATATTCGGAGAGGAAGAACGAGTCGTGAATCACGTTCAGCGTCTTGCGCAGCCAGCGCTCGTCCACAACGAACGAAATGTTGGTCTCTGAGGCACCCTGCGCACAGGCTATCACATTGATACCGTTGCGACCGAGCGTGCCGAACAGTTTGCCGGCGATACCGGGCGTATGCTTCATATTCTCGCCCACGATAGCCACCGTGGCCAAGCCCTTCTCGGCGGTCACGTGGTTGATTTCGCCTGTGGCAATCTCCTTGGCAAACTCGCCATTGAGCACGGCACAGGCCAGCTCGGCATCTTCGTTGCGCACACCAATCGAGGTGCTGTTCTCCGACGAGGCTTGCGACACGAGGAACACGCTGATACCATTCTGCGCCAAGGCACGAAAGATACGGTGGTTCACACCAATGACACCCACCATGCCGAGCCCCTGCACGGTGATGAGCGCCGTGTTATTGATACTCGAGATACCCTTGATTGGCTTAGTGTTGTCGCTCAAGCGTGATTGGATGACGGTGCCTTGCGCTTCGGGATTGAATGTATTCTTTATTAGTATAGGTATATTCTTATGGAATGCGGGATAGATGGTGGGCGGATATACTACCTTGGCACCGAAGTTGCACAGCTCCATGGCCTCCACGTAGCTCAGTTCCTCGATGGCGTATGCCGTAGAGATTACCTTGGGGTCGGCCGTCATGAAGCCGTCCACATCGGTCCAAATCTCGAGGATAGAGGCATCGAGCACCGCTGCGATGACCGCTGCTGTATAGTCCGAACCGCCACGACCGAGGTTGGTGACACGGCCCGTGTTCTTGTCCGAAGCGATAAAGCCCGGCACCACTGATACACGGGGCAGTTCGCGGAAGGTCTCGCGGATGAGCTGCTCCGACAGCTCCGAGTCGAGCAGATGCTTGTGGTGCTTGCGCTCGGTCTTCATGAACAGACGCGAGTCGAACACCTCGGCCTCCTCGATGAGTGCACCCACGATAAGGCTCGACAGGCGTTCGCCATAGCTCACCACCATGTCCTCCATCTTCGTGGAGATATCCTTGAGCAGGTACAGTCCCTGATAGATATCCTTCAGCTCGTCGAGCAGGGCATGTATCTTCTTGCCCAACGTACGTTTCACGCTGCCTGCGGGGATGACCTCCTGTATCATCTCCTCGTGGCGGCGCACGATACTGTCAAACTCGGCCTCGTAGGCGATGTCGCCACTGGTAGCCATCATCGCCGTGCGGATGAGCTGGTCGGTGATGCCACCCAATGCGGACACCACAACGATTACAGGCTCCTTCTCGGCCTCTACAATCTGCTTTACCTTAAGTATACTGTCGACGGAGCCTACCGACGTCCCGCCAAATTTCATGATCTTCATTGCAATCCTATTTTTTTATTTGTCAACGTACAACAGACAACGAAGTTAACGGTCTGCCTCCATGGTGTCTGTCGTTTGTTGTCCATTGTCTGTCGTCAATTAACAATGCAAAGATAATCATTTTATGCAACACATAGCCATAGAAATGCACTTTTACGACACAAAAAGAGACAAAAAACGACAAAACGCTTGCATTTTCGCTTACCATACACTAATTTTACAAACTGAACATACAGATTAAAGTCAAGAGACCATGGAAAACGAAAAAGACATTGTATTCTCACAAGCCGTAAAGGCAGGCAAGCGCATCTACTACCTTGACGTGAAGCGCAACCGACGGGACGAACTCTTCCTCTCCATCACCGAGAGCAAGAAAATCCTTGCAGGCGAAGGTCCCGACGCCCCCTTCACCTTCGAGAAGCACAAGATATTCCTCTATCAGGAAGACTTCAGCAAGTTTATCGGCGGACTCTCCAAAGCCATCAGCTACATCCACGAGAACCAGCCGAGCGGAGAGGCCTACCCATCACCCGACGAAAGCATCATCATCGAGGAAGGCACAGAAGAGACCACCTCGCTGGATGGCGAGCTCGACATACAGATCGACTTCGAGTAACACCACGACATAATTAAAACCTCGGATTACACGGATTTACTCTGATTCGTCATCTACATTGCGGTGTTCCCTTACTAACCACTAATCTTCACGGATTTCCACTCTAACAAGAAGCGGACTCGCCCTCGGGGCAGCACGAGCGGAGCAAGTGCAAGAATTTCTGTGTCATCAGTTTAATCTCGTTGAAAGTTCCCTTTTATACAGTGTTCCGAAATCGGCTGATCGGCTGACCTTGACGGCATAAACCTCTTACAATGAGACAGTAGCGTCGGTCAGCCCGGTTGACCGTTGCTGACCGCTGCTGACCATCGCAGACTATGGACTGACCGAGATTTTCTGTGAACCTGAGAAACGCATTATGAACCAGATAGAGTTCGACATGATTTTCTTACAAATAATCAATTATTTATTGAACTGTAATTTGAGAGGGCTTTTTATCCTATTTTATAATGCGTTTCCCCTGTTCTGTGAACCGAGCAAGTGTTTCGGACACATCCTTGCACGTACATGGTCACGACCATGAACCTGCTTTGGAAGTGTAATTTTGTATAAAAAGACAACCGTCCGGGGAGACATCGGGAGGTATGCCATGCGGTCAGGCTAAGGGCAACTCGGTCAGCTGGCGCTGACCGCTGTTACTCCTTAGGATGCAATGCGTTACACCGTACAAGGTCAGCCGGTCAGCTGATTTCGGAAGACTTGTTTATAGGGTATTATCGAGCCTGCTATAAAGATTTGTCGCACCTGCCATAAGAATTTATAGCCTCGGCGACAGCATGGGGAAGCACTGGCGAAAATTACCCCATAGAGGAGAGTCAGTAGCAAATTGTAAAAATCTACAGTTTATCAAACGTGTGGCAGCGCCCTACGTGATACTTCCACAGGATAGAGAAGCGTGTGCGCTCGGGTACATCCATCGAGGCGGCCTTCTGCAGATTCTCCTCACGCGAGAGACGGAAGTCCTTCTTCATGCGGCGGTACTCGCGACGGGCCTGGAATACGGCCTTGACGCTCCCCCACTCACCCTTAAGGAGAAACATGGCTGCAGCCACATAGTCGAGCAGGGCACGCACGAAGAGCACGCGGCGCAGCTCCTTCGTAGGGAGGTTCTTGTAGAGCATGAGGAGGTTGTTGCGGAAGTTGAGGAAGGTCTTGCGCGGATGTCCGGCACTGAGCGTGGCACCTCCCACATGGTATACCACACTGGCGGCCACACTGCGCACCTCGTGGCCGCGACAGCGGAGGCGCCAGCAGAGGTCTATCTCCTCCATATGGGCAAAGAAGCGGCCGTCGAGTCCGCCTACCTCCTTATATATAGGAAGACGCACCATGAGACATGCTCCCGTGGCCCACAGCAGGGGCACATCGGCGTCGTACTGACCGTGGTCCTGCTCTATGATGTCGAAGATGCGTCCGCGGCAGTAGGGATAGCCATAGCGGTCGAGGTATCCGCCCATGGCACCGGCATACTCAAACTCCTCCTTCTTGTGATAGGCCATGAGCTTGGGCTGGCAGGCAGCTACAGCGGGATGGGCATCCATATACTCCACGAGCGGAGCGAGCCACCCGGGGGTGACCTCCACATCAGAGTTGAGCAATACGGCATACTCGGCATCAATCTGCCCGAAAGCCTTGTTGTAGCCATCGGCAAAGCCGTAGTTCTCACCGAAGGCGATGGTCTTCACCGTGGGGAACTCCGCGGCGAGCAGGGCCAATGAGGCGTCGGTAGAGCCATTGTCGGCCACATAGACTACCGCCTCGCCCAGTGTCTCGGGCAACACGGAGTGGGCTAGCACCGAGGGCAGAAACTGGCGGAGCATGGGCTCGCCATTCCAGTTGAGGATTACTATTGCGACTTTCACGTTGTATTCTTTAGGAGTGCAGGAGTCAGGAGTGCAGGAGTTCAGACAATAGTCTGCTTGCTGCGACTCGACATCGGGTTATTATTCTTATTCTTTAGGAGTGCAGGAGTCAGGACAAATGCAAAGACGTTACAACACAAATAATTATCATCAGTCGAAAGTATCGTCTGAACTTCTGAACTCCTGATTCCTGAACTCCTTATATAATTCATACTATCTCTCCCACCAGTGCCGTACCCTCCTCATTGAACCCGCCGAGGCGCACACGCACCAGGGCGTTGTCGCGGGCAGCAGGGTCGGCCACCTCTACACGTATATAGTTATCGGTGAAGCCGTGGAAGGGCTGTCCCGCCTTGGGCTTCTCGAGCAGCACGACGGCTTCCTTGCCGATGTGGCGCCCGTAGAAGGCCTGTTGCTTGGCATCGGAGAGTGCCAGCAGCCGCTCGCTGCGGCGGTGCTTCTCCTGCGGTGTCACCTTGTATTCTATCTTGAGGGCCTGCGTGCCTGGACGTTCCGAGTAGCTGAAGACATGGAGCGCCGTGATGTCGAGCGACTCGATGAAGCGGTAGGCCTCCTCGAAGTACTCCTCCACCTCGCCACGGGTGCCCACGATGACATCCACGCCGATGAAGGCATCGGGCATGAGCGAGCGTATCTTCTCTATCTTCGAGGCGAAGAGGGCGGTATCGTAGCGTCGGCGCATGAGCTTGAGTACCGCATCGCTGCCCGCCTGCAGGGGGATATGGAAGTGGGGCATGAAGGCTCGCGAACGGGCTACAAACTCGATGACCTCATCGGTGAGCAGGTTGGGCTCGATGGACGAGATGCGGTATCGCTCGATGCCCTCCACCTTGTCCAACTCGCGGATGAGGTCGATGAAGGTCTCGCCCGTCGTCTTGCCGTAGTCGCCTATGTTAACCCCCGTGATGACAATCTCCTTGGCCCCCTCGGCTGCCGCTCCACGTGCCTGCTCCACGAGCGAGGCAATGGTGCCGTTGCGGCTGCGACCACGAGCATAGGGGATGGTGCAATAGGAGCAGAAGTAGTCGCAGCCGTCCTGCACCTTGAGGAAAAAGCGCGTGCGATCGCCCTGCGAGCACGAGGGCACGAAGGTGCGTATATCCTTGGTGGGGATGGTCACCATCTCGCCCTGCTCGCGCTTGTCGAGCGAGGTGAGGTAGTCGAGCAGGCTGCCCTTCTTGTCCATGCCCAGCACGAGGTCTACCCCGGGGATGGAGGCCACCTGCTCGGGCTTGAGCTGTGCATAGCATCCCGTCACCACCACGAAGGCATGGGGGTGTTGCCTCACTAACTTGTGTATCGCCTGGCGGCACTTCTTGTCGGCTTGCTCGGTCACCGAGCAGGTGTTCACCACACAGATGTCGGCCTGCTCGCCACGGCGTGCCGTGCGAAAGCCCGCCTCCTGCAGCGTACGCCCGATGGTCGAAGTCTCGGAGAAATTGAGCTTGCACCCCAGCGTATAGTACACCGCCTTCTTGTCCTTGAACAGCGTATTGTCAATCATAGCGTACAAAATTACATATTTTTCTCAAAATATCTGACATTAAGGCGCAAAGTATCAAGAAAAAAGTGTAATTTTGCGCCCGAATTTGAATTGATTGTCAAACAAAAACAGGAAAACAACATGAAGAAGGTATTATTCGTTATGGTAGCTGTAGCTGCTCTCACCATGAGCTCATGCTGCAACAAGAAGGCAAAGGAAACAACTTGCGACAAGGCTTGCACCGAGTGTGTAGCTGCAGACACCTGCTGCAAGGCAGACACTTGCTGCGTAGCTGACTCTTGCGTAGCAGACTCTTGCACCAAGGTGTGTGAGTAATAAGCACAATGCCTCCACAGAAAGGAAGAGGTTTTAGGGGTGCGCTGAATATCGGCGCACCTTTTTTTTATATGCCATTTCACAAACCCCAAGTAGCAGGATATGGAATACCGACGGAAACCGTATTCGAGTCCAAATGATTTAGGAATACAGTTTTTTTGTCGTACTGTAATATTTTTCGTCTCCAAGTCTCCAAGAAATCTCATTTTTTTATAACTTTGCAAGCCTAAAACAAACAAATGACATAATCATTATGGGTGGTTTCTTCGGAACAGTCTCTAAAGCAGCATGTGTGACCGACCTCTTCTACGGCACAGACTACAATTCACATATGGGTACGAAGCGTGGCGGTATGGCCACATACGCCAAGGGCGTAGGCTTCATGCGCTCGATTCATAACCTCGAAAGTTCTTATTTCCGCACCAAGTTCGAGTCGGGACTCTCCAAGTTCCAGGGCAATGCCGGCATCGGCGTCATCAGCGACACCGACCCCCAACCCATCCTCATCAACTCGCACCTGGGCAAGTTTGCCATCGTCACCGTAGCCAAGGTCAACAACATCCCCGAGCTGGAGCAAGACCTGCTGGCAGCCAACATGCACTTCTCGGAGATGAGCCTCTCCAAGACCAACCAGACCGAGCTCATCGCCCTCCTCATCATACAGGGCAAGGACTTCGTAGACGGCATCGAGAACGTGTTCCGCAAGATCAAGGGCTCGTGCTCCATGCTCATCCTCACCGAGGACGGCATCATCGTGGCCCGCGACCAGTGGGGCCGCACCCCCATCGTCATCGGCAAGAAAGACGGGGCATACGCAGCAACGAGCGAGACCAACAGTTTCCCCAACCTCGGATACCAGATAGAGCACTACGTGGGCCCGGGCGAGATTGTACGCCTGCGCGAGGACGGCATCGAGCAGATGCGTAAGCCCAACGACAAGCTGCAGATATGCTCCTTCCTGTGGGTCTACTACGGCTTCCCCAACTCGTGCTACGAGGGCAAGAACGTAGAGGATGCTCGCTACGCGACAGGCTATATGATGGCCCAGCAAGACCATTCCGAGGTGGACTGCGCCTGCGGCATCCCCGACTCGGGCGTAGGCATGGCGCTCGGCTATGCCCACGGCATGCACGTGCCCTACCGTCGCGCCATCTCGAAGTATACCCCCACATGGCCCCGCAGCTTCACCCCCGAGAACCAGGAGATGCGCTCCCTCGTGGCCAAGATGAAGCTCATCCCCAACACCGCCATGATGGACGGCCAGCGCGTGCTCTTCTGCGACGACTCCATCGTACGCGGCACACAGCTCACCGACAACGTGCAGGAGCTCTACGACTATGGTGCCAAGGAGGTACACATGCGCATCGCCTCGCCCCCCATCATCCACAGCTGCCCCTTCTTAGGCTTCACCTCATCGAAGAGCGTGATGGAGCTGCTCACCCGCCGCATCATCAAGGAGCTCGAGGGCGACGACAGCAAAGACCTCGACAAGTACTCCACCCCCGGCACACCACAGTATGAGCGCATGGTGGAGGAGATACGCAAGCGCTTCAACCTCTCCTCATTGAAGTTCAATACCGTCGACACCCTCGTCGAGGCCATCGGCCTGCCCAAGTGCAAGCTCTGCACCCACTGCTTCGACGGTTCGAGCCACTTCTAATACAGGATTCTTAAAACATCCAACCTATTCAAACCAGACAGCCTCTTTCGTTGAATGGGCTGTCTGGTTTCAGAATCCACATTCCATTTCCAAATATTTTTTACGAAGCGAGACCCGATTCCCATTGTTTAAGGATAGTTCCCGTAAAATCAGAACCTCAACATAAATATTGTGAAAAGAGAAAGGGCCTCACCATGCGGTGAGGCCCTTCGCTATTGGGTTTTGTTACTTGCAAAATTACTTCGCAGCGATTACGCGAGCCATTTCGCAAACCTTGTTTGAGTAACCCCACTCGTTGTCGTACCAAGATACAACCTTAGCGAAGTTAGCATCGAGAGAGATACCAGCCTTAGCGTCGAAGATTGAGGTGTTGGCGCAACCACGGAAGTCAGTAGAAACTACTGCATCTTCTGTGTAGCCGAGGATACCCTTCAACTCGCCCTCAGAAGCCTCCTTCATAGCAGCGCAGATGTCAGCCATAGAAGCTTCCTTCTCCAATACTACAG
>JAFWXS010000042.1 GCA_017517925.1 Bacteroidaceae bacterium | reverse complement strand
TCTGAGTAGCTGTAGCAGCGTGTACAGTTGTCATCAAGCCCTTAACGATACCGAACTTATCATTGAGCACCTTAGCGATAGGAGCCAAGCAGTTGGTTGTACAAGAAGCGTTAGAGATGATGTCCTGGCCAGCGTATGTAGTGTGGTTAACACCGTATACGAACATAGGAGTGCTGTCCTTAGAAGGAGCTGACATGATAACCTTCTTTGCACCAGCGGTGATGTGCTTGCGAGCGGTCTCGTCGGTGAGGAAGAAACCGGTAGACTCAACTACTACCTCAGCACCTACCTCGTCCCACTTCAAGTTAGCGGGGTCCATCTCAGCGGTGAGGCGGATCTTGTTGCCGTTTACTACGAGGTTGTTGCCCTCTACCTCTACAGTACCGTCGAAACGACCGTGTACTGAGTCGTAGCGCAGCATGTATGCCAAGTAATCAGCATCGAGAAGGTCGTTGATACCTACTACCTGAATGTCCTCAGCAAAGTTCTTCACTGCAGCGCGGAAAACCATACGGCCGATACGGCCGAAACCGTTAATACCAAGTTTAATCATTGTACTTAAATTTTAATTAAAACGTTTATAATTAAAGTAAAATCTCTGTTCTCTCTAAATAAAAACAACTCATCCGCAGTTACACCTCTCGGCAGTGCTGCACGCTACCATGAGCAGGGCAAGCAGTATGTAGAGAAGTTTCTGATAACGGATATTCATCGTTCGTCTTTTTCTAATCCTGTGCAAATTTAAGACTTTCTTTTTATATATCAACTTTATTTAGGAATAAAATAACGCATCGCCTGATAAAAAAGATCATTGACCTGATTTTCCTCCCATACAAACAGCACCGTTTGCCATATAAATTTAGCAGTACAACGCCCATATCACACTTCTATTCCAAATTGAATGTCCGAATAACAGCATTCTGCCCATAAAAAAATTATAATTAAGTAAAAAAACAGTCTTCAAGATAAATAGTAAAAACAGATTTTTCGTATCTTTGCAACCAAAATACAACAGCAGATCATACCTTAATTATTATATTGTTTTATGAAACAAGACATGATTGTTATCTTGGACCTCGGCAGCCACGAAAATACCGTGCTTGCCAGAGCCATCCGTGCATTGGGTGTCTACAGTGAGATTTATCCTCACGACATCACCGCAACAGAGTTGAAGGCATTGCCCGGCGTAAAGGGCGTAATCATCAACGGTGGCCCCAACCACGTGATTGACGGGGTGGAGATTGACGTTCTCCCCGAAATCTACGAGGCAGGCTTCCCCGTCATGGCCGCTGGCCACGACAAGGCATTGTGCGAGGTGAAGCTCGCGCAGTTCACCGACGATGAGGAGGCCATCAAGGCAGCCGTGAAGGACTTCGTCTTCGACACCTGCAAGGCCGAGGCCAACTGGAACATGAAGAACTTCGTAGCCGACCAGATAGAGCTCGTACGCCGCCAGGTAGGCGACAAGAAGGTGCTGCTCGCCCTCTCAGGAGGAGTAGACAGCTCGGTAGTGGCCGCACTGCTGCTCAAGGCCATCGGTGACAACCTCGTATGCGTACACGTGAACCATGGTCTGATGCGTAAAGGCGAATCTGAGGCTGTAGTGGAAGTGTTCCGCAACCAGCTCAATGCCAACCTCATCTATGTGGACGCTACAGAGCGCTTCCTCACCAAGCTTGAGAACGTGGCTGACCCCGAGGAAAAGCGCAAGATCATCGGCGGTGAGTTCATCCGCGTATTCGAAGAGGAGGCACGCAAACTCGATGGCATCGACTTCCTCGGTCAGGGCACCATCTACCCCGACATCGTGGAGAGCGGCACCAAGACCGCCAAGATGGTGAAGAGCCACCACAACGTAGGCGGACTGCCCGAAGACCTGCAGTTTGAGCTCGTAGAGCCCTTGAAGCAACTGTTCAAGGATGAGGTTCGCGCTTGCGGTGTAGAGCTCGGCCTTCCCTACGAGATGGTATACCGCCAGCCGTTCCCCGGCCCCGGCCTCGGTGTACGCTGCCTCGGTGCAATCACACGCGACCGTCTGGAGGCTGTACGCGAGTCTGACGCCATCCTCCGCGAAGAGTTTGCCAAGGCTGGCCTCGACAAGAAGGTATGGCAGTACTTTACCGTAGTGCCCGACTTCAAGTCAGTAGGTGTACGCGACAACGCCCGCTCATACGACTGGCCCGTAATCATCCGCGCCGTCAACACTATTGACGCTATGACTGCTACCATCGAGCAGGTAGACTGGGCTATCCTCATGAAGATTACCGACCGTATCCTCGCCGAGGTGAAGACCGTGAACCGCGTGTGCTACGACATGTCGCCGAAGCCCAGCGCAACCATCGAGTGGGAGTAAGATAAGTTATTCTGTGTCATTCTGAGTGCAACGAAGAATCTCCTCCGACAAGCTGCGAGATTCTTCGCTTTGCTCAGAATGACACATCTATTTTATAACAATACCATCATGACCATCGCCGTAGATTTTGACGGAACCATCGTAGAGCACCGTTATCCCGAGATAGGGTGCGAGATACCCTTTGCCACCGATACGCTGAAGATGCTTGCCAAGAAGGGGCATCGTCTGATACTATGGAGCGTACGCGAAGACAAGCTTCTCGACGAAGCCGTAGCATGGTGTCGCGATAGGGGATTGGAGTTCTATGCCGTAAACAAGGACTATCCTGAAGAAGGACTCAACCACGACAACTACTCACGCAAACTGAAGGTAGACCTCTTCATCGATGACCGTAACATCGGTGGACTCCCCGATTGGGGACTCATCTATCGTATGATAACAGAGCACAAGAGCTACCGGGACATACTGATAGAGGAATTCAATACGGAGACTACTCCACAAAGCAAACGCAAGTGGTGGCAATTCGGATAACACCAAATACATAACTTTGCGATTTTCAGCAAAACCGATAGAAAGAATGGCTACACAGAAAAACTCAAAGAAAGAAAGCATAAAAAAGGAGAAGAAGGAAATAATGTGGATACAGAGTATCCGCAACACGATAAAGAATGAGACGGCACAATTTATCACCGGCTTGCTTTGTGTGATGGTAGCACTTTACATGATACTGGCATTCAGCTCGTTCATTCTCAACGGAGGAGCCGACCAGAGCGCCATGGAACAGCAGAGTATCACCGAGCAAGTAGCCAACCCCACACCTGAGGAGGTGCAGAACGCCACGGGACGCAGCGGAGCACACATTGCACAGACACTCATCAACCGCTGTTTCGGCATATCGGCATATAGCATCGCCGCCTTCCTGCTCGTCTTGGGATTGAGCCTCATGCGCACCTATAAGTTCAACCTCAAGCATTGGGGCATCTGCTGTGCCACCATATTGATATGGGGGTCGCTCTTCTTGAGTATCACCATAGACCAATGGTTTGGCAACTCGGCGATTTATTGGGGCGGCTACCACGGACACAACGTGACAGCATGGCTCGACAGCCAGTTCGGCACGCCCGGCATTGTCATACTCTTGGTCGTGACTGCCATTCTATTCTGCATGTACCTCACAAGCAATACCATCGAGTTTATCCGTAGCCTGTTCCACTTCAAATCGCTGCTCCCCGGAAAAGACGAGGAGGAAAAAGCCACTCCCTCTCAAGAAGAGGAACCACAAGACACTGACATAGAGTTTACGATTGAGGAACAACCATCAACGGAACTCGAATGGAAGACTGGGAACACCCCCATTGAGGTAAAAACCGAAAAAGAAGATTTCGAATTAGAGATTACCAACGAGCCTATCGAAGAGGCCACGCCCATAGAAGCCGCAACAGAGAGCAAGGAATCCGACACCTCAGAAGCCGAGTTCACCATCGAAATCAACGAGGAGGAGGCAGCAGAGAAAATCATCGAGCCCTACAACCCCCGCCTCGATCTCTCGCGCTACCACTACCCCACCATCGACTTGCTGAACAAGGGTAATGATGACGCATTCCTTGTCGACCGCGACGAGCAGAATGCCAAGAAGGACAGCATCATACAGGCTCTTCGCAACTTCGGCATCGAGATATCCTCTATCAAGGCTACCGTAGGCCCCACCATCACGCTCTATGAGATAACCCCCGCACCGGGTGTGCGCATCTCGAAAATCAAAAACCTCGAAGATGACATTGCCTTGACGCTGGCCGCCTTCAGCACCCGTATCATCGCCCCTATACCGGGCAAGGGTACCATCGGTATCGAGATTCCCAATGCCAACCCACAAATCGTATCCATGCACTCGGTCATTGGTAGCAAGAAATTTCAGGAGTGCACCTACGAACTGCCCGTAGCCATCGGCAAGACCATCACGAACGAGATATACATGTTCGACCTCTGCAAGATGCCCCACCTCCTCGTGGCCGGTGCCACAGGTCAGGGTAAGTCGGTAGGCTTGAACGCCATCATTACCTCCTTATTATATAAGAAGCACCCCGCCGAACTGAAGCTCGTGATGGTAGACCCCAAGAAGGTGGAGCTCAGCATCTACTCCTCTATCGAGAAGCACTTCCTCGCCAAGCTCCCCGACGGTGAAGACGCCATCATCACCGACGTTACCAAGGTGGTGCAGACCCTCAAGTCGCTCTGCGTGGAGATGGACACCCGCTACGACCTCCTCAAGTCGGCAGGCGTGCGTAACCTGCGCGAGTACAACGAGAAGTTCATCAACCGCCAGCTCAACCCCGAGAAGGGACACAAGTACATGCCCTACATCGTAGTCATCATCGACGAGTTCGGAGATCTCATCATGACCGCCGGCAAGGAGGTAGAGCTCCCCATCGCCCGTATCGCCCAATTGGCACGTGCCGTGGGTATACACATGATCATCGCCACACAGCGCCCCACAACGAACATCATCACCGGTACCATCAAGGCCAACTTCCCCGCACGTATCGCCTTCCGCGTATCGGCCATGATAGACTCGCGCACCATCCTCGACCGCCCCGGAGCCAACCAGCTCATCGGTAAGGGCGACATGCTGTTCCTCCAAGGCAGCGACCCCGTGCGTGTACAGTGTGCCTTTGTCGACACCCCCGAGGTAGAGCGCATCAGCAAGTACATCAGCGAGCAGCAGGGCTACCCCACTGCCTTCTACCTGCCCGAGTATGTAGATGAGAACGGCGGCGACGGAAGCAACCTCGAGGATGTGGACCTCAAGCGTCTCGACCCCATGTTTGAAGATGCTGCCCGCCTCGTAGTCATTCACCAGTCGGGCTCCACCTCGCTCATTCAGCGTAAGTTCTCCATCGGATACAACCGTGCAGGACGCATCATGGACCAGCTCGAGAAAGCTGGCATCGTAGGCCCCGTCGATGGCAGCAAGCCCCGCCAAGTGCTCTGCACCGATGAGATGGATCTTGAGATGAAGTTGCAATTACTCAACGAATAAATTTGGCTTTTCTCCCCACTTACACTATCTTTGTACATATTATGAGCGAACCGAAGAAGAGACTGTTGGGTATGGACCTCGCCGAGATACAGGCGGTGGTGAAGGAGATGGGTATGCCAGGCTTTGCAGCACGCCAGATTATGGAGTGGATATACATGAAGCGGGCACGCTCGATAGCCGATATGACCAACCTCTCGCTCAAGCACCGCGAGGCACTGAGCCTGCATTATGAGGTGGGCATCAGCGACCCTATAGAGGGTATACACTCGGTAGACGGCACCATCAAGTACCTGTTCAAGATACGCGAGGGACAGTTTGTCGAAGCGGTATATATCCCCGATGATGATCGCGCCACACTATGCGTGTCGTCACAAGTGGGCTGCAAGATGCATTGTGCCTTCTGCATGACGGGCCGCCAGGGCTTCAGCGCACACCTCACAGCAGGTGAGATCCTTAACCAGTTCTACGCCATCCCCGAGAGTGCATCACTTACCAATGTAGTGATGATGGGCATGGGTGAGCCGCTCGACAATACCGACGAAGTATTGAAGGCGCTGCGACTCATCACCGACACCAAGCTGCTGGCATGGAGTCCCCGCCGCATCACCCTCTCAACCGTTGGTGTGAAGGGCAACCTTCGTCGTTTTCTCGACGAGAGCGAGTGCCATCTGGCCATCAGCCTGCACGCCCCCACCCCACAGATGCGCTCCGAGCTGATGCCTGCCGAGCGCATCTACTCCATCACCGAGATGGTGGAGGTGTTGCGACAGTATGACTTCACGGGGCAGCGCCGTCTGTCGTTTGAGTATATCCTCTTCGATGGGATGAACGATACGTTGGCCGATGCCCGCAAGCTCGTCCGCCTGCTCGACGGGTTGCAGTGCCGCATCAACCTCATACGCTTCCACGCCATCCCCGACTCGGAGCTCGACGGAGTGCCCATGGAGCGCATGGTAGCCTTCCGCGACTACCTCACACGTCACGGACTGTTCACCACGATACGAGCCTCGCGCGGCGAAGACATCTATGCAGCATGCGGCATGCTGTCGACCAAGAAACTTAAAAACTCATAAACGTAAAACTATATGAAAAAGATTTTCACCTATATGACCGCGTGCCTCATGGCACTGAGCATGGCAAGTTGCAGCAATGGCAACAAGAAGGAAGAGGTCGCCAAGAAAGAGACCAAGAAAGAATCCGTAAAGAAGGAACAACCCCGAAAGAAGGCTAAGAAAAATAAGAAGAGCCTCCTCATGCCCAATGCCAGCGGACTCCCCTACGAGATGCTCGTAGTGATGGACGATGCACAGTGGGAGCGTCCCTTAGGACGTGCCGTCTTCAACGTACTCGACAGCGATGTGCCGGGCCTGCCCCAGTCGGAGCGCTCGTTTCGCATCACTCGCGTGGAGCCCAGCGGCATGAACAGCAACATGTTTCGCATCATGCGCAATATCATCAAGGTCGACGTGCAGAAGGACCGATATACGCAGCCCAAACTCAAGTTTTCCCGCGACGTATACTCCTACCCCCAAATGGTGGTGACCTTGCAGGCCCCCGATGAAGAGAGTCTGGCCAAATTTGTAGAGGAGAATGCCCAATCGATTATCGACTTCTTCACTCGTGCTGAGATGAACCGCGAGATCAACAACCTGCGCGAGAAGCACAATCCCAACGTATCACGCCTCGCCCAAGAGATATTGGGCGTAGACGTATGGGTTCCCTGGGAAGTAAACAAGTTCAAGCGAGGCAAAGACTTCCTATGGGCAACGACCGACAACGGCAAAAAGGACATGAGCATTGTGCTCTACTCTTATCCTTACACCGACACAAACACCTTCACCCTCGACTACTTCCTCGCCAAGCGCGACTCGGTGATGAAGGCCAATATCCCCGGAGGTCCCGAAGGCAGCTACATGACCACCAATCATGATTATGTATACGTGGAAGATGCCACCGTACATGGCAAGTATGCCCAGGTGGCCCGCGGCCTCTGGCGTATGCAAGGCGACCGCATGGGAGGCCCCTTCGTATCACACTCCCGTGTAGATGAGGTGAACGGACGTATCATCGTAGCCGAAGCTTTCATATATGCCCCCGAGGAGCTGAAGCGCGATCTCATCCGTCGCATGGAGGCTGCACTGTATAGCCTGCAGCTGCCCCAACAGAAAGAGGTGAGCAACCTCTCATACAGTCTTGACGAGATTGTCATAGAACCCGAAATAAAACGATAAAGCATAATGGAACAAAACAGAATAAAAATAGGCATCACCCAAGGTGATGTCAACGGCATAGGCTACGAAATAATCCTGAAAGCCTTTGAAGACCCCACGATATTCGAACTGTGCACTCCCATCGTATATGGTTCGCCCAAGATAATGACCTATCACCGCAAGGCACTCGAGATAGAGACCTCGTTCACCATCGTAGGATCGGCAGCTGAGGCCGTGCATGGCCGCCTCAACGTGGTCAACTGCAACGACGACGAGGTGAAGGTAGAGTTAGGTAAGCCCTCCCGCGAATCGGGCAAGGCAGCCTATGATGCGCTGGAGCGTGCCATGACCGAATACAAAGAGGGTATGTACGACGTGCTCGTGACCGCTCCCATACACAAGCAGATGATACAATCGGAGAGCTTCACCTTCCCCGGCCACACCGAATACATAGAGCAGAACGCGGGCAATGGTGCCAAGGCATTGATGATACTCGCCAATGAGACCCTGCGCGTGGCACTCGTCACCGGGCATGTACCCGTATCCAAGATAGCCTCCACGCTCACCAAAGAGCTCATCGAGGAGAAACTCACCATCTTCAACACTTCGCTCAAGAGCGACTTCGGCATCAGTGCGCCACGCATTGCCGTGCTTGCACTCAACCCTCATGCCGGTGACGGTGGTGTCATCGGTACCGAGGAGGAGACCATCATCACTCCCGCCATCAAGGCCATGCGTGAGCAGGGCATGCTCTGCTACGGCCCCTTCCCCGCCGACGGGTTTATGGGCAGTGGAGCCTTCAGCCACTTCGACGGCGTGCTCGCCATGTACCACGATCAAGGCCTTATCCCCTTCAAGACACTGGCTATGGAGAATGGCGTTAACTTCACCGCCGGGCTCCCTATCGTGCGCACCTCGCCCGACCATGGCACCGCATTCGACATTGCCGGCAAGAATCAGGCCTCGCCCGACTCATTCCGCCAGGCACTCTACATGGCTATCGACATCTACCGCAACCGCAAGAGCGACACTGAGGCACATCGCAATCCGCTGCGCAAACTCTACTTCGAGAAGCGTGATGATAGTGATAAGTTGAAACTTGATTAAGTGGTTTTAATTTACAATTTTACGATTTACAATTTACTATTTATGTACTATTTGGCAATTTTACAATTTACTTATATCACGGCCCCAATTGCCAAATAACTAAATTGTAAATCAATCGTAAATAGTAAATTGTAAAATTGTACATTAGAGCTATGATTTACGCCATTCTCGCTGCAGGCGAAGGTTCCCGATTGGCCCAAGAGGGATGCGAAGTACCCAAACCCTTGGTGCGCATACAGGATGAGACACTCATAGGACGTCTCATCCGTATATTTGTATCCAATGGCGCTACACGCATCGTTGTTATCACCAATGCCCTACACACAGCCACCGAAGAGTATCTGCGCGGCCTCACGTTGCCCATTCCTCTCGACATTGTAGTAAGGACAACCCCCAGTTCCATGCATAGTCTCTATGCTCTGCGCGACTATTTGGCAACCGAAGAGCGCTTCTGCCTGACTACCGTCGACACCATATTCGCAGAAGCAGAATTTACAAACTACATCAACGCCTTCGCTACAAGCAGCCTCGATGGGCTCATGGCCGTGACTACCTACGTTGACGATGAGAAACCCCTCTACGTACAAACTGCCGATGACCTCACCATCACAGGGTTCTGTGACACCCACGAGGAACGCTGCAATCACGTTTCGGGAGGAATCTACTGTCTCACAAGCCAGTCGCTCATCACCCTTGAACGCTGCATCGCCGAGGGACAGTCGCGTATGCGTAACTTCCAACGCCAACTCGTTGCCGACGGACTGAAACTGAAAGCCTACCCTTTCAGCAAAATCATTGACGTGGACCATTGCGCAGACATTCCCAAGGCCGAGGAACTGGTAGAACAATTTGAATAAACATTTCTAAAAAAAACTTATATAATAAATAGGAGAAAGAAAATATGATGAACAAGTGGTTCGAATGTAAAGTGAAATATGTGAAGACCATGGAGAATGGTCTGGAGAAAAAGGTGTCAGAGGCATACTTGGTAGATGCTCTCTCTTTCACCGAAGCCGAGAAGCGCTTCCTTGAGGAAATCCGCCCCTTCATGTCGGGCGAGTTTGAGGTGTCGGACATCAAGCGCGTCAACTACAGCGAGGTATTTTTCAATACAGCCGAGAGTGCCGACAAGTGGTTCAAGTGCAAGCTCTCGTTCATCACCCTCGACGAGAAGAGCGGTGCCGAGAAGAAGAGCAACTCCTACACTCTGGTACAGGCCGCCGACCTGCGCGAGGCCATCAAGTACCTCGACGAGCAGATGAAAGGCACCATCATGGACTACCAGATTGCTCAGGTGACCGAGACGATGATTATGGACGTATATCCCTACGACCCGGGATTGGAAGTAAAATAAAAGCATATGTCCATCGCCACCAGCATACAACAACTGCGCAGCTCACTCCCCGAGGGAGTGAGACTGCTTGCTATATCCAAGTATCAGCCCATCGAAGCCCTGCAAGAGGCCTACGATGCCGGACAACGTATGTTTGGCGAAAATCATATCCAGGAGATGGCAGCCAAGGCGGCTGTGCTTCCCAAGGATATAGAGTGGCACTTCACGGGCCACGTGCAGACTAACAAGATAAAGTACATGGCTTCGTTCGTGAGCCTCATCCATGCCGTGGACTCGTTCCGCTTGTTGCGCGAGATTGACAAACATGCCGCCAAGCACAATCGCACCATCGACTGCCTGCTACAGATACATATCGCTCAGGAGGAAACCAAGTACGGACTCACCATCGACGGGTGCCGCCAGTTGTTGGCTACCGAGCCGTGGCGCGAACTGCACAACGTACGCATCACAGGACTCATGGCCATGGGCAGCAACACCGACGACATGCACCAAGTGCGCAGCGAGTTCCGACAGATGCGCCAACTTTTCGATGAGCTGAAAGCCGCATACTTTGCCGACGAGCCCTCATTCGCCCAACTCTCCGAGGGCATGACCGACGACTACCCCATCGCTATCGAAGAGGGCAGCACCATCGTACGCATAGGGTCGATGATATTCGGAAGTAGAGGGTATTAGAGTGAAGAGTGAAGAGTGAAGAGTAAAAAGTGAAAGATTTAGGTCCCGCGTTGGTGTCATGCTGAGAGAATCGAAGCATCTCGCACAGAGACTCTGTAGTTTTCATCTTTCCACTTTACACTTTCATCTTTCATCTTCCAACATCGCCTTTATCTTCTCATCCGTCTTGTAGAGCTTATCCTTGCAGAGCTTGATGAGTCGTTGTGCCTCTTTCAGGCGCACGGTGAGTTCATCGATATCCAGTTCGTTCTTCTCGATTTGTGAGACTATGGTCTCCAATTCCTTTATTGCTTCTTCGTATTTCATTATTAATTGTTTTTAAGCCTCCGTTCGTTATATAGAGTTCATCTTTCCACTTTCATCTCACCACACTCGTCACCTCCCCATCAGCCAATGTCGTGGTGAGCACACTGCCTGCGACAAGTGCCGAGGCATCGCACACTACCCTGCCCTCGCATCGGGTTATGGAGTATCCGCGCTGCAGTATCAGCATGGGCGAAGCCCCCTCTACGACCTTCTCTATCAGTGCCAAGCGGTGTTTCTGCTCCACCAACGTACGCAATAGGGCCATGTGCATACGTGCTTCGAGCTGCTCTATGCGGAACGTGCCGTTAGCGCAAGCCAGGGAGCATAATGTCGGCAAGCGTTGCGCTATCAGCTCCACCCGCCTCTCCTCGCGGTGCATACGGTTGGTCACGCCCGTAGCTAATGCCGCCACCAGTTCGTCGAGCATGGTAGCTGCATCCAGCAGCGTGGCGACAAGGTATTCGGCAGCTGCCGTGGGCGTCTTCACCCGAGTGTGAGCCACCATGTCGATCACCGTATCATCGCGCTCGTGGCCTATACCCGTAATAATAGGTAGAGGAAACTGCGCACAGTTGGCCGCCAAGGCATAGGTATCGAATCCCGAGAGGTCGCTCGTAGCCCCACCGCCACGGATGATGACCACCACATCCCACCGGTCGCGCTCTGCCGCTATCACGTCGAGCGCCGCTATCACCGTCTCCTCCACCCTGTCGCCCTGCATCACGGCAGGGAACAATCGTGGGTAGAAGACCAGTCCATAGGGATTGCCCATCAGCTGGTCGCAGAAGTCGCCATAGCCCGCTGCCCCGGCAGCCGATATCACGGCAATGCGCTGCGGCACAGACGGCATGGTGAGCTCCTTGTTGAGTGTGAGCACCCCCTCCTCCTCCAGCTGCTGTATAATCTCGCGGCGACGACGAGCCATATCGCCCAGCGTATAGGTAGGGTCGATGTCGTGCACCGTGAGCGACAGTCCATACTGCTCGTGATACTCTACGCTCACCTGCAGCAGCACCTTGATACCCGCCGTGAAAGTCTGCCCCGTAGCCTGCTCGAAGTAAGGCTTCAGCATCTTGTACACATTAGCCCATATGGTGCCACGTGCCTTGGCCACGAGAGCGTTACCCCGCTCGGCCTTCTGCACCAGCTCCACATAGCAATGCCCGTTGTATGCCTCGCGCACCTCGCTCAGCTCCGCCTGCACCCAATAGCTATCGGGCAACCCCTCGCGCAGCGTAAGGCGTATCAGGTGGGCCAGTTCGTATAGAGATAATGTTTCCATAATAATCGTCTTCTCAATTTGCATACAAAGATACACACAAGCGAGCGAAACATCAAGTACATACTTGAATGTTTCACAGCGAGCACAACCTATCTTCGCGATTTACCGCAAAGATAGTGACAAGCGAACGAGAAATATGAAGTTTACTTGGAAAATGGTGGTCTGAGTGTATGAAATGATGCAGCGAAGCTGCTGCTTAGGGGTTAGAGTTTATTAGAGGAGGAATCTGCGCTGTATCGGCATCACCCCGCTTTTTTCAAATTGAGTATACTCAATAATTTTATTCGGTATACTGACGAGGAAATACTAAACACGAAGTTTCTCCGTTTTTATATAATATATGAAAAAGGCAGTCCTACTTTTCTTCGTATTGAGTCTCACCATCGGTATGCTCCACGCACAGGAGAACACGCCGAAGGGTATTATCACCCTCAAAGGACGCATCACCGACGAAACGGGAAGCCCCGTAGAGATAGCCAACGTATGGGTGGCACGACAGATGAAGGGGACCACCACGAATCTCAAGGGAGAATACTCGATGGCACTGGCCTCGGCCGACACCGTGGAGATCATCTTTTCGATGATAGGCTATCAGACCCGCCGTCGCATCCTCTACAAGCCCACAGGAGTCATCACAATGGACATCATGCTGCCCCATACCAACACGGCTTTACAGGGAGTCACCATCCATGAGACACGACGCCAGACGGGTACCATGCAACACCTCTCGCAGAAGCAGGCACGCCTGATGCCCGATGCATCGGGTGGCTCAGTGGAGTCGTTCATCGCCACACAGGCTGGCGTAAGCAATACCAATGAGTTGTCGTCGACCTACAACGTGCGTGGCGGCAACTACGACGAGAACTCGGTGTATGTAAATGGCATCGAGGTGTACCGCCCGCTACTCATCCGTGCCGGGCAACAGGAGGGACTATCGTTTATCAACCCCGATATGGTGGAGAATATCGCTTTCTCCTCGGGAGGATTCGAGGCACGCTACGGCGACAAGATGAGCAGTGTGCTCGACATCACCTATCGCCGCCCCACGGAGCTGGAGAGCAGTCTTTCGGCAAGTCTGCTCGGTGCCAATGCCTACGTAGGCATTGGCAAGGAAGGCCGTTGGAGCATGACTCATAGCCTGCGCTACAAGACAAGCCAGTACTTGCTGGGCACGCTCGACACGCAGGGTGAGTATGATCCTTCGTTTGTAGACTATCAGACCTACCTCACCTACCGTTTCTCACCACAATGGGAAGTGGGATTCATAGGCAACGTGTCGCAAAACAAGTACCGATTCATCCCCTCGGACCGCACCACCTCGTTCGGTACGTTGGAGGATGTAAAGGAGTTCAAAGTATATTTTGGAGGCCAAGAGAAAGACATGTTCCGCACGTGGTTCGGAGCATTGGGCCTCACCCATACACCCAGTACCAACCATGCACTCACGCTCAACCTATCGGCCTACCGTACCGATGAGGAGGAGACCTTCGACATCGTTAGCCAATACTGGCTCGATGACGTGGACGAGGAGAAGAACATGGGCGTGGGCACCTACATGGAGCATGCACGCAACTACCTCACCGCCTCGGTAGCCTCGGCCGGACTGAGCGGCAAGCACACCCTCGGGCAGCACGAAGTGCAGTGGGGCACCGAATACAAATTAGAGCAGATAGCCGACAATATCAACGAATGGGAGATGCGCGACTCGGCAGGCTACTCGCTGCCTCACACGGGCGAGCGCGTGGAGCTCATCTATAACCTGCGTTCACAGAACGAGGTGCGCAACCATCGCCTCTCGGCATTTGTGCAGGATACCTGGCGCCGCCACACCGATATAGGGCTCTTTGTCATCAACGGCGGCATGCGCTTCTCCTACTGGACCTGGAACCGTGAGCCCCTCTTCTCGCCCCGCCTCTCGGTAGGCTTCATCCCCGAGGCGAACGAGAAGTTCACCTTCCGTATAGCTACGGGTATCTACTACCAAAGCCCTTTCTACAAGGAGTTCCGCGACACGGTGCAGACCGGTGGTTCATCCTACGTGAGACTCAACCGAACAATCAAGTCGCAGCGTTCTATACAGATTGTCGGAGCCATGGACTACCAGTTCCGCATGTGGGACCGCCCCTTCAAGTTCACCTCTGAAGTGTACTACAAGGCACTCTCCAACCTCATACCTTATAATATAAACAATGTTCGCCTCACCTATTATGGCGAGAATTGCGCCTCGGGCTATGCTGCCGGACTCGACATGAAACTCTTCGGTGAGTTTATCCCCGGCACCGACTCGTGGATTACGGCCTCCATCATGGGGACCGAGGAGAAGATTGACAGCAAGTGGTACCCGCGCCCCACCGACCAGCGATTCAACCTCTCGTTCTGCTTTACCGACTACTTCCCCGGCTCGGACCGTTGGCAGATGAACCTCCGTGCCGTATATGCCAACGGCCTCCCCTTCGGACCACCCCACGCAGGCCGCCAACGCCTCATCTTCCGTGCACCAGCCTACCGTCGTGTCGATATCGGCATGAGCTACCGCCTTGTCAACAATGAAGAGCGCGACATCACCTACGGCTGGCAACGCCACTTCCGCAACGTATGGCTCGGGCTCGATGCCTTCAACATCCTCGGCATACAGAATGTCAACTCCTACTACTGGATTACCGACACCGAGAACCACCGCTACGCCGTGCCCAACTATCTTACAGGTACAAGACTTAACGCGCGCCTGCTCGTGGAGTTCTAAACAACAGAAATTCTCTATCATTATAATACAAAATAAAAGGACCAGTTTTCAAAACCGGTCCTTTTATTTTGTATTATTACATCAAATCACTCCACTCCTACCATCGATATTTCAATCTCGTTGCCTTGCTTGAGCAGGGTCTTGGCAAATTTCTTCAAGTCTGTAGTAGTGATGCTGCGCAAGGTCTTCTCGTAGTCCTTCTGCTTGTCGTAACCGAGCGTCACGTAGTTATACATGAGGCCGTCCCAATAGCTGTTTTCCTTCTGACTCTCAGTAAACTTCTTCAACATATACTCGCGCACCTTGTCGAGATCTTGCTGACGGGGACCCTCCTCGGCATATTTAGCCAGAAGGTCGATAGCCATACCAGTAAGATGCTCACGCTTTTCGGGGTCGGTCTGGAACATAATCTGCATGGTAAACTTCTCCTTGGGTACGCTTGTGAGGCTGCCGCTCACGCCCACACCATAGGTACCACCCTCCTTCTCGCGTATCTCCTCGGTGTAGATAATATCAAGGATTTGCTTGGTGATGCTCATTAGGAGGTTGTTCTTCAAGCTGTATTTCATCTTTCCGCTGTAGACAACCAATACATTAGCCGAGGGAGTGGCCATCTGCTTCTCGAAGATGTTCTTCGCCTTGCCCTTGCGGATGTCTACCTTTGCGTCCACAAACTTCTCCTTCTTGCCACCCGAAGGAAGGCTGCCGATGTACTTCTCAATGAGAGGTACGGCAGTGGCCTCATCAATGGCACCGGTAAAGATGAAGGTAAAGTCGGCTGCATTGGCGAAGCGTTCCTTGTAGATTTCAAGGATGCGGGCATCACTGATTTTGTCCACATCGGTAACCTTCATACGAATAGTGCGAGGATGATTATTGTAGAGCACACTGCTGATGGTATCGCTCATTGCTGTAGAAGGATTGAGTTCCTGGTTCTCGAGCATGGCCTTCATCTTGCCACGGTATGAGGCGAAGGCCTCATCGTCGAGACGGGGAGCGGTAAACTGCAGGTAGGTGAGCTGCATCAGTGTCTCAAAGTCCTTCGGAGTACTGTTACCGCTCATACCCTCAGTATACATGCTCACGAAGGGCGATACGCCAGCCTTCTTTCCGGCAAGCACCTTCTGCAGGTCGGTGCTGTTGAAGTTGCCGATACCGTTGTTGCCAATCACGTCGGCTACTTGTCCGAGGTTGATGGCCTCACTCTCGTCGTACAGTGCCTGACCACC
>JAFWXS010000041.1 GCA_017517925.1 Bacteroidaceae bacterium | reverse complement strand
TTCGTTAGATTTTTCCAGAGATAAGGATTATTCTTGATAGATAGCAGTTCTTGTAATTCAGAACGTCCCATTTCCCCTATCAATGCAGAAACAAGTTTTTCAACTTGTACACTTGCATGGTCACTTGCATGGTCGTGAGCACTGATAGGGCTTTATATCAAGTTGGGGAACCAATCCTATTTTATATTCTATGCGGTTGTTTCGGGTATAAACCTCTTATTTCCTTCGTTCCTCCCTAAGCGGTGCTCAACTCGGCCAAGTTCAAGGAGGACTACAGCCAGATGGTCATCGTGAAGAACATTGATTTCTATTCGCTTTGCGAGCACCACATGCTGCCCTTCTTCGGTAAGGTGCACGTGGCATACATCCCCAACGGCTACATCACAGGGCTGAGCAAGATTGCTCGTGTAGTCGACATCTTCTCACACCGCCTGCAGGTGTAGGAGCGCATGACCATGCAGATCAAGGATTGCAGACAGGAGACCCTCAACCCCCTTGGCGTGATGGTGGTCGTTGAGGCCCAGCACATGTGCATGCAGATGCGCGGCATCGAGAAGCAGAACTCCATCACCACCACATCCGACTTTACCGGTGCCTTCAATCAGGCCAAGACCCGCGAAGAGTTCATGAACCTCATTCGGGGATAAGACCCCCTGCAAGGACTACCACGGGACATGGGGCCTCGATGAGTAAATAGAAACCAAGGCCCCACGGTATTCCACGTGTTTATCCTCGCTATTGAGGTGATGTATAGGATTGGCGCAACACTCGAACTCAAACGCCTTGGCTACAAGTTCGAAGAGGCTTGTGTTGCGCTTACTGAATGGCATTATTTTGTGACAGGGCGCACTGTGAAACCATCGCTACGAGTGCCGCCACTGGTCTCACGATAGCCTGAATCGAAGTAGAGGTAGCGCGCGTACCTGCTATCGCTGTAGGGCTTAGCAGACCAATAGAAGCCGATGGAGGTTCCATTGATGAGCGACGTACCGCGGAGATAGCCAGCGGCAGGTAGGAAGATGGAGTTACCGTTGGGGCCGGTAACCTTATAACCATTGATATCGTTTTGGGTGGTCCAGCTCCAAGTGCAATTGTTGATGAGTTCGTCTAATTCTTCCTTTGTAGGCATACGCCAATTGCCACCCCAATTCACTGCTGCGGCATCGTACTTAGTTGTCAAGTTGCCGTCAGAGCCGATGATGCCCTGAGATTCCAAGTCCGAAGTGGCCAAGCCGTAGGTGTCACTGTTATCAGAGGTATAGTCTGACTTCGTTTTTGTCTCGCCCCAAGCGAAATAGTCACCATATTCCTCGGGAGACTCAGCACCCACGTTACAACTTGCCCACTTTACACTCAGACCGAGGTCGATGGCTCTGGAATCAGTGGGAGAAATCACGGGATCATCCACATCTGCATCCACATTGTAGGTCACGATACTGTCAATCTCCTCGTAGGCGAACTTTACTTGTGTACCATCGGTCTTGTACACCACTACACCTTGGGCCATCAAGGGCAACTCAAACAGTGCCACGGACAAGCACAGGCACAATCTCATAAAAATACTCTTTCTCATTTCTTCATGAATTTATAGGTTATACTCTCTGTTTTTACAATATACACGCCTTTGGCAAACGAGTGCAAAGGAATTTGCAGGGTTCCATCCGAGGCGACGGCATGCTGCTGCAACAAGCGGCCTGAAGCATCGTAGATGGCTACACCCTCACCGGGAGTGAAGGAAGAGAACACCATCACATCGCCCTGACAATGCCACTGGGATTCACGACCGAAGGCTGCAATACCGGTGGTCTCACCCTGTGAGATGTCCTCGGCGGCGAGCGTGAACTTGCGGACATCGGCATGGGCATAGCGCAACTCATCCTCATCGGTGGTGACTATGATGTCGCCATCCGAGTAGGTTAGGCGCGGACGCTCCGAGAAAGGGAAACTGATGCGGGCACCACTGTGAAACCACACTACGAAATAGAGTTCGGGAGCTGGTTCAGGCTCAGGTTCGGGAGTAGGGTCGGGACCCCCCTCTACCTCCTCGATGGTGAACTTGCGTACGGCCGAGTGCAAGTATTTTACCTCAGAATCATTGGTAGACACGACAAGAACGCCCTCACGGTGAGTCACCACGGGACGGGAGTCCAACGGAAACGATACCCGCCCGCCATCGTGGAGCCACACCACGAAATTGTACACCGCTTCCAAAGGCGAATCTTGGGAAAAGACCGATGATGCATACAAGAGCAAGGCCAGAAACGGAAAAAGTTTTCTTCTCATCATACGATATGTTTTTAATGATCAAATAAATGATTCTATATTACATCCCCGTCACCTCCACCAATTCATTCACGCTCATGAGCTTGCCTTTCTTGCTGTAGCCCTCGGTCTTGACCTGGCCTATGCCGCGGCCATACCATACCTTCTGCTTCATCTCGCTCTTGATGCCGATGGCCTTGGCCGATACGCTGCTCTCGATGATGTAG
>JAFWXS010000040.1 GCA_017517925.1 Bacteroidaceae bacterium | reverse complement strand
GTTTTTCAATTACTTGTTATAAATTTGCACTTGCTTGTTGAATTCGCAGAGCGTTAAGAAACAATAAAAATGTTAAATCTTCACCTTTTAGAATGCACCCTTAAAGGTTATGACCATATTTCTGACTTATTACTCGCAAAATATTGAGTAATAACTGGTTGCAAATACAATTACTTGTTATAAATTTGCACTTGCTTGTTGAATTCGCATTTCCCAAACAAAGGTTAAATACGTTAATTTTGCCTCTTTATTTCTGACATTGTCCAACCCTAAATCCACCTCTCTACCGTTTAATGTGTAAGTCGTTGATTATCAATACTTAATATATTCTCTGGTTGCAGTGGTTTGACGAGCATAGTAATCCCCGAGAGTGTAACATCAATAGGAGATAGTGCTTTCTCTGGTTGCAGTAGTTTAAAAAGTATAGTAATCCCCAAGAGTGTAACATCGATAGACGGGTCTATTTTCACAGATTGCAGTAGTTTAACAAGTATAGAAGTAGATGAAGGCAATAAAGTATATGACTCTCGCGAAGGATGTAATGCTATTATTGAAACAGCAACAAATACCCTAATTTCAGGTTGCAAGTCAACTATCATTCCTGTTGGCGTAACATCGATAGGCAAAGAAGCTTTCCAAGGTTGCAGTGGTTTAACGAGCATAGTAATCCCCGAGAGTGTAACATCGATAGGCGATTATGCCTTCTTCCGTTGCAGTGGTTTAACAGACTTAGTGTTCTCCAAGGAATTAACATCGATAGGCAGTACTGCTTTTTGGAATTGCAGAAGTTTAACAAGTATAGTAATCCCTAAGGGCGTAACGAGTATCGGAGTAGCGTTTCATGGTTGCACTAATTTAAAAACAATCACCTTGCCTGTAGGTGTCAAGGAAATCTATGATAATTTTAGAGGATGTGAATCAATTGAAGCCATCTATGTCCCCGCCAAGAAGGCCGACTACTATAAGAAACGCCTTCCCGAAGAACTACATCAGTTCATCGTAGAGATGGAACCAGTGAAGAAGGCAAAGAAATAGGCAAAGTTTGCGCGTGTAACTCCGATGATTATCAGCGCGTAAGGCATGAGATTAGGCAAACCTATGCGGTCTGCCTAATTTTTGTGTTTGTACAGCGCTCTGCTGATGTCATGCTGAGCGTAGCGATGCATCTCGCGGTGTGTCCTGGCTCAGAATGACAGAGTCTTGTGCGATGACACTTGATTTCTTTTTGCCATTTATGCGTCGTGCCACCTTGCGGTATACCCCTTGGCGGAGGCGCTCGATGTAGCCCTTGAGGCAGAGGGTGCGCAGGTGGTGGCGCACGGCACGCTCCTTGATGCCCATCTCCTCGCCCAGCTTGGTAGCCACGGCGGTAGTGAACTGATGGGAGAGCAGCTGCACGAAGGCCAGAGGGCTGATGCAGGTGCGCTTGGGCTCCTCGCGCTCCTCACGGCGCAGGCGGTCGTATATCGTGGAGGTCTGCATCATGCAATAGAAGATGTACGCGAGTCCCCACTTCAGGTCGGCCTCTGCGATGGTGAAGCGTTTCTCGGTAAACATTCCTTCCACACTGCCCAGCTCCTCATAGCGGCGCAGCACGGCAATGATCATCTGCATACGGTAGAGGTTGAGACGACTGCGCAGGATGGGGGCACGCAGGTCACTGTCGGGCTGAGTGAGCGAGATGAACGATACCAGCTGGCGGTAATACTCGTCGATATACTTGCGCTGCTCATCCGTGATAATCAGGCGTGGCAGCTCCTCATCAGTCTTGCCCTCAAACGGACGAAGCTCCTTCCATATATCGGTAAGCACACCGCGGTGATGGCCATACACATCGATGAAGGCCTCGGCCGTAGCCTCGTCCATCTCGCCACGTACGGTACTCTTGGCTGGCAAGCAGTGATAGAGGAAGCGGGTGGAGAGACCATCTTCGAGATTGGGGATAAACTCACGCACCGACGACATGGTGCCCGTAGCCGCCATGGCCAGTCGGGTATGCTCAATGAGGTAGTCCTCATCATCGGTCTTGCGGCCCGTGTGGAGCTGCTCTTCGTTTTGTGCAGCAAGCAGGATATATATGAAGTCACCGAACGAACCCTTGTTGGCGGCACTCATCTCCGCCAGTTCGGGGATATGCAGGTAGGAGATATTGTCTCCATTGGCATAGAGCAGGCGGTAATAGTTCGCCGCCGTAGTCTTGGCAGGCAGTTTGTGCATACGGCGCAGGGGTGCTTGGGGCTCGTCCACCTCCCCGGCAATGTCGTTCACATCCACGAGTTGCGACACATCGCCCTTGGCGGCAAAGTTCAATTGGCTGCTTAAACGCTTGTAGCGCGTGTGGCGCTTGCGGTGGTCGGACTGTGCTTGGGCACTCTCCTCGCAGATAATCTTGTTGATGCCATCGACGAGGCTGGCCACATCGCCTACGCTTCCCTTGCCCGAGGCGGAGGGGCCTACGCAGATGTTCATCATGCCTAATGAATAGAGACGTTGGCCGTGGCGCACACGTACGTTACTCATGGCCGAGCCGAGTGTGGGCATCATGGCCATCAGCAGCATGGTGCGGATATCGGCATCATCATACAGGCTTAGTGGCTCACTCATCATCTGGGGCAGGCACTGAGTCATCGAGTCGGGTAGGGGACAGGGCACCACCACGCCATCTTCGTCATAGATGGAGTTCATCAGCGCCAAGGGGTTGCCCATGAAGGGTGCAGTCACCTCACCGAGCAGGGGGAACTCCTCCTGCTGGGTATCACGGAGCACGTCGGTGTAAGACTTGGGTTGGTTCTCTTCATTCATGGTAGTTAAGGTGTTATTGTTTTCTTGGTTCATGTTGTGTATATTTATATTTAAAGGTTAGTAAATACTTTTCAAAATGCACTGTCCCTCTTTTATAGACCCTCTCCACTACGTTCAGCTTTGCTTCACTTCACTTCGTTCGTCCCCCTTAGCCCCCCTCCCCCTACGGGGACTCCCCCTTAAAGAGGGGAGAGTGCAGGGACAGCGCTTTTTGGTTTGCTCTCACGCTGAGTTTTTTGTCTCACGAAAGCATACATCGCTATTGCTCGTATGTGCCATCCGGATGAATACACTCGGCAATTTGCCGACAGCAAGGGCGAAGCGACTTGCCCTTTCGTGAGATTTCTGTGTTAACCCAATCCACAGGACCTGGCTTTCGCGTTTTTCGCGTGATCTGCGTGAGACAAAATAATCCGCATGAAATCAAAGAACCTGCAAGGTTGTCAAACCTTATTTCTACCGCAAGTAGCGTGCAAGCTGAGCGCAGAACAAGTTTACTTGATTATGCCGAGGCGCAGCCGATACTCGCAGCGGAATGAATATCGGGATGATATTCCGAGGTCTTCACAGAAGGCCTCGAAAGGGTGTCAGCCTTTAATTCCGTTGCAAAGATACAACCTCAAAAACACGATGTCAATACCCTGAAAGCCAGTGTACTTGCAAATAAAATGGCAGGCTCGTTTGCAGAATTTGGAACCTTTGATTAACTTTGTTGGAGAAAGAGAAAAATGTTTCTAACTGCAAATAGAAACATTTCTAACTGCAGGTAGAGGACTTTCTGACTGCAAGTAGAAAACCTTCTGGCTGCAGGTAGAAAATATGCAGGACAAGGGGAAATTCAAGAGCAACAACCGCGCAGCGTAGCGATAGCAATAATAAACTTGCTTAACCAATGCCGAGCAAGCAAGTGGTCATAAATGTAGAACATTTATAAACTCAAAAACTTAAAAACTAAATGCTGGCCGATGCACTGTACGAATACTTCGAGACGCACATTGCCGCTTTGCCTAAATTACTACGTTATGCGCTGACTCTCACGGGAGTTATGCACGTAAACTTTGCTTAAATTGTTGCCACATCCGTGTCATCACGTGCAATCAGTTAACAACTGTGTTGTTTTCGCTTGCTTCGCTCGTTGAGCAACATCCAAGTAAACTTGTGTTGTACTCGCTTGCTGACGCGTTGACTAAATAAAAATTCAGTAGAGCCACTAATAATCAGTGTCGTCCCGTGTGTGATGAAAAAAAAGTTACCCCATTTTTTGAATTTTTTCCTCTTTGTTACTATATTATGGATGAACTAATAAAAACAAAAGTTATGATAAACAACAAAGCATTAGTCTGTTCCTATGTGGCGAAGATCTTCGCTGACGGTACCAAGTATCACGAATCTATCAAAGAGTTAGACAACATCGGTTATATCTACGATGCAGTGGAGGAGTTGCTCAACACAAAACTATCGAAGCAGGAAAGAAAGGAGTTGCCTCTTGATGTGCAGATAATAAGGTTAACGGAGCGAACCAAGGATGATTATGACACCCAACTCATCATTGCCG
Organism: Bacteroidaceae bacterium; assembly: GCA_017517925.1. Taxonomy (GTDB): domain Bacteria; phylum Bacteroidota; class Bacteroidia; order Bacteroidales; family Bacteroidaceae; genus UBA1189. The sequence goes on along the minus strand of JAFWXS010000040.1, from coordinate 17,968 downwards.
CGTACTTGCTGATGACGGTGGCACCACAGCTCTGAACATCGGCGCGTTGACTTTATTAATCAACACGATGGCACAGATGGTACGGATATCATGCTTGCTTAACTTCGCCTTTGGCTTCGTACTCCTTTAGGAAGATAAATCTTCCGTTGTCGCAAACAACGTTCGCCGCCCGTAGGGGCCAAAGGCAACCGTCGCTAATACTCCGCGTCGGTGCATGGCCATCCAGAGGACCAAATCAGTGTCATCCATTAAATTTGTTGAAAAAACTGAGTTTATTATTATTATATTTGCAACCGTTGCAACAAATTATACATTAAATTAAAATTCAAGAACTATGGATTACGAAAGACTCAGTGAGATTTTTGAACAATATGGTTCAATGACCTTTTCATGGGGTGATGTGATTGAAGAAGAAACTTTTGAGAGTTTTTTTTAAGGTAATGTTTTTGAGGGCACTGGCTGTACGTTGGGTAAATTGTATGACAAGACATTGGAGAGACTCGGCAACATCGTTGATGCTTTCATCACCCTTGCAGGTGTTGATGAAAACGATAGTCAGAAACTCGCGCTAATGGCAGTGCTCTATGAAATATTGTGGGATGAAGTATGTGATTGTTGGAATGATGATACAGATATTATTCGTATTGAATATCACGATGAAGTCTTAGTCAACAAACCCACAAATGAGGTGTTTGAAGAGTATAAGTCGTATTTAGAAAAGGTAGAAGGTCATGTGCCTCCCTATGAAGACCCGATAGAGTTGTGAAGATGAGGATTGGGACGATGAAGAATGATGATAACCAACAGATGAAACCAAACAAAAAATCCCCAAGACTGCCCCACACGGAGTAGTCTTGGGGATTTTGTTGCGGGAATGGAAGAGGTTTTTTAGTAATAAGTTTCAAAAACTGGCAATCGGGACTACAGATATCTTATATCCGTTCTTTTCTATGATGCGCGTGTCGTTGTTGGTCACAATGACAAGGTTGTTGCATTTCAGCTCTTCAGCACACTCTATCAGGCTATCAACCTCTCGCCTTTCTGTCTTGGGGTTACTCATGTCGTAGCATACTTGTATCAATCGCTCGATGTGTGTACCGTGTCGGAGTACAAAATCGGTCTCCTTGTCATTGCGCGAGCGGTAATAAAACAGGGTCTTGTCTACGTCGTATCCTCTGCGCATGAGTTCTATGAAGACTTGATTTTCAAGTAGGCGGCCGAGGTTATCGCTCAGAGAAAATGCTTTTGCTGCAACAAATCCATTGTCAACAACATACACCTTTCGTGGCGCCTTCTTCATCAATTTCAGTTTGTTGTTGTATCGTGGCAAGTAGTAGAAGAGGTATGGCTCGTGAAGATAGTCCATGAACTTTTTGGTCGTGTTCACACTGGATAGCCCTAACTCTATGGCCAGTTCGTTGGCACTGATAGGATTGCAGAAGTTGGATACAAGGTATAGAGCAAGGTCGTTCAGATCTGTGATGTTGCGCACATTGTGACGCTTGGCGACATCTTTCCACACGATAGAGTCAAACAATGTGTCGAGATAACCTCGAGTGAGTTGGCGCGAAGCAACCACTTCGGGGTATCCGCCATTTCGCATGTAGTCGTCAATTAGCACAGAAGCTTCGGTCTTGTGGCTCTCTTCCAAGGCGTGAAGGTCGAGTTTGTGCCAGTCAAAGAACTCTTCAAGGCTGAAAGGAAACATCTCTACCTGGAGATATTTGCCGGTCAACACGGTGGCCATCTCGCTTGAAAGCATTTTTGCATTGCTACCCGTTATGACAAGGTTTTTACCTTGTCTATAGAGCTCGCTTACCCATAAGTCCCAACTCGGAAGGTTCTGCACCTCGTCGAGAAGAATGTATTCGTATCCGGGAAAAACATCATCCAGTGTCCTCATGACAAGGTTCGCATCCCAAGCATCGAGTAAGGGTTGATTGTCGAAGTTTAGGTAAGCAAAATTCTTGTCTTTCAACATCAACAACGCTTGTGTCGATTTGCCTACACGTCGAGGACCGGTTATCAGTTTGATAAGGTGGCTGCTCAATAGTATGTCCATGTCATGGCTGTCGTGACGGGTCAGATAGGGGCGTGATACCAGTTCGTCCCGCTCTTTGCGTTGGTTGAGAATAATTGTCTTCATTTGTTTCCTCTCTTCTTCGTTTCTTTGTGGCAAAGTTACGGATTTTATTCAAAAATCAAACTCTATTGCATAAAAAATATACTATTTTATGCAGTATATAGATTTCTGTTGCAAAAAACAACGAGAGAACATATCGTGTTGAGAATAAAAAACAGTGTCATAACGTGCAATCCGTTAACAAAAAAACAGAAAAAATTCGCGCGTTGTTAATACAGTAATCCGAATGCCCAAAGGGGCACCTCATTCAAGTGACCATATTCGATGTCGTCTTTGACCACATAGGCAAATATAACAAAACTGCCTTAAAAAAACAGCAATTTTCATCAAAGAGAGGAGATGTGTAGCCTAATCTTTTGATTTACTACTATTTTAATGGTAAGAAAGAACTGTACAAATCCCGTGCCATCCGTTGACATAGAAAAAAAAGTTACCCCGATTTTTGAATTTTTTTCACTTTGTTTCTATATTATGCTCGCAACATTAAAAGAGAAATACATCATGGCTAAGGAACTAACATTTACACTCACAGGTGCTATGTATGCATCTGCACCAATTAAATTGGAGCGAAAAAAGATCTATGGATGGAGCAATCTTGTGGCTACTGACAAGGAAGGCACAATATGCAACACAGCCTACCTGTTGCCCGACGATGCACTGCTCATTCCATCGGGAGGTTACAAACAAGGCGTAGTGGATACCGACGGATGCTGGGTAGAAAAGAGTACGCTCACCCCATGCAATGAGGAAGGCGAAGCGCTGCCCAACTACCCCTCTTCGTTTGATGAACCCATCGCACTCACACAGACGGTCACCGCCGAAGAGTTTCTCGACAACGAATGGGAATCCGTATATCAGCTTGTGAATGCCGACCTCGCCACAGCCGTGGGCGACAATATCTACAAGTTCAAGTTCTGCTATCGTGGTGGCACCAACCTGAACGACGGCTATCTGATCAACACGCCTGGCGGACTGTTCCTCTTTGCTGGCGAGAAGCAGGAGTTCGCATTCGTAACACTGGCCGACCAAACCATCATCGATGAAATGGACGAAGAGGAAAAAGAAGAGATTGATGACCTTGATTTCAGTATGTTCTAAAAATAATATCACACTATGAGAAAGATTAACATTGCCAACGATGCCAGACGTGATGCCGAAGTGGCATTCGGTAATAAAGGGCATAAAGAGACGATTGTGTACAAAACAACAACGGGCAGCACAGGCAGAAACGAACGCCGACTAAAGGCTACCATGCCCACTACCGAAGCCGCTTTGCTGGAGGCCTATGGCGATGCACTGGCAGAGGCACTGGTGACCGGTGATCCCGAAGTGGATATGGAGCGTATAGGACTCAAGCTCGAAGGACTGAAGAAAGTATATATCACCCCGCAACAGAAGGTAGCCTACGGTGTATCGCTCAACGAGCATGTATACCTGCCCGATGGCACAGAGAAGGAGGTGCGCCCCGATAGCACCACAACAGCCAACATCGCTCTCGAAGGTGTGCCCCTGCGCTGGACAGGCAAGCTCATACCCAAGGATAAGGCCATGCGCATGTTCATGTTCAAAAGAAGCTATCAGGTGCAACATATCAATGGCCTCACCTTCGACTTCCTCTACGACATGGCCAAGAAGCTCGCCGAAGCTGACGCCTTGATGTTGGTGGGTGGCGGTGCCAAAGGCAACGAACCCCTGGTGATGAGCAATGGAGGCACTCCCTACCGCGCCTTTCTCGAAGGGCGTGTCAATGGCGAAAGCTATGCACTCATATTGAGACTTACCAACCTTGAACTTAAAGAAATCCCCACAAAATAAAAACAACACAACTATGGCAACAATGGAAATTACACAGGAAATGCGCCAAAAGGCAATAGATTACAAAGCAAACATAGCTGGCAAGTTTATGCTTGTCGAGGGTGCAAAAATGAAATCGCGCATCAGCGGTGAAGACTTCTGCGTAACACGCAAGATAGACGGTCACCTGCAATGTGTGTTCTATAGCAACGGTGCGGCCGTGATGCTCAACTCCAGAGGCAAGGAGCGCGCAGGAGACCTGAAGTGCCTCGACGTCTTCGCTGACCTCATGACCAAGGCTGGTATCAAGAGTGCCGTCATAGCCGCAGAATTGTATCTTCCACGTGAAGGTGCCCGTCCGCGTTGTGGCGATGTGCAAACCGCTCTCGCCGATAGTGCACGCCGCGATATGCTGGCACTGGCTCCCTTCGATGTCATCGAACTTGATGGCCAACCCTTTGTTACGGCCCACTACAAGGAGGTATATGCCAAACTGAAAGAGCTGTTTGCCATGACGATGAACGATGGGGACAACTCGCTATGTCGTCCCGTAGAGATGCGCACCGCCACATCGATAGACGAGGTGCAAGAGATATACCAAGAGTGGGTAGAGGACGAGGGGGCCGAGGGTCTCGTAGTACATAATGAGACCAATATCGTAAGCAAGGTGAAGCCTCGCCACAGTATAGATGCTGTGATTGTAGGCTACTCTACCACCGAGCGAGGCATACGCGATGTACTCATGGCTGTGCGTCACGAAGATGGTGCATACCAGATGTTTGCTCACGGATCCAACGGCATGAGCGATGAGCAGCGTGCCGACCTGGCTGAGCGCCTCTCGGCCAAGCATGTGGAGTCGCAATATATCCTCTCTGACTCGCGCGGCATAGCCTACCAGATGGTAGTACCCGAGGTGGTGTATGAGATATCGGTGCTCGAACTTGTAGCACGCGGCAATGACGACAAGGTAAAGACCAATCCCCTGCTTGTTTACGATCAAGAGAAGGGGTGGCTGATGCAGGGCACCACCTCGGGTGTATCGGCAATGGGCATCACCTTTGACCGCGAGCGCACCGACAAGCTGCCTACTCCCACTGGGGTGCGTCTGTCACAGCTTACCGACATCTGTCCTTTCGAGGAGCAGGAGGGCAAAAGCAACAACTTGCAACCCAGCAGCCTGCTTGATCGCCGTGTGTTCAGAAAAGTATCGGGCGGTAAGGTGATGCTACACAAATTTCTCATATGGAAGACCAACAAGGAAGCATCGGGCCGATATCCTGCATACATATTCTACCATACCGACTATAGCAGTGGACGCAAGGAGATAATTAAGCGTGACATGGCATTCAGTAGCGATGAAGAGCAGATACGCGAAATCCTCGCCTCCGAGATTGCCGATAACATCAAGAAGGGATGGGAAGAGGTGCTTCCTGAAAATAACAATGGCAATTAATATTATCCTACTATGAATATCATCGAATATTGTAAACAGAAAAGGAACAAGCAGCGTACGAAATGGGACACAAGAACCAAACGGTATGCCAAAGATCGGACACCGCTGGATAAGATACGCAATGAAGTATACGAAAAAATCCAATATAATCACCAAGATTGCCTGATGCATCTTGTGAAGCATAACCCTATAGTGCAGTGGGGAGAGAGGGAGTTTTCCTTCTCGGAGAATGCCCTACGCGATGCTATGGCTGCCGAAGGGGCCGATCTCACCCTCTTCGAGATGAAAGTGAAGCGCCAACGTCTCAAAGAGGGAGAAAAGATAGATCTCAATCTCAGTAAGCGTTGTATTTACTGTTATTCTAATTGTCCGAATAGTTGGACAGATGAATTCGCCAAACAATGTACCGATGTGGAAACCGTAAAGCTTACCTATGGGCAGGCTACCATGGTTATCAAGCGATACAGTATCCAAGGAGTTCCTTTCTGTTACTATACACTGAATCCTTGCGAGCAGTTGGTCTGGAAATCAATGATTCTGAATGAAACCGACTTCAGTATGCTCAATATAGGAACATTATTGATGGAAATGGCTGCCGAAATGGAGATGCGCCAGGAGGAGCTTGCCTACCATAGCAAAAAGCTGAGACTACGCTTAATGGCATCAACAGTAATGGATGATGTCATCAATTTTACGCTTTGGGACGATACGACGTTGTCGCAGAAGATAGATGAATACATCAGCAATGGCTATAACACTGAAAAAATCATAAACCTTGCTTTGCGACCTTGGAAATCGGCCATCAATAAATATTTCGACCTTGCTTTGCTCCGTATGGCAAACGAGAGTTGTCTTAGATTTCAGAAACTTAGCCACGACAATCCAGCAAAGGAGATGGAGAAATATTTGAAGGAAGCGAACCTGGAGCTATGCGATGTAAATCTATCAGGTGACACTCATTCTATAATAATATCCTATCAAAACTACCAATGCTTTGCACAAATAAGCTCTACCAACAGTATATGCCTGATACCTACAACGTGTTGCTGCTCTGAAACAATCAAGCTCCCCTCAACTACGCCGTTGGAAATCTTTGCTTTGTTCATAAAACAGATGCCAACCATCAACAAACCGGCAAATGACTATCTCGACAAAGTAAGACAACTGTATATCCAAAAACTGAGAGAACGTGCGAAGTAAGAACGCGTAGCGCGGTGCTGAGGGGGTATCTGTAATTTTCTTGCCCCGATTTTTGAATTTTTTACCAAAAGTTACTATATTATCGGTGTGAAATAGAAAACTAAAAAACATAAACTCATAAACTTAAAATACTATGCCTAACATTTGTACTGCCTATTATGTCATCGAGGGTGAAAAGAAGGAACTCGATGCACTGTATGAAACCATGACATCGCTTCAGGAGATGGAGCAGCCATTAGTAGAGAATGGCTTTGGCCCGACATGGCTGGGCTGCTTGGTCAAGGCCTTGGGGAAGAACCCCGAGGAGGTGCTGTGCCGTGGCGAATGGATGGACCTCGAGCGTGCCGATGACACGCTGCGCATGACCTTCGAGACGGCCTGGACACCCTGCTACGAGGTGACAGCGCTGATGAAGAGCACATACCCCTCGCTGCACATATACTATAAGGCCGAGGAACCCAATTGCGAAATCTATGTGAAGAACGATGCCGAGGGTAGGTACTTCCCCGAGACTGAGCAGGACGGATATCCCTACGAGCTGATGACCGAAGAGAGAGAGCAGCTGCAGGTGAAAATCATTAAGGGCCTGCAGACAGGCGAGACGGTGGTGACGGTAACGAGAGGGGAATAAAAAACAAACAATGAGTTTCAACGAATACTGGGAAGCCAAGGCCGCCAAGCGGCGCAAGGCATGGGCGGCGAAAGCCAAGCGCTTTGCCGAGAAGCATACGCAGCTGGAGGACATCCGAAGCAAGCTCTTCTTCAGCTATGTGAAAAGAGAAGAGTTGCTTAGCCTTTTGAATGAGCATCGGACTGTTCAGAATCCCATAGCTCGATGGGATTCTAATATGCATTTCTCATTTTCAGAGCAGGGACTTCGTGAGGCCATGCAAGCTGCAGGGGCCGATGTCAGTTCTTTAACGATGACGATAGGCAAGACGAATATTGTAGGCCAGCAACCGCATGAAATAACACACGGAGGTATGCTTGACCTTGCGAGCAATCGTCGTGACTTATATGAAAAGTATACCAATCTGGAAACATGCACCATCAGTTACCGAGAAGTAAAGATGGTTATCTACCGCTATACTTGTCAGCAGCAGCCTTTTGCCCTGTATGAATTTGTGCCTTGCCTGCAACTACCCATTTCCATTTCGAGATTGGAGGAGACAAGTTTCAGTACCTTGAACATTGCAACCCTACTCATGGAAATAGCTGCGGAGTACGAGTTGCGACAAGAGGAGCTGAACTACCATGCGAAGAAGCTAAAGCTTCGAACGATGGAGGCGGCCGTGGCAACGGACGAAATAGAGTTTACCCTCTGGGACGATAAGAAGTTGGCAAAGAAGGTCAAGGAGTACATAGCCAAGGGTTACACCATCAATCAGATGATAAATCAGGTGTTGCGCCCCTGGAAATCCGCTGTGGAGAAATGCTTTGAAAGAGCAACAGAACGAGCGCTGAATGAGGAGGTGCAGAAGATGGCAGATTTCAGATCTGCGAATCAGCAGAACGTGAATCGCTTCGTGGAGCAGATACTATGCCCCTACTTGCAAGAGGAAGGTCTGCATGATGTGACAGTAAAATCCCACGGCCGCAAAATCACGTTGACCTATCAAGGCTGTCAGTGCAGTATGCGTGCAGGATACGGCATGGCTATTGTGTTCTGCCCCAATACGCACTATGAAGAGATTTCCATCACGTTGCTCGACTACACCACTCCTATGAGTATTATAGGTGCATACCTGAAACAGATGCCGGCTCTCAATAACCGTGTGGATGATTGCCTGGTCAAGGTTATCAATCTTTACCACCGTCAGTTGCTCAAAAATGAGGTATATTCCAATGCGGTGCAGTACTTGAACATGTTGATTGCGGAACATGCAGGCAAACCGGTGGCACGCTTGCTGAAATATATACGATGGAACATTGAACCATTGCTTTCAAGAAAATTCAGTTCCAATTTATCAATCCCCTCAATTAAGGTGACAGGGGATACTTCCTTCAGCTATATTGAGAAGGATGTATATATGGAATGGAATACTCCCGCACAGGATGTGCTCCGCAAGCGATGGGTTGATGCCGAGGGCAGAACGGTCTATGCGGCAGACCCATCAACCACAGATGCGGAGGCGTGGAAAGAGGAACATAAGGGGCTGCCTATTGAGGAATGGAGTATGCCTCTAGAAGATTTCGTGGAGCATTACAGTCGTAGCTCTGCCACAATAATATCCTCTTCCGATTTTATTGAAGAAAAATTGTAAAATAACAATATAGCACTTATGGCAATAGCAATAAACAGTAAAGAGTTGGAGACCCTGTTGGAGGTGACTCCCTCGTGGCAGAATATCATGCTGACTGGCCGTCACGGCATAGGCAAGTCGCAAATCCTGACCAAGTATTTTGAGACCCAAGGGATGCCGGTGAAGACGCTCTTCTTGGGACAGATGAACGACCCGGGCGACCTGCTGGGACTCCCCACCAAGGATGAGGCTACGGGCAAGACCGCCTTTATGCCGCCCTATTGGTTCCCCATCGACGGCAAGCCCATCGTGCTCTTCCTCGACGAGCTCAACCGCGCTCGCCCCGAGATATTGCAGACGGTGATGGACCTCGTGCTCAACCGCAAGCTCGCAGGTCGCCCCCTGCCCGAGGGGAGCCGCATCATATCGGCTTGTAACGATGGCGACGAGTATCAGCTCACCGACCTCGACCCCGCACTGGTGTCGCGATTCAATATCTACACCTTCCGCCCCACAGTAGAGGATTGGTTGCTGTGGGCCGAGAAGGAGGGATTGGACAAGCGCATCACACAGTTCATCAGCGCCAACCCCGATCTGCTCGACCGCAGCAGCGACACCAAGGAGGAGCAGGGACTGGAGAAAGACCCCGACCGCCGCGCATGGGAGAAGGTGGCCCGACTGATGGAGCGTGTGCCCAACCCCATGCCTGTGCACCAAAAGATCGTGGCGGGCATCGTGGGCGTGCAGGCTGCTGCATTGCTGTTCATCTCATTCCGCAAGGAGGAGGTGAGTCCTCTCGAACTACTCACCAACTTCAAGGCGGTGAAGAAGCAGCTTGACAAGTACGAACTGCACCAGCTGACCCTGATCAGCGATGCGCTGGCACGTTTCTTCGAGACCGACAAGGTGGACACATTGGAGCGTGCCGTGGTGGGCGACAACCTGAAGGCCTATCACGACTACCTGTACAAGGGCAATCGCGAGGCCTACGCACACTTCGTGTCGCTCATCGATGGCACCAACTACAAGAAGATGCTCATCTTTATCAATAAGGAGCTGCCCAAGACCTACAAGACAGTAGTAGAATTTATCGCTACGCTATGACAGCACGTGAACGCATACAGAAAGAGGTGGAGCAGTGGTTCCTTACCGAACCGGTGTTCTTCGCAGTCTATTGCAGCCATCGCCTGGTGATGAATGCCAATATGCAGTGTCCGCTGCGCTCGGGCAAAGGGCGTATAGAGTATAACCCGACCATCATAGAGGCTATGCCCGATACCATGTTGCGCGACCTAATGCGTATAGAGGTTATACGCATATTGCTGCAGCACCCCTACGCCCGACAGCCGATGGGTTGCCCATCCCTTGTGTTGCAGACAGCAAGCGACCTGGTGATTTCGCCAGCCTATAACCTTGCGTGGGCAAACCTTGCCCGCCCCGAGGACTTTGACCTACCCACAGGGCAGCATTACGAATGGTATGCCTACAGGCTGAACGAGATGGCTGTTCATCGTGATGGAGATGCACCTAACGAGGGTGATTCTGGGGGAGAGCAAGGCGAAGGAAGTTCTCAAAATGCGGAAGAAGAGCAAGAACAACAGCAAGGGCAAAGTAACAGTCAAGGCGAGCAACAAGGACAATATGGCGGTCAAAGCGGACAACAGGGCGGAAACGAGCAAGAAGAACAGCAAGGGCAAGGCAGCAGTCAAGGCGAACAGCAAGAGCAGGATGAGAAGGCTGTCCATCAAGATGGAGATGCACCCAGTAGGGGTTATTCTGGAGGACAGCAAGGTGAAGGGAGTTCTCAAACAACGGAAGCAGAGCAAGATCAAGAACAAGGACAGGGTGGCAGCCAACAAGGCGAAGAGTCAACAGAAGGCAACTGTCAAACGAAGTTCGCTGGCCGAAGGGAAAAGCAACAGTCAACAGACGACGTTCAGAGCAACGAAGGCGATGACGAGACCAGCGCATCTGACAAGCCCTCGTCGGGATATACCGACCTGTGGGAGGAGGATCCCTTCCAGTCGCGCATGATTACCGATATCGTGCAGAGTTCATCACAGTGGGGTAGTCTGCCTGGCGATATGGTCGAACTCATCAAGAAGGCAGCCGAGGGTAAGATTGACTATCGGGGAGTGTTGCGCATGTTTCGCAGTAGCATCCTGACGCAGAAGCGCCGCCTCACCCGCATGCGTCCCAGCCGCCGCTTCGGGTTCGAACAGATGGGTAGCCGCTACGACTTCACCACACGCCTGCTCATCGCCATCGACACCAGCGGGTCGGTAGGCTCGGAGGAGCTGGGGCGCTACTTCCGCATTATCACCACCTTCTTCAAGTATGGCATTCAGGAGATTGATGTGCTGATGTTTGACACTGTGGTGCACGGTGACCCCCTCCCGCTCTCCGAGGCCAAGAAGAGCCAGCAGGAGTTCAAGGTGGAGGGGCGTGGAGGTACCGACTTCCAAGCACCGATAGACTATATGGTGGCACACCCACAATATGACGGACTCATCATCCTCACGGATGGCTGTGCTCCAAACCCCGAAGTACCTCCTCATCTTCGTACCAAACTTCTTTGGGTTATTGATAACGAGTCGTCATATAAGTATAGATATGACTCGCTGCGCAAGACAGGGCGGGTGTGTCTGATGGAGATGTAAGAGCGTCTATTATAACTTAAGCATTAGATTTAAAAGATGAAACGCATATTGGCACATAGTGAACGCGACGCACAGAAGCGACGCGATGCATTCGCTGAACGCTACAAAGTTTACAGCGGAAACGGATACGACCTTGACAGGATAAAGAAAAAGGTAAACAAGGAACTTGATTTGAAATTCCTTAGATACTATCTTGGAGAATCCAACAAGTTCAAGAACGAGCCCAACCCCATAGTGTCCTTTAGAGACGGCAAACTGCAGTTCGCAGAGCAGGGACTGCGTGCTGCGATGAAGAAAAAGGGAGCAGACCCGGAACTACTGAAAATGGAGATTGCCGAGATGTCTTTTTGTGAAGATGTGGGCAACGGTTCGCTCTACTTCAAACGCAAGGATGTGATGAAGCAGGTATGCACCATCACATACGACTGCATACAGATGGAAATTGAGAGAACCTATGTTGCAGGCTCTCCTTATTCCGAATATGTAATAACCCCAGCCAAGGAGATCCCCTGGCGCACCTCAAGCGGCGGTTATTACAAGTTTGTACTTGACCTCACAGAACAAGAATTCTACTTTCTCGACCTTGCAACACTGCTTATGGACCTTGCGTTTGAATACCGCCTGCGACAGGAGGAGATTGCATACCACGCAAAGCAGCTGCGCATCCTTGCAATGGAGGTGGCAGTTGTGGATGAGGAGCATATCCCGCTTGAACCTATAGATGATGCAACCATTGAAAGCATCATTGCAGAGTGCCACAGCAAGGGGCTCGATGGCGACAACACATTCAAGGCCATTGTGCGCCCCTGGATGGATGCCATCAGTGACTACTTGATGCATATGACCGATAAATACGATGACAGAGTTTTAATCTGCAATCTGGGCGTTGAGCCTGAAAGTACTCCTTCACCGTTGGGTGCTATATTCGGTTCAGCCACATGTATATATGGACGAGGAAGAGGGTCAGATTGGGTGAAAATCGCACCAAGAACAACATTCATGGAACTGTGTGAAGAGAAGCAAGTTGTGGGAGAGTACATAATCCCTGCCCCTACGTTCTTGAGAGACCCTGGTAGACAACACACCATTGCCAGTTTCAAGGTGGGTGATTCCGAAACGATAATAGATGAAATGATATATACTTCAAGTTTCTTAAAAGACACTCTTACCATTCTTCCCAACGCCAAGGAGCGCCGCTTCCAGTTGGATATCAACGGCTCCATAGGTATACACGCACTTGTAGGTTACCTGAAGCAGATGCCCACACTGTGCGAAAAAATGAACGAACTTGCCGCACGAATAGACGCAAAGCTATAACACCAACCAAGTATTATGCCAGATTTTAGAACATATTGGCAACAAAAAGAGGCCAAACTAAGAGAGAATTGGGATGCGAGGTATAAGAGTTTTATAGCCAAGCATTGCTCTCTGGAAGAGATCAGAGAAACCGTGTTTCGTCCTGCAGATTATGCATGGAACTTCGCTGATCAAGGGTCATTCTTGAGTACCTATTTTACAGCAGCCAATCCGATGGCCGAGTGGCATGAAGGGCAGTTCTCCTTTTCGGAATCGGCACTGCGCCAAGCATTGGAAAGCGAGGAAGCCGATGTTCAGACCTTCAAGATGGTGGTAGAGAGAATATCCATTCGTGGCATGGAGGCGCCCAAGCCTAAACCGATAGATGCTAATTACAACGGGAATGGAGATGCTCTTCGTGCTGTGCTCGAGATGGAACGAAGGTATCATGCATGGCTGGAGCAAAGATATAAGGTCTGCGTAGCGGTAGAGACGGTGACCATTACCTATCGCCAAGCTATGATGACCATCAAACGGTATGTACTGCCCGATACCCCTCTGGGCTACTACGAAATACATCCTTGCAAGCTGCAGATACAGTTGCCGCTGTTGATGGAAGAGACGGGATTCATGACGCTCGATGTCCCCTTCATGCTGATGGATATGGCTGCCGAGTGGGAGTTGCGCAACGAAGAGTTCAGGTATTATGCCAAGCAACTCAAGATCCGCCAGATGGAGTATCTCACGACCGATGGCATCAACCTCGAAGGATGGGATGAACTGTCGCGTGAGGAGCGGCTCGCAAGGATTGAACTATTCATGTCATATGCTACAGACGCTGGCAGTGATGCGGACAGGATAAATATGTGGTATTGGGGGAGAAGAAAGATTGATAATGTGATGAAATATGACCTGATGCCCTATCTAAGAAAAGCAGGAATGAAGGAGGTGATCTGTAGTCATATTGGAGGAAATAGCATCTTTCCCGAGCTCAAGGACGATGTGATCGTGATGGAATATCAGGGCAGGCGCGCGGCTATCACCTGTCATGATCATTACCCGGTAACCTGTATCCGCTTCTATCCGAACTATCCCTGGACGACGCCGTTGCCCCCGAATGAACGGAAAGAACATTGCATCGACTTTCAGGTACTCGCATTGAATGCAGTCACCGCATATCTCAAGTTGATGCCTACGCTACAATGGGAGGCGGAGTAGCCCCCGACGTTTGATTTTCTCACAAGAGGGTTCCATATTAGCACAATCAACAAGGTCAGGATAGATAGAGTCACGTGATTCTATCTATCTTTTTGTTGTATTCAGACGATTTTGAAATAGTTTTCACTTTTTTGCTCCAATCTTTGAATTTTTTGCCCGATGTGACTATATTATTGTCGTAATAAATAATAATAAGGCGCAATGATGTGGGCAAAACTTTTGTTCGAGGGCGGAAGATGGTTAAAAAAACATAAACAAATCTTATTTCTGTTTATTTTCGGGCTTTTTTGTCCCATTTCCTTTGAATTTTGTCAAAAAATGACTCTATATATAGAGGGACCTCTTTTTTTGAGGCAATTTATCATTGAAAAACTTTAAACTTTAAAGGTGCGTGCCAGCGAGCGCGATGTAAGTTTACTTACAAATCGCTCAGCGAGTGCAACCGAAGCTCAACAACGAAGTTGTTAACACTAAACTCTAAACAATAAACCCAAATGAGACAACTAAAGATTTCGAAGAGTATCACCAACCGTGAGAATGCATCGCTTGACAAGTATCTGCAAGAGATTGGGCGCGAACCGCTGATTACCGTAGACGAGGAGGTGGAGCTGGCACAGCGCATCCGACAGGGCGACCGAGCGGCATTGGACCGCCTCACCCGCGCCAATCTGCGCTTCGTGGTGTCGGTGGCCAAGCAGTACCAAAACCAAGGAATGGGCCTCTCGGACCTTATCAACGAGGGTAACCTGGGACTCATCAAGGCGGCGGAGAAGTTTGACGAGACGCGCGGATTCAAGTTTATCAGTTATGCCGTGTGGTGGATACGCCAGTCGATACTGCAGGCACTGGCCGAGCAGTCGCGCATGGTGCATCTGCCACTCAACCAGGTGGGGCTGCTCAACAAGATAACGAAGGCGGTGGCAAGGTTGCAGGCGGGTTATGATAACGAAGCGTCATATAAACATAGACATGACTCGCTGCGCAAGACAGGCCGCGTGTGTCTGATGGAGTTATAATAATAACACCAAACCATATTGTGACAAATTTTCTAATCGCTCTTTCAGCCTTATAAACGGTCTCTCATCCGCTCTATCTTTCGGATGCTGGCAAGGGTCTCTTCACGCACTTGGTTGACGAAGCTATTCTCCTCTACCTTGCCGAATACCGCCAGGGCCTCCTCGGGAGTGTCGCAAGTGGCGGTGCGGAAGGGGTTGTCGTGATCTTTCTTGCGTGAGAGGTACACCTGTTCGCTGATGCGGCGCTGTATACGCTCCTCGTGGGCGAGAGCCTGCAGCCACAGGTCGCCGGTCATGGTGTCTGTGCCCAGCACAGTGCATAGACAGTGCAGAGCGTGGTGCTGCTTGTCGTCGGGGTAGCGTGCCCAAAGCTCGTCGTAGCGGTGGTGGATGGCTTCCCACGAGTCGAGGGTGCCGTTGCAGATATCTTGGCGCAGTGTATCGAGGTCTGAGACCTTGACGAGCTGGCCGCCGAGATTGACCCAGCGGGCTTCGCTGTCTACAGACAACGGACAACGGACAACAGACAATAGATTACCATCCGGATGGAGACCTTCGTCCGTTGTCCGTAGTCTGTTGTCTGTAGTCTTCAAAATACAGCTCATCGCATAGTGTATGAGCATGTCGCCATAGGCGTGGTAGGCATCATAGGCTTTGAGGATGTGTACGGGGCGGCGGCTGTTCTCCATACCTTCGCCTATGATGGTGAGACTGTCCACCACCTTGCGGTCGCCCTGAAGCAGCCGGCGGCCAATATGGGCGGCTGATTCAGAGTTCATCATTGAGCATTCAGAATTCTCATACGCTTTCCCCGTCCATATCTCGAGGAGCGTGCGCGCCCTCATCACTTCCTCCATGGTGTCGGGTGCAAAGGTGTCGAACTCAATGTTCTGCACCCGGGTGATGCGCTTGTCGCGGGTGCGGTATTTCCAGGCATTGCGTGCCAAGGCATACATATTGTACATCCACCAGTAGGCGGGCATCACCTCGAGACGGTCGGCCGATACGTTGTTGCTCACTAAGGCGAAGGGTAGGGTGATGTTCATCTCGGCAGGGTAGTCGCCCTTGGCCAGAAGGGTGAACGAGGCGAAGCGGCTCGAGTGCTTCACCGATGAGCACAGCCCCGGCCAAAAGCCACGCCCTGCCACGAGCTCGCCATCGTTGGTGCGGCTGTTGTGGTTGCTGCCGATGGTAGCTCCGGCTGCCATGTTGCTCTGGCCCATGATAACCGAGGCGATGAGGAACGAGTTGTTGTGGTGCTGCTCGTGGGCGGGGAAGATGAGGTTGTTGAGCACCTCGCAGCACGAGATGGTGCTGTTGTCGCCCATGATGGAGTTGATGAGCCGTGCGCCGTACTTGAGGTTCGAGTTGTTACCGAGGATAAACTTCACCGCCGTGCAGGAGTAGAAGATGCGGCATCCGTAGCCTACGATACCGTTGACGAGGATGACGTTCTCGCCTATTTGCGAGGGCTCCTCGTTGGAGGAGTTGATGGTGATGTTCTTGAGCTTTGAGGCCCCCTTGATGTAGCAGTCGGTGCCTATCTTCACATCCTTGATGATGGATGAGTTCTTGATGACACAGCGCTCGCCCACCTCCCCGTAGTAGCCGCGGTGATGGTCCACGGTGCGCTGAGTGATGTCGGCCAGACGCTCTTGCAGTTGCCTGTCGTCCACATGCTTGGCCCACAGGTAGGCATCGGCAGGTATCATGCCGTCGAAGGGCATCACCGAGCGTGCTCCCGTCTCGTTCATAATCTCTATGCGCACGCGCACCGCCTCGGGCTCGCCATCCTTGATGATGCCGTTGCCAAACTTGGCATGGTCGGTGGTGGACATCTCCTGTATGTTGAAGAGCATCGAGTGTGCCCCGATGATGTAGTGTGACAGGTAGTGCACATCGTGTATGGCACAGTCGTCGCCGATATCGCACGAGTGGATAGAGGAGTTGGTGATGCCAACAGGCAGGCGCAGGTCGTGGTACTGCAAGGCTCCACTGCTCACGCGGCCTATGCGCACGGTGCCGTAGAACTTGTTGTCCTTGATCATGCTCGGGTTGAACTCCTCGGTTACCCACAAGGTGTCCCACGACGAGGCGGTATTGTTGTTCTTCACCAACCGTTCTATCTCTTCGCTGCGCAGGTGGCGCCACCCCCCTATGGGCTCGGTTACCTGGCGGTTGCGTATATAGTATTTGTCCTTGCCTGCAGGCAGGTATTTGGGGTCAATCCATCCATCGCTCAGCGCGGTAGGGGGCAGTAGGGTCACACGTTCCATATCAACAATTTTATTATCTAATCGGGGATTAAACCCCTGTAATTATGCAGCTACTTTAGTTTCTATAAATTTTGTGTTTTGCTTTGTCATTGTTTTTTCCTTACGGGCATCGACCTAAAGGTTTACTCTCGTTTAGGATGACAAAACTTTAAGTTTTTGATTTAAAACTATGGACTTCAGTCCATCTGTCATGTATATTTATAACATATAAACGTCGCAAAGGATAGAATATTGTGTCTATGAAACGATAGGATAGAACCTTATAGGGCAGAATTAGAAGATTTTTATAAATAGAACATGAGCCCGATATTAAGTAAGTCTTGATATCGGGCTCATGTTGTAATTATCGATCTTAAAATAATATGTTATCAGCAAATTAGATCGCGATACTTGAGCAGCGGGTTCTTGGCTGCTGTGGTTTCGTCGAGACGGCGCACGGGAGTAGAGTGGGGTGCACTCTTCACCATGTCGGGATCAGAGAGGGCCTCCTCGGCCACGCGGTGCATGATGTCGATGAAGTCGTCGAGTGTCTCCTTCGACTCGGTCTCCGTAGGCTCTATCATGATGCTCTGGTGGAAGAGCAGCGGGAAGTAGATGGTAGGAGCGTGGTAGCCATAGTCGAGCAGACGCTTGGCGATGTCGAGTGTGGTGACACCGGTGCTCTTGTCG
>JAFWXS010000039.1 GCA_017517925.1 Bacteroidaceae bacterium | reverse complement strand
GGCCTTTCGCCCTTCCAGTTGTTACCCTTCCGAATGTTCAGTGGGTTATTGTTTCGTATTCCTCTCGGCACCATACTCCAAATATATTAGTTAATAACATCGACACCCGCGGATCATTCCGGAATTGTACTACATTATCCGGAGAGCTGGGGATATCTTGTATTACAAGCTGGGGCGACCCGCTCCGAAGATTCGGGCACCATTTAAAAAACCGGAGATCACAATCCAAGCACATGGCCGCGCAGGCGAAACCAGCAGGGATTGAAATACAAACTCCTTTGGCCTGACTAGCTTGTATTACATTCTCCAGCTTGTTATACATTGGCCAGCGGCCAACGCGCAAGCGGTGACCCATGATGGCCAACATCCGGCATGAATCTTCTATGGCCTTCCAGCGACCGGAGTTGCACACCATCGTCATGGGCACAAGGTTAGATGTCAGATAGGTTTCCTTTAACCAGCTTTTTTTGCTATCGCGGTCGGCTGCACTGCAAAGGTGGCCGCGCACAAAACCGGAGTTCGTATAATCACTATCTTTGACCCTCGGTCGGGGTAGTTGGGTGTCCATTTTGAAATGTCGGCCACTCGGTTTCAGGACACCTGCAAAGTGGGAATACTCCAGCTGGTAAACCACCAATGCCGGATTGTGTGTCTGAATGTCGTAGTAGCTGACAAATGAGTCGTGTGTGGCCTTAACCAGCGGTACGCCTTGGGCGTGTGTGGCCTGAACTGCCCATACCCACAAACTAACTAAAATTAGGGCGATAATAAGCCACTTAGCAAATAACAGAATAGTGCGAAGCACATCTAGTAACTTGTTCATTTTTTATCCTCCTTTCGTATGAATTGGGATATCTTTGCGGATATCCGATAATCGAGGCCAAAGATGGTGGCCGTTAACATGAGAAACTGGGCGACCATCATGAGATCACCCGCAAGTATTTCGTGGCTCGTTCTGACAAACAGAGCGGTGAAAGCAAATGCAACCGCGGCTGCAAATGAACCGATGGCCACCGTGCTTTCGACTTTCTTATCTTGTACCATTTTTGATATCGCTTAAAGTTGGGTAAAGATCTGCTAAAACGTATTACATCCCAGGCAGGTAATACAAGCACCTAAACAAACGGGCTGGGGTAGGGCACAACGGTAGGAGTGCCCATCCATGAGCCGAATACATCGGCTGGAGCCTGATTGTAAAAGTACTGGCCAGTGGCATCCGGTAGGCCGCGGAGTCTCGATGAGGAAATCTTCGCTTTGCCCTCCATACGTGAGATAGTGAATGCTCCCTCGGTATAGAAATAGGCGTCGTCGTTGCGGTTGTCGATGAGGAATCCGATAAAGAAACTTCGGCCATCGAATGAAATATCCTTGAAGACCTCAATATCAGAACTAATCTTGAATAGGTCCATCAACGTTTCACGTGTCACAGGCAAATCGACATTGATAGAACTATTGACCTCGCAAATCGCGTATGAATGTTTGGTGTGATATATCCGCTCTTCCTCTTCGCCTTGATCCTCCCACCAGTCATGAAAACAGGCAAACACCAGCTTATCTAATACGGTCATATAATGACGCTGGAGGAAAGCACCTATCGACTCCGAATAAGGATGGAGTGCGAAGCGGATTCCCGCGAAGCGCTTGCCGAAAAAGCTGGAGTAAGGCCATTCCTTCCATGGTTCATCGAGGTGCACCACTTCATCAAAACCGTTATATTGCCATGTGCCGGATGATAACAGAAACTCCCCACCCATTTGCTCCGAAGGAGTTCCGATGTTGTTTGTGTTCGGGTAGTAGAATTTGTTGTTCCCGTACCAGTTCGTTTTGCAGTCCTGGGCGACCAAAGAGAGATTGAAACTTGAGAATGCGTTCAGGGATTTAGACTTATTAGCGGCCGACTGCATACTGATTCGGGCAACCTCCTTTAAATCCCTCATGAGGGCTTCGACTATACATGTACACATGCGCTGGGCCTGCAAACGGGGCGTTATCGTCTGCGTAACATCTTCGGGCTTGCCATATGATATTTGCGTATAAGTACCGTCGGGATTCCTCACCACTTGGTACACAACATTGCCAACTTGGCCTCGAATTTTCGACCGTGTACCTCCGACTCTTCCACTTGCCATAATGCGTTTAAAATTTAGATAAAACCTTGATTAAAAAGAATGGAGGTGGGATGAAAGGCCCACCTCCACCGAATAGTCAATTCATAGAAACTTCACCTCGCAGGATTAGTCCTTATCCATCGTTTCGTCCTGTCCCAAAACCTGCTTTACAACATTGGATGCTACAAGATAGTAACGCTTGCCACCAACGGTTGTGATACTACCCGTGCCACTGTTACCCGTTAAGGTCAGCTTTTGAGTTTCAGCGATCTGTGAGACGTCGAGAGAAGAACCTACCGAAAGATTCTTATTCGACGACAAAGCGACCACGGAACCATTCAAATCGCTACCCTCATAAGTTACGTCAGCTTCACCATTAAAACTAGTGTCGGTTGCAGAGGGATCAAGCAGATTTTTGCTATTCACCGTAAAAGCAGTCAACGTCGGTTCACCGGTAGGTGTCGGGGCGGCTGGCTGGGTCAGTGTACCCCATACCTGCGTAATCACGTTGTCGCGAACGAGCACGACTTTGTGAGAGGTTGCAGACGAATCACCGTTAACGCTGAACGATGCAGAACCGCCACTAATAGCGTGCTGATCTCCTGAAGCTACGGCCTGACCGACAACCGCATTTGCTATCCGCAGACATGCCGCAGCATAATTTGCGCTATCGGTGCCAGCGACTACCGACACCACGAGGACGTTGGAACCAGCATTCAGTTGCGCAGTTCCACTCTGGGCGAGGTTTGCCCCGTTGATAGTCACGCCGCTAATGGCGGACTGAGTTGGCGACGGTGTGGGGCCGGGCTCGTCGCCAGGGTTAAAAGACTCGGACTGGCCGAAGATGTCACCACCGTTCAGATAGTTCTCGGCACCAACGGGATACGTGGGCAGAGCGGTATCAGCAGGAGCGGCAAAGTTAGAACCATCACCAAGGACAGCCTTGTTGTGGATGTAACCAGCGGCAGTCTTCTTCGAAACGATCACTGCACAATCACCAGCCACAGAGGCCAAAGTGATAGTGATAACATTGTCGGCCACTGCGATGGTAGCGACAGCGTTACCCTCCACTGCGAAGACGTCTGCGATATTGCTTGCGCTGATAGCGGTGTTGTCAGCGAGAGTTGGATTGACACGGAAGCGCTCGTAAGCTGCCTCTCCGTCGGTCTTCAGACCTACGAGAGTGAAGTACTCCTCGCTGGTCATGCCAAGAGCGGCTTTCAGACCACCGATAGTAATAGCATCAGAGGCCATCGTGATAGTGACGATACCGCTAGTCTTAGTCAGCACGAGAGCACCCGGAATCACGGCCTGACCATCAGAGATAACGTAGCAACCCTGCTTTGCGCCCTTCTCCTTATAGGCTACCAAGCCGAACTTGTTGCCTGTAGAAGGATGGCTAGCTACGTCTGCTTTAATGAGGGCGTAGTTCTGTGAGGTGAACTGCGCGAGGTTTGCGCGAGCACCAACCATGCCATCGAAGGAGTGGTCGATGATGGGGCGCAGAACTGCGATCACCTGTGCGAGTGTGGACATAATCATACGTCCGCGCATCTGTGACTGGGTCTGTGGATTGGCCACACTTTCAGCCAGCGAACGAACGACCTGTTGTTTCTTTCCCTTTGC
>JAFWXS010000038.1 GCA_017517925.1 Bacteroidaceae bacterium | reverse complement strand
GTTGGAGGTCATGATGATGATGGTGTTCTTGAAGTTCACCGTGCGGCCCTTGTTATCGGTGAGGCGACCGTCGTCGAGCACCTGCAGGAGGATATTGAAGACGTCGGGGTGGGCCTTCTCTATCTCATCGAAGAGCACTACCGAGTAGGGCTTGCGGCGCACGGCCTCGGTGAGCTGTCCGCCCTCATCGTAGCCGATGTAGCCCGGAGGCGCACCGATGAGACGGGTGACAGAGAACTTCTCCTGGTACTCGCTCATGTCGATGCGGGTCATCAGGCGCTCGTCGTTGAAGAGATAGTCGGCAAGGGCACGTGCCAGCTCGGTCTTGCCCACACCCGTCGTGCCGAGGAAGATGAACGAGCCGATGGGACGCTTGGGGTCCTGCATGCCTGCCCTACTCCTTCGTACGGCATTGGCCACGGCCGAGATGGCCTCGTCCTGACCGATGACACGACGGTGCAGCTCCTCCTCGAGGTGAAGCAGTTTGTGGCGCTCGCTCTCGAGCATCTTGCTCACGGGGATACCCGTCCAGCGGCTCACCACATCGGCAATGTCGTCGGCCGTCACCTCCTCTTTTATAAGGGCTCCCGCTCCCTGCTTGTCGTGGAGTTGCTGCTGGGTGGCGGCAATCTGTGCCTCCACCTCCTTGAGGCGCCCATAGCGTATCTCGGCCACACGACCGTAGTTGCCTTCGCGCTCGGCACGGTCGGCCTCCACTTTGAGCTGCTCTACGAGCTGCTTCTTCTGCTGTATCTCGTCGATAAGGCGCTTCTCGGCCTGCCACTTCTCGGAGAGTACGCGCTCCTCGGCACGCAGGGCATCAATCTCCTCCTTCAGCTGGGCCAGCTTGGCCTCGTCCTTCTCGCGCTTGATGGCCTCGCGCTCGATCTCGAGCTGCTTGAGGTGGCGCGTAATCTCATCGAGTTCCTCGGGCACCGAGTCACGCTCCATACGCAGCTTGGCAGCCGCCTCGTCCATGAGGTCGATGGCCTTGTCGGGGAGAAAGCGCTCGGTGATGTAGCGGCTCGACAGCTCTACGGCGGCCACGATGGCCTCATCCTTGATGCGCACCTTGTGGTGGTTCTCGTAACGTTCCTTGAGTCCGCGCAGGATAGAGATGGAGCTGGCCTCGTCGGGCTCGTCAACTACGACCGTCTGGAAGCGGCGCTCCAATGCCTTGTCCTTCTCGAAATACTTCTGGTACTCGTCGAGCGTGGTAGCACCGATGGAGCGCAACTCGCCACGGGCCAAGGCAGGTTTGAGGATGTTGGCCGCATCCATAGCACCCGAGCCGTCGGCACCGGCACCTACAAGGGTATGTATCTCATCTATAAAGAGAATGCACTCACCGGCCGACTGTATCACTTCGTTGACCACACCCTTAAGACGCTCCTCAAACTCGCCCTTGTACTTGGCACCTGCCACGAGAGCACCCATGTCGAGCGAATACACCTGCTTGCGCTTGAGGTTCTCGGGCACGTCGCCACGCAAGATGCGGTGGGCAAGGCCCTCTACAATAGCTGTTTTACCTGTACCTGGTTCACCGATAAGAATCGGATTGTTCTTCGTGCGGCGACTGAGGATTTGGAGGATACGGCGTATCTCCTCATCACGCCCAATCACCGGGTCCAGCTTTCCGTTCTTTGCCGCCTCGTTGAGGTTGATGGCAAAGCGGCTGAGGAAGCTGTTCTTCTCATTCTGATTGTTTGCAAAATTTCCGTTCATGGTTCTTTATGTTTAAGTGGTTAGTAATTTAACGATTAACGAATTGGCACTGCCGTCATTCAACAGTCATCGTTCAACGTTCATCATCGACCCAAGCGGCAAAGCACACACCAAAGCCACTCACACACAACAAGTAAGACATTTTGTCTTGAAAGAACACCCGAAAAGTGACAAAAGTTCTATTTATGACAGTATACAATCAGTACTTTATAGCCATGAAACGCAAAAAGAGCTGATTCCATGGAACCAGCCCTTTGAACGAGGAAAAACATCTATGACAAACGTTCACTTCACCTTCAGAACAGGAATCTCTATCCTCTGCCCTATCGCCACATTGTTAAAGTCTCTCATTCTGTTGTACTTGACAATGTAGGGCCATAGGCGTTTGTCGCCATAGTATTTGTTGGCCAGCTGAATGATGGTTTCACCGCTCTTCAGCGTATGCACTACCCGTGTGCCGTCCATCACATAGTCAGTGGTATCGGCCGGAGTGATATCCTTTATGGGCTTGGCCTTCAGTGACTCGGTAAGCGTCACTGAACTGAAACAGGTTTCGACGACAGGTTTCTTAGGTTCTTCCATCTGAGACTTTGCGTTCTCTGCGACAACAGGGAGCGATGCATCCTGCATTTCGCCGGCAGTTTGTTGAGCTGCCTGAACGACAGTGTCTGATGGGATTGCCGATATGGCAGGAGCCTCTTTCTTCTCAGCCGGAAGCTGCGGTTTCACTTTCGGTTCATCGCCCCACATTGCTCCGAGTTCCTCTTCGAGATTGGGCTTTACCACAATGTCGCTATGCTCCTCGCCCGTATCTTCATAACGCGATTCTTCAGAATCAGAAAGCGTAAACCATCCGAATGTGAAAGCAAGTATGGAAGCAAAAGCAAGCAATACAAGCGATGTGATCCAGCAGCCGCAACCACGGCGTTTCCTGTGTTCCTGCTTGGGAGCAGTTTCTCGAGCGAGCACTTCTTCCTGTCCAGGAACATCTTCTTTCATCTCGACTTCTACGACAGGAGCAACCTCGGCTGTTTCTGCAATTTCTTCTATTGCTACCAACGCTTCATTTTCTTCCGTTTCGGTCGTTTCTTCAACAGCTTCGACAATCCCTTCAACGACCGTTTCTTGGGTCTCTTCTACAAGTTCGGCAGCTTCTTCTGCGACTGCCTCAACAAATTCTTCTGCAATAGCATCGGCAGAAGTTTCAGAATCTGCTTCTACCTTTTCCTCTGCCACCTCACCGTCTTCACCATCAGCAGCAATATCGTCCGATGTCACCAATTCCTCTTCGGTTGGATAGCCGTCATTAAGTTCTGTAGGCTCGAAGTGTGCAAAGGGACGGTTTACCAGTTCCTTCATGGCACTGTCGGGTGTGAAGGTCACCTTGCGATACCCCTTGATAGTGATGCGCTCGCCCGTATTTACATCCACACTGCCACGGTCGCTCACCTCCTGCAGTTTGAAGGTGCCCAGTCCCTTGACCTTCACCATACCATCCTCCAGCAAGCCCTTCTCTATCGTTTCTACAAAGGCATGCATGAAACTATCGGCAGCCTCACGAGTGAGTCCATTCCTTACCGCCAGCTCTTCGGCTATGTTGCTCAGTGAAATCTTTCCCATACGTTGTCTGTTTATTCGGCATTGAACATTTCTTTCAGCACATTGCTCTGCTTGAAGGCGAGTACCAACTTGGGCGGGATGAGGTAGCGCTTCCCCGTAGTAGGATTCACCGATACGCGCTCCATCTTCTTCTTCACCTCGAAGTTTCCGAACGATGAGATACACACCACATCATCCTGTTGGAAATGTTCTTCAAGTATTCTGAGCGTATCGCCGACCAGCTTGGTGGCAGCACCAATCGGCTGATTGGTCTGTCGGGACAACTCTGCGATAAATTCCTTGTTGTTCATGCTTTATTTCACTTTACCATATAAATCAAATTCGTCTGCTGCGGTAATCTCCACCATATAATACTGTCCTATCTCCACGTCGTTATCCTCCTTGAACAGCAGAACCTCGGGGTCCACTTCGGGCGAGTCGTACTGGGTACGGCCCACGTAGTAGTTGCCTTCTTCGCGGTCGATGAGTACCTGCATCGTCTGCCCTATGCTCGCTGCGCTAACCTCCTCGGCGATGCGTTGCTGTATGCGCATGAGGCGGTCGAGACGAGTCTGTTTCACCTCATCCTCAATGTCGTCTTCGTAATGCCCGGCAGCGTAGGTGCCCTCCTCCTCAGAGTAGGCAAAGGCTCCCATGCGCTCAAAGCGCATCTCCTTGACAAAATGTACCAGTTCCTCAAACTCCTCGTCGGTCTCACCAGGGAAGCCCACCATCAGCGTGGTGCGCAGGTAGATGCCAGGCACCTCCCTACGGATGGTACGCAGCAAGGCGACAGTCTCCTCCTTATTGATATTACGGCGCATGCGCTTCAGCACGTCGGTGCTCACATGCTGCAGGGCAATGTCGAGGTATTTGCACACGTTATCGCGCTCACGCATCACACGCAACAGGTCCATGGGGAAGTGTGTGGGGTAGCCATAGTGCAGGCGTATCCACTTCACGCCCTCCACATCGGAGATGCGCTCCACGAGCTCAGCTATGCTCTGCTTCTTATAGAGGTCCACGCCATAGTAGGTGAGGTCTTGCGCAATAAGTTGTATCTCCGTCACGCCTCGGCTCACGAGCAGGCGCACCTCCTCGACAATCTCCTCCATCGGACGGCTCACGTGGTGGCCCGTAATGATGGGAATGGCACAGTAGGCACAGGTGCGATCACAACCCTCGGAGATTTTCACGTAGGCATAGTGCTGTGGGGTAGTCTGAACGCGGTCAAGAAGGGATACACCCTTTAATTCCCCCTGCATGATGGATACTGGTTCCGCAACATCCATAAGCTTTCCCTCGGGAGAAGTTGAGGGAGCCAAATCCTTAATCAGCTGCACCCAGTCAAACTTACCATAATACTTGTCTACCTGCGGTATCTCTTCGCCCAGCTCGGCCATGTAGCGTTCCGAGAGGCACCCCATCACGAACACCTTGCGTACACGGCGCTTGCGTTTCAGGTCACACACCTCGAGAATCATGTTGATGGACTCCTCTTTGGCATCGCCGATGAATCCACATGTATTGATGACCACAATCTCGCCATTCACCTTGTCGGGGTTGTGGCGCAGGGTATAGCCGTTCTCCTCCAAGAGCTTCATCAGCTTCTCCGAATCCACCAGATTCTTTGAGCAGCCGAGTGTGATAACGTCTATTTGATTCTTAATCATGTTTATATAGTCTGTTGTCCAAATAAAGTTAGAACAACGAATCCACAAACTCAGTCTTGTTGAACGGCTGCAAGTCGTCGATACCCTCGCCCAGTCCTACGTAGCGCACGGGAATCTTGAACTGATCCGACACACCGATTACCACACCGCCCTTGGCCGTACCGTCAAGCTTGGTGATGGCCAAGGCCGTCACCTCGGTAGCCAAGGTAAACTGGCGGGCCTGCTCGAAGGCGTTCTGACCGGTAGATCCGTCGAGCACCAAGAGTACCTCGTTGGGCGCATAGTCCACCACCTTCTTCATCACGTTCTTTATCTTGGTGAGCTCGTTCATGAGGCCCACCTTATTGTGCAGGCGGCCTGCGGTGTCGATGATGACCACATCGGCATCGTTGGCCACGGCCGACTTCACCGTATCGAAAGCCACCGAGGCAGGGTCGGCACCCATCTTCTGCTTGATGACGGGTACATCGGCACGATGCCCCCACTCCACCAGCTGCTCCACGGCAGCCGCGCGGAACGTATCGGCAGCACCGAGGTAGACCTTCAATCCCGCCTTCTTGAACTGATGTGCCAGCTTGCCGATGGTCGTGGTCTTACCCACACCATTGACGCCCACCACCATGATGACGTAGGGGCGCCCCGCATCGTCGGGGATGGCAAAGCCTTCGGTATTGGTCGTCTCGTTCTCGGTAAGCAGCGAGGCAATCTCCTCCTTCAATATCGCGTTAAGCTCGTTAGTGGTCACGTACTTATCGCGTGCCACACGCTCTTCGATGCGCTTAATAATCTTCAGCGTAGTCTCGATGCCCACGTCTGAAGTAATCAGTGCCTCTTCCAAGTTGTCGAGCACCTCATCATCCACCTTCGACTTACCCGCTATAGCTCGGGTAATCTTACCCAACACGCTCTCCTTGGATTTCGACAATCCCTTGTCGAGCACCTCTTTCTTGTCTTTTGAGAAAAATGAAAAGAATCCCATATAATAAGTGTATAGTATTTCAAATATCTTGCAAAATTAGTGCAAGGCGAGAGAAAAAGCAAGTTTACTTGCATTTTTCCGAGCCGCAGCCTAATTTCTGCTTACGAAGGCAAGTTAAAATTAGTGCAAGGCGAGAGAAAAAGCAAGTTTACTTGCTAAGTTTTCTTCCTTCGCACTTCGGCATAGATTAAAGCTTAGCCTATTACAGCCATACGGACAGTGTCTGAAACAGTTTATCGGACAAACAGTTACGACATTATTATTGAAGGGGAATAAGAAAATTCAAAGCCACCCACTACATGCGATACTATGTTTGACTGCATGCAACAATTGGGAATGAATATGTCCATTCGAAGCCAACACTTCACGACCACTGAGATACGTATCGCCACCATTAAAATCGGTGACACGCCCACCAGCCTCAGAGAGTATCAAGCAGCCGGCTGCCACATCCCACGGACCAAGAAATCCCTCTATACGCCCCTCGGCACGGCCTGCAGCTACATAGCAAAGTTCCACCGCAGCCGAGCCCAACAAGCGTTCAGCACCTACCGTACCATACATCTGCCCTATCAGGCCGAGTACTACAGGACGAAAATGCTCGCTATCGTAAGGGAAACCAAGCAATATCTGTGCCTGATTCATAGAAGTTATATCAGACACACGTATAGATTTATCGTTCAAGTAAGCCCCTCCTCCCTTGTATGCCCAATAACACTCATTGCGGCATACTTCATACACTACACCAAGCAATACCTCGGTACTATTGCGCAAAGCTATACTTACACAATAGGGGGCCATATCGTGTATAAAGTTAGTCGTACCATCCAGAGGGTCTATCACCCAACAATACTCTTCCCCCGCATATTGACCGATAGTCTTCTCTTCGGTAATAAAACCGGCTTCTGGGAGTAATACCGACAGCGCTGCAACCAGACGTTCTTCCGAAGCCTTGTCTACATACGAAACATAGTCGTGCGGACCTTTCTCCTGTACAGCCGAACGGTCAAAGGCTGCACGCTGTTCCTTCAAGAAGCATCCTACACTTACGGCAACCTCACGCACCTGTATTACTAACCTGTCCAAATCTACCATATTATTATATTTCTATAATGATGATTCCTTTTGTTTACCAACATACAGCATTACCCCAACACACGGAAACGTGCAAACTTAAGCAGCAGCTGCTTGTCGCCCGCATTCTTGAAGCGAATGTGCGCCTTGGTATTCTCACCCGTACCCTCAACCTTGAGTACTTCGCCCACCCCGAAACGTTCATGCTCGATAAACTGTCCGGGAGTGAGCTGCACCACACGAGTGGCCCCCCCCGTAGTATTGGCCGAAACAAGGCGACGAGGAGACTCCCCCCCCACCCTCTCCCGAAGTGAAGGAGCTTCAGACTTCGCGGAGATAATATTTTTCCTCTGGGTAGATTGTGTGCTTGATGCACTCTGATAAGTACGTGTCGTTTGTGTAGCGCGGCTGCTCATGAATCGCGGAGACTCCGATGCGCCCCAAAGGCTCTGCGAGGATTGGGGTCTCCTCCAAATGGGGGAGTTAGAGGGGTCCTCTCCATCGATATATCCTTTATCAATATCCTTCAGGAATCGGCTGGGCATACCATACTCCACCTTGCCGAAGCGGAAACGGCTCTTGGCATAGGAAAGCAGGCAGCGCTGCTCGGCACGCGTGATGGCTACGTAGAGCAGCCGTCGCTCCTCCTCCATCTGTCGGGGGCTGTCGTAAGCCATCATGGAGGGGAAGAGTTGCTCTTCCATGCCGACGATGAAGACGGTGTCGAACTCGAGGCCCTTGGCGGCGTGCACGGTCATCAGTGTCACCTTAGGGGTGTCGTCCTCCTCGGTTTTGTCCTGGTCGGTGAGCAGCGCCACATCGCTCAGGAAGTCGGTGAGCATCACCGCTTCGTCGCCCTCCTCCCGGCGCGACTGCAAGAAATCGTCCATACCGTCCATCAACTCCTGCACGTTCTCCAGACGGCTCACGCCCTCCACTGTGCGGTCCTGCATGAGGTCGGTCATGATACCGCTCTCCTGCACCACCATACGACCCAGTTCGTAGGCATCGAGAATCTGTGCCTGCTCTATGAAACGGCTCACGAGGTTATAGAAGTTGTTCAGTTTGGTGAGCGTACCCTTATTCACCGCAAGGTTGTATTCAGCAGGGTCACCGATAACGGTCCACAGGCTTACCCGATGGTCTGATGCCGCAGCCATAATCTTGCCCACCGTAGTGTCGCCAATGCCTCGTGCCGGGTAATTGATG
The DNA here is from genome assembly GCA_017517925.1 of Bacteroidaceae bacterium. Taxonomy (GTDB): domain Bacteria; phylum Bacteroidota; class Bacteroidia; order Bacteroidales; family Bacteroidaceae; genus UBA1189. The sequence continues at coordinate 17,181 of JAFWXS010000038.1, read as the reverse complement.
ACGCGCTTGAAGGCCTCCTCATCGTGCGGATTCACAGCCAAGCGGAAGTACGAAATCACGTCCTTCACCTCCTTGCGTTGGTAAAACGAGAGACCGCCATAGATGCGGTAGGCGATGCCGTTCTTGCGCAGCGCCTCCTCAAAGATACGCGACTGCGCGTTGGTGCGGTAGAGGATGGCAAAGTGGTCGTTGGAGAGTCCCTCCTTGCGCTTTAGCATACCGATACGCTGAGCCACAATCTCGCCCTCCTCCACGTCGGAGTAGGCCTCGATGAGTTGCAGAGGAGTACCCACATCCTGTCGTGAGAACACCTCCTTGCGTATCTGCTCGCGGTTCTTTTCGATAAGGCTGTTGGCCGCGCCCACAATCATCTGCGTGGAGCGGTAGTTCTCCTCCAGCTTGAAGATGCGTGCCCCCGTATACTGTCGGGTAAATCCGAGGATATTGTCGATGTTCGCCCCACGGAACGAGTAGATGCTCTGCGCATCGTCTCCCACTACACAAACACGCTGGTGCTCCCGTGTGAGTTGCCACACGATGCTGTGCTGTGCGTAGTTGGTATCCTGGTACTCGTCTACCAGCACGTAGGCAAACTGCGAGGCGTAGCGTGCCAGTACCTCGGGATGGTTCTGGAAGAGCAGGTAGGTATAGAGCAATATATCATCGAAGTCCATCGCCCCTGCCTGCCGGCAACGCTCCTGGTAGCGCAGGTATATCTCGCGCGTCTCGGGTACCTTGGCATGGCGGTCATCGGTCACAGCGATGGCATCGGTGGCATACATCTGCGCCGTCATCAGTCGGTTCTTGGCATTCGATATACGACACTGGATGACGTTGGCCTTGTACACCTTGTCGTCAAGCTGCATCTCCTTGATGATGGCCTTGAGCAGGCTCTTCGAGTCGGTCTGGTCATAGATGGTGAAGTTGGGTGCAAACCCTATATGCTCGGCCTCAGACCTCAGTATCCTCAGGAACATGCTATGAAAAGTACCCATCCACAGGTATCGTGCGCGATGCTCCCCCACCCTTTTGCCTATACGGTCGCGCATCTCACGCGCCGCCTTGTTGGTAAAGGTCAGTGCCAGTATGCGCCACGGCTCCAACCCTAACTCCATGAGATGAGCCACCTTGTAGGTGAGTACACGTGTCTTGCCCGAGCCTGCGCCCGCAATCACTAATGAGGGGCCGTCGTTATACAACACCGCTGCAAGCTGACTCTCGTTCAGTTCGTTCTTTATATCGGTTTGCATCGTTCATTCGATTGAGACAACAAAGGTAAGCATAATGCCAACATTATACAACATTTCGCCATTCAATAAATTATTACTACTTTTGCACTACCATAATAATACAGGTATATGAAAAGGGTGTTGGGCATATTCCGGGCAACTTGTTACTCTCCTGGCATGGCAGAGCATGACGAAGCGATACTACGTGCCGTAGCCACTCGCTTAGAGTCGATGGGCCATGCGGTGCGCCTTGTCCATGAGGAAGACTTGGAGACGGACACCCCGATGCCCGACATCGTACTCCACATGGCACGCTCGCCCCGAGCACTCGCGATATTGCAGGGATGGGAGGAAGCGGGATGCCGCATCATCAATCCTACCGAAAGCGTCCGCGGTGTAGAGCGAGCCTCATTGGCCCGACTATGTGCCGCGCATCATATCCCTACCCCCAGGACTTGGATTGTCTCGACCTCAGAGCCACGACCCGAGACTATGGCATCTCCCTGCTGGGTGAAGCGAACCGGCATGTGTGCCCAAGAACCTGATGACGTGTGCCGCGTGGATGATGCTGAATCTTACACACAATGCCTCGCCCAATTTCATGCACGCGGTATTGATAAGGTGGTAGTAATGGAACACAAGGAAGGCCCCTGCATCAAGTTCTATGCCGTACGTGGGACCGGCTTCTTTCACTGCCTTCCAGGATATGACAAATGGAGTGGCGTTGTCCTCCCTACATCCAATACGGAAAAAAATACTGAAGATGCTGAAGTTATCAAGCGCTCCATCATCCGTCAGATAGAGAAGACTGATCATCTTCCTATTATATATGGAGGCGATGCCATCATCAATGATGGCACCGCCTATCTCATCGACCTCAACGATTGGCCCAGCTTCTCGGCATGCCGTGAGGAGGCAGCAGAGGCAATCAGCCATTTAGTGATGGGTGGATAGAGTAACTATCCACCTTTTTATTATCGCTCGGCACGCATGGGATTGTTGAGGAAGTCCTCGTAGGAGAGACGGATGCCCTCTTCCAATTCGGTTTGATACTTCCACCCTAATGCCTCGGCCTTGGATACGTCAAGCAGCTTGCGTGGGGTGCCGTTAGGTTTGGAGGTATCCCACAGGATTTCGCCTTCGTAGCCTACCACCTTGGCCACTAATTCGGTGAGTGCCTTGATGGTGACCTCCTTGCCGGTGCCGGCATTGACGGTCTCGTTGCCGCTATAGTGGTTCATGAGGAATACGCAGAGGTTGGCGAGGTCGTCTACATAAAGGAACTCACGGAGCGGGGTGCCGTCGCCCCAGCAGGTGACTGTGGTGAGACCTGCTTCTTTGGCTTCGTGGAAACGGCGGATGAGGGCTGGCAACACGTGACTATGTGTGGGGTGATAGTTGTCGTTGGGGCCGTAGAGGTTGGTGGGCATCACGCTGATGAAGTCGGTGCCGTACTGGCGGTTGAGGTACTCGCAGTACTTCAAGCCCGAAATCTTGGCCAGGGCATAAGCCTCATTGGTAGGCTCCAAGGCAGAGGTGAGCAGACAGCTCTCAGGCATGGGCTGAGGTGCCAGGCGCGGATAGATGCACGAGGAGCCGAGGAACTCGAGCTTCTTGCAGCCGTTCTGCCATGCGGCGTGGATGACATTCATCTCGAGCATCATGTTGTCGTACATGAAGTCGGCCAAGGCACTCTGGTTGGCAATGATGCCGCCCACCTTGGCTGCTGCGAGAAACACATATTCGAGGCGCTCCTCGGCAAAGAAGCGTTCCACCTGATCCTGACGGCAGAGGTCGAGCTCTGCATGCGTACGGGTGATGATGTTGGTGTAGCCCTGTCGCTGCAGCTCGCGCACGATGGCCGAGCCTACCATGCCGCGATGCCCGGCTACGTATATTTTTGCGTTCTTTTCCATCGATTCGTTCATTTTTATTGGAGTTCAGGAGTTACAGGAGTTCAGGAGTTCGGGAGTTTCGCTTCGCTCAGGAGTTCAGACAATAGTTTCGACGATGAATTTCTCAGCGATGTAAGACTGCGAAAAAATCATTTGTCTGAACTCCTGAACTCCTGTAACTCCTCTATAAATTATTTTACAATCCCCTTCTCCAAATACTCCACGAGGTTGGTAGTGATGTGCTCGCTGGCACGCTCTACAGCGACCTTGGCCATATCGGACTCGACCATAATCCTCACCAGTTCCTCGAAGGTGGTCTTCTGGGGATTCCATCCCAGCTTCTCGCGCGCCTTCGAGGGGTCTCCCCAGAGGTTCACCACGTCGGTAGGACGGAAGAAGTCGGGCGACACCTCGATGAGCACATCACCTACCGCCAACTGAGAATTGGCAATAGCAGGCGACTGAGGATCGATGCTCTTGACGACTCCCTTCTCATCGGATCCCTCGCCTACAAACTCGAGTTCGATGCCCACGTGCTTGAAGGCGTAGTAGCAGAAGTCGCGCACCGAATGCTGCACGCCAGTGGCAATGACGAAGTCCTCGGGCTTGTCGTTCTGCAACATCAGCCACATGCACTCCACGTAATCTTTGGCATAGCCCCAGTCGCGCAATGAAGAGAGATTGCCAAGATAGAGCTTGTCTTGCTTCCCCTGCACTATGCGGGCAGCAGCGAGGGTAATCTTGCGAGTGACGAAGGTCTCGCCACGACGCTCGCTCTCGTGGTTGAAGAGGATACCCGAACAGCAGAACATGTTATAAGCCTCGCGATACTCCTTCACGATCCAGTGTCCGTAGAGCTTGGCCACGGCATAGGGACTGTAGGGATGGAACGGTGTGTTCTCATTCTGCGGCACCTCCTCTACCTTACCATAGAGCTCCGAGGTGGATGCCTGGTAGATGTGGCAAGTCTCGGTGAGTCCACAGAGACGTACGGCCTCAAGCACACGCAATACGCCCGTAGCGTCCACATTGGCCGTAAACTCGGGCGAGTCGAAACTCACCTGCACGTGGCTCTGTGCCGCGAGGTTGTATATCTCGTCGGGACGCACCTTGCCGATGACCTGCATGAGGCTGAGCGAGTCGCCCAGGTCGGCATAGTGGAGATGAAAGTGAGGATTGCCCTCGAGATGGGCAATACGTTCACGGAAGTCTACCGACGAGCGGCGAATGGTACCGTGCACCTCATAATCCTTACCTAAAAGAAATTCGGACAGAAAAGAACCGTCCTGACCGGTGACCCCGGTGATCAATGCTTTTTTCATATATTCTTTTTATTTTTTTGACAACAGACAACCTTCTCCCAATCCCAGTCGAAGCGCTCTATATCCTCCTCGATAAGCGGGTTGCCCATCTGCACCTCGATGAAGGTGAGCTCGGTGATTGCCTTGATGCAATGATAATGTTCTACGGGGATGATGACCGTATCGCCCGCCTTCACGCGGCGCACCTCGCCGTCGAGCACGAAGAGGCCCTCGCCCTCGACGAAGGTCCACACCTCGGTGCGGTGGTGGTGTATCTGATAGGAGATGTGCTTGCCAGGATGCAATGTGATGCTCTTGGTGAGCGAATGAGAGCCATCGGCATAGCGGGTATCGTCGAGCACGCGGTAGGTGCCCCAGCGGCGCTCCTCAAACATGGGACGCATGTGGATGGGGTTGATATACTGTTTGATATACTCCGACGAATCTCGACCGCATACGAGTATGCCGTCGTGTCCGGCAGCCACCACAATATTGCTTACACCATCGCAGACAACAGGCAGACTGAGTTCGTTGATTACGGCCGTATCCTTGGTGGATTCGCCGAGGACGACATTGCCCATCGTGGTTGCAGGAAGCTCTTCTACGAGCGTATTCCAGTCGCCCAAGTCCTTCCACAGCCCTTCGTAGGGGACAACAGCCATCGAGGGACAAGCCTCAACAACCTCATTGTCGAAGCTGATTCTCGGGAGCTCGCTGTAGCGGCGATGCAAGCTGGCAAAGCTATCGGCCTGCACATATCGTTCCACAACATTCATGATATCGCCCAACCGGAAAGCAAACGCACCGGCATTCCAATAGGCACCCTGCGCTATCAGTTCCTCGGCACCCTTCACATCGGGCTTCTCAGTGAAGCGCTTCACCATGCAGTAGCCATCTCTGGGCTCTGCAGTGGGCACGATATAGCCAAAGGCTTTGGACGGCCCCGTTGGAGCGATGCCCATGAGCACAATCTCGGCCACGCGCCGATTGACAAGTGCCACCATCTGCGCCACGGCATCGAAGTAGTTGTCTTCGGCGTACGTGTCGCTGGGTACCACGACTACCACTTCATCGGGCGAGCAAGCCTTTTCCATAGCCAAGTAGGATGCCGCCAAAGCAATGGCGGGGAACGTATTACGGCGATCGGGCTCAATCACCGAGTCAACCTTTGCCCCCAATTGCAATTCTATGGAGTCGCGATGTGAAGCCCCCGACACTACAGTCACCGAGGCATCCAGTGCCGACTCGCCTATCTGCCTCACCACACGCTGCACCATCGACTCCTTCTGTCCATCGGGAGCCTGTAACAACTGCAGGAACTGTTTGCATCGTGCACTGTTTGACAACGGCCACAGGCGTTTACCCAAGCCGCCGGAAAGTATTATAATTTGCATAGTTCCTTACCGAATACTAAAATTATACTGCAAACTTAGTCATTATTTTCCAAACAAACAAACAAACAAACAACGGGGAAAAGTGAAAACAAACAAACCTTTTAACTTTTTTTATCTAATCCAACAGCTACAGTTTGTGGAGATTTCCTATCAGTAGAATAGGGTAAAGTTTACTTGTTTTTGATTTTCTTACTCAACATGAATAAACCAAACGGTATTGGGAGGGAGAGTTACGTCAAATATGAGAGTTCCAGGCGAATAAGATGATATTGTGCTCGTCTCTGACTCCAACTTGCTACATAGTTTGTATTTGGGAAGTAATGCTCTGTACTGCTCTTTGGCCCATTCATTGTTTAAGGTATGGAGAATGCCACAAGCATCATCAGGCGACTGCTTAAACATAGAATCCTCTATTCCTAATTTACGGCAATCATTCATCCATTCGTCAAACCAATTACAGTCGTCGTCGACCTTAAATGTGCTTACATTATACTCTTCCTTCTCGGATTCTGTTTTTATAGAGAGATGCATGTCCGCTTTTGCTGCGTAGGTGAGAGAATTTCCGAAATTGTATACCATGATGCACATCTTTCCACTTTGCTGATCTATTCCTGCGATGGTTCCAACCTCAGTGTCATGCGGAGATTTGTCTGCTCTGATGACCGTCTGTAATCGGCTCATACCTGCCATTGCGTGAATATTCTTGGCTACATGATATGAGATGCTGGGGTTGCCATCGAAAAGACTCTCTGAAAGATAATCCCATGAAGACAGGTATGTCCCTCCGGAATTTAGCAAATGCGCATACAATCTGGCGTCATACGCTGCCATATAGGTATGTCCGACCGTACGAGAAAACAGGTCACGAGATGTTGTACCTGCCTTTCCGTAGAGAATTCGTCCCTCATCCACTCCGTAGGTCAAGTCGGTAAGTCCATACTTTTCAGCGGTAGTCTTTAGATAGCCTATGCATTCTGCAAGCTGTTTGCCAGATGTTGGGATTCCTGGTTCCACATCATAGAAAGAGGTTGACAGATAACTTATCCGTGTACCAACTTTCCCGGTACAATGGTTCTTTCCTGTAGCAACGTGACGAATGAATATTTCTTCGTCCCACAACCCTTCCGTCACGGTCATTGAATGCGCTCCGATATAGACATCTTCACCAAGGACATCTATTACTGCCTGGACAGTCCAGTCATACAGTTTGCAAAATTCATTGGCCGTGTTTTCAGGAGTTTCGTCTGTTCCGACAAACCAATCAGAATTCTCATATTCCGTGAATACGCCCCAGTGCCACCTCTTCACTTCCTCCTTTCCGAAAGTATCTGCCAGCGCTTGAACAATGGCTTTGATATAATTATAGTAGGCCTCATAATTCTCTGGTGCGTAAACATTTACCCCAAAGGCTGCGGTTTTATACTCCTTAGTGAATTTTGACGGTACATTTCCTAACTTGATATGTGGTTTGCAACCGAGTGACAGGATTCCCCTACAGTTTTCTATAAGCCCCTCGAATTTGTAGTCCTCGAGAGTAGACTTGTCATTCGGGTCTTGAAAAAGGTCCCTTTCCTGTGAGCCACCAGTGGCTGTCATCAATTGAATGTATTCGACGAAATCAAAAATGTTGTTTTCTTCATTTGGAGATGGGTTCTTGAAAGTGTTGGACATATTCCAAACATTCAGATTTGAAACCACGTTGGGAATCACCTCCCCCTTGCTTGTAGCATCAATATCAATGGTATAGTGACGAATAACATTATCGTCCAGTTCATATGTATCTTGGCAAGCCGACAAAAGAATACTGCATATAATAGAAAAAGAGATGTTTACTGAAATAATCCTTAGATTTCTCATTGGTAGGAGTCTTATTGGTATAGATGATGGAACAAAATTAAATAAAAAATCCCTGTAGTGCGCACTACAGGGATTTTTTATTAAGAAAATCTTTCAGATTACTTGTTCAAAGCCTGAGCTACGTCAACGGCGCAAGCTACGGTGCAACCTACCATGGGGTTGTTACCGATGCCGAGGAAGCCCATCATCTCTACGTGAGCAGGCACTGAAGATGAACCTGCAAACTGAGCATCAGAGTGCATGCGACCCATTGTGTCGGTCATACCATTTAAGACGCTAGAGATGTGCTTTTCGCCTCTTCCTGTATACCTGAATTTCAGGTATTTATCATTGTTTATTTCTTTATTCTCCTCGTACTGTATCTTCGTCTGCAGTTGTTCTATCTTTTCCTCCAGCCTTCTCTGTTTCCGCACCGCCTGCTGCAGCATCCATACGAGCATAGCCACCACTACCAGCAGCAATGCAATGATTGCTGCCGGCAGATAATGGATGGTGTTGCTCATGACCATATATTGTGTTTTGTGTTTCGTGCAGATGATAGGTTCATTCCTTGATCAGCTCCTTTAGGGGCGTAGCCAGATGCTTCTCTTCGGGTTTCACAATGATGGGTACCCAAGGTGCCGATGCGTCGGGGCGATATTTACGCACGAGCGGTATCAGTCCACCATCATACTCCAATGTCGTGAACGACTTGGTGTTGCCGTAATATTCCTTTCCGTCCACATAGATGAGTGCGCGATAGCAGTACTCCGTACCAGGCTCAAGATATACGTCAACCGAGAGGTTAGTGCCATTCTGCGTGAGGTCTGTGATACGGGTCACATTGTTACTGGAGGTCCCTTGCTTGAGATCGCCCTCATGCTCCTTGGCCACCAGGTCAAATGCTGCGTAGATTGTATTATAGTTTTCGCTTTCCATCTCAGCTTTTGCCGACTCGCTGATGGTAGCCTTGAGTGTCACCATGGCATCCTCTACTACGGCATCGTTGGTCTCTATTCCATAGGGGTCGGGGGTAGTGAACTTTGCCACAGTTCCAGGCTTCTCCTTTGTCGTGATGTTACCCTGCTCGTTTTTCTCCTCGAACATTAGCACACCCTTGTAGTAGTAGGTGGTTTCCGGATCAAGTCCCTCGACCACTACCGAAGCTGTCTTGCTTTCGATTTCATTGTCTTCCACGATGATGCAGCTTTCAGAACCTCTCTCTACTGCCGATTTGCTGGTCGAGCAATAGAAGCGTACGCGTGCGTTGTCTTTTTTTGCTGCATAGTCGGTGCATGTAGCGTTGATGGTAGCTTTGCGTGCATTCACATCGGTAGAGTATTTCAGACCATACGTGTCTTTGGTCTTGAATGTCTGCGTATCACTATAGAGGAGCTTGTCTTTGCTGACATAGATATACACTCTGAAGCAATACTCCGTATTATCTTCCAGTCCTGTAACGTCACGTGAGAGTCCCCATACCTCGCCACTGCCAAGAACTTTCGCATCAATCTGGAGTATGTCATCGGTATCTGTCATCTCCCAATCACCATCTATGAGGTTCTCCTTCTCAATCAACTCGAATTGCAATTTCACGTAAGAGGGTATGTTCTCCGGATTTGACGGATTGACTACGTTCTTGGGTACCACAGCCATCAATGTCACAGCCTCATACTCTACCAATGCCTTGATGTCGAAGATGGGACTTGGTGCTACAAACTCATAGCTATCCTGGCTATACAGTTTCTTGCCTTGGTCACGTATGGTGAAAGCACGCACCTCGTAGGTGTTTGAAGGTGTCAGGTCTGAACCTGTATAGGTAAGCTCAAATGTATTATCATCCTTCATACATTCACTACCCAGTGCCGACTTCTCTGCCACCACGGTCTCTGTGTTCCATTTCAGAATCTCAAAACCGAACTTGTCATCCGCATCGGGTGCTTCCATCACATCGGCTCTGAAGGTCAGTCCCTTTGTAAAAGAGATGTCTTCCGAGTGGTTGATAGCCTGCAGTATTGGTGCTCCCATATCCAGTCGTTCGAATGTGACGGGGTCAGAGTTCACCTCTTCGTGATTTCCTACCTTCTGGCTCAGCACCACCTTATACTCCCCGGGCTCCCATCCCGTTGCATCAATGTCGATATCAAAGATAGTATGACCGAAATTGTCCAGGTCAAATGCCTCGTAATACACCAATCCTCCATTGTTATCCAATACCGTGTATCCAGCCTCCACTTTCTTTCCTTTCTTGAGATCGCTTATCATTAGGTCGTCAATGTTACCTGTGATTGTAAGGGTGTTGAAGTCTTTCATCTTCGCACCCGTCAAGAATTGGTCGTAGGGAACCAGCATGCTGTCAATAATCGCCTTGTCCGACATATAGATGTCAACATCATCTATCATAGGTATACCATATACAGGCATCACCGTGTATGTGCCTCCACGGCGTAGCGACACTGCAGGATTGAATTCGGCTATTTTCTTGGGCAACGCTTCGATTTTACCTACATCCTTTTTATCCCACTTCTTCGTCTCGTGATTGTATGTCCATAAATGTAGTTTATGCGGGAATAGCACCCGGTTCTCTCCCTTGATTTGAATACCGTATCTACGATTGTCTCCTTCCGTAATGCCCACTGTATATTTTGACTTCTTCTTGTCCAATCCATAAACGAAATGATACTCGTAGTTGAACCAGTACTTGGTTGCAGAGTTAGAGGCTCCTATGCGAGAAATCGTCCAATAGCCATCTTTACGCACTCCTTTAACCGTTCCTTCCAACTCTCCATATTTAGCGGTAAATTCCCATGTTTTTCCGTCCAAGCCCAACTTGCCTTCTACTTCGATTCCAAAGAGCTTTCCTTTCAGGGACATTTTGTCAGATGACAAATCAAAACTCGTAAACTCTGTACTTAACATTCCATCATCAGCACGGGTAGCTGCCTCCGGTTTTTCAATATCACTGGCCTTGAACTTAAAGACAATCGTATCAAATCCTGCTTCGGCTCCGTAGTATGCTCCAATGCCATTGGTTACCCGATTTCCCTCATCGAACTTCTTGTAGTTTTCCAAGAGTTTTGCAGGAGTTATTTCATCACTATAATCTTCAGGCGTATACCATGCTTTCATCTTTCCCGTAATTTCTGGATAGATAATTCCTGCGTTCAGTTTAGTGTTGTAGTATTTGCCTACATTCAATTCCCCTTCAAATCCAAAGATAATTTTAGCCTTTCCATCAAGTTCTCCTGTCACTGCAAATTTTCCATTACCTTCTTGACCTAAGTTGAACGAACGGGTCAACTCAAATTTATTAATTTCGAGGGAGTATGTCATTTTGGCTTCAACTTCTCCTTCTATGATAAACTTTGATGCAGCCGACCAGTCTAAATACATTCCTGCTCCTATATTAAACTTTGAGTTAAAAGGCAAATCCTCCTTTTTCGTAGCTATACCCAATATTCTGACCTTGTCCTTTTCCTCTATTCCGATATTACCAGCCAAATTTCCAACCACACTACAGCCTACATCTAAGCCTATTTTAGCATTTGAAAGATCGGTTATTGATGAATTTACCTTGAAATCAGCTTTTGCCATGAGGCTTCCATCCAGTCCAATGGTTACTGCACCTATTTTCTTTTCTACCTCATTCAGTTTCCATCCAGCAGCAAGTTGCAAACCATTAGATGTTGTTTTAATCTCCCATTGCTTGTCTATAGAAGGAGCTTTGGCAGGCACTCCACGCCTTACACGATACATCGTTCTTGCTTGGGCTATGGCAGAGTCTTCCTCAGCGGTATAGCCTCCAACTCCCGAGTACAACAATTCTTTATAGTAGCTCTCTAGCGGGGCCATATATTCGTCTCTAACTATCACAGTCTCATTTCCCTCAGTATATACTTCAGCTATGGTTCCCACGAATCCACAACGCAGAGGTTCCTCGAAAATATTACATACTGTCTTCTGTCCCACTACAGGCAAGGCCAAGGGAATGTCTTTCGAGAAGTATATCGCCATATTACCATCCACTTGTGTGATGTAAGGGAAATACTCTCTAGTGATTACAAATACACCCGGTTGCATCACCGGTTCGGGCTGATACATCACGATGCTGTCTATCGTCTGCATCACCACATAGGTAGAGTCGTTATACACACCACCCTTTATCTCCATACCCACGGGCGAGTAGTACTCATTACCCAGTGTATCGAGTGCGGTGAAGGTGATCTCCCATTCGTTACCCTCCTCAAAGTTGATGTTTACCTCCTCGCCACGCAGGATATACATGATGCCCGGATCAAAGTCCTCTTCCAGTCCCTGTGCTTTCACCTGGGGTAAAGCCATCCACAGCACCGCTGCCATGGCTATGATATATTGCATAGTCCGTTTCATTACTTCTTGATTTTAAGGGTGTGTTCGTTCACTTTAGCTATATATATTCCATCGCCAAGGAATCCGAGATTCACCGCATAGGGTTCCTCCACCATTCCAGTATACACCACATGCCCTTGTGTATTGACGATGGTGATTCGTGCACCTTCCAGCGTGTGGTGCACCTTCAGTTCGCCCAATTTATATTGCAGTTTCGATGCATGCACATCGTTCTCAATCGTCGGTGTGTCGATGTCCACATGCTCCGTATCCTCCACAAGTTTCATTATGGCTATCTCCTCTCGACGAAACTGGTAGAAGCATTCCTTGCCCGTGATATCCACTACAAAATAGGCCTTAGTGCCACTACCTAAGGCATACGAGTGCATTTTCGACCCATGCTCGATAGGTATTTCATACACTTCACCACTGTGCAACTTCAGGTACACGTGGCTATACATCTTCAGTTCCTCCTCGGCCATGAGCATAGCCGGTATCAGGCATAAAGCCAATAACATTCTTCTCATCATAGCTTATCTATTTTTCGTATTTTATCTGTGAACTTTCAAAATTCGGTTCCTCGATGCGAAAGACGACGGGGGCTGATAAGGTACCGTGCGACTCTCCGTCGAAGGTTATCTCAGGGAACGTATGCCTTAAATAATGGATATTGTCATAGTACTCGAAAGTAATCCTCTCTCCATAGGTTCCTCTACTACCTATACGCATCTCCAGATAGGGGATACCATATGCACGACGTAGCACGGCACGGCCACGTACCTCCTTGTCCACTACAGCTACTAGTCGCGAAGCCTGCATAGAATCGGTTACGATGGTATCGGCAATCTCTAAATTGGCTGTCACTACCATCTCATAGGGAAATTCATTGAGGGGTACCTCAATGCGTTCCACCACGTCCACTATACATGAGTCTTGCAACACGGAGTCGGGGTGAATATCCCCCTCTGATTGCCCCACAGGAAATGCTTTCACATACACCTTCACCTCGCCCATCTCGCGGGCATAGAGACGTCGTCCTATCATGCGCACCACCCGAGTCTCGGGATCAGAGAGCACCCACTTATAGGTAACCTCTGCAGAATCGGGCGTCGTAGCAGTTGTAAAATATAGCGAGTCGCCCACAAGCATATCAGCTTGACGGTGCGAAAGGCGGAATCCTGTGATGGGATAGGACTCCAGCTCGTCGACGATGGTAATTCCCGCCTCAAACAACTCTTCGCATGAAGTCATGGCAAACAGTATCGTACTGAGTAATATGTAAGTCAGTTTTCTCATATCATATTTTATCATTTCGGCATTAAAAGGGATAAGGGTATCTCAACCCACTTTCCTTTTAGCTATTCGCCTTTAATCATTCACCTCTTCTACCTTCTCCGTATTCTTTATTATCACTCGGTTACTATAGGGGCTAAATCGTCCCTCATTGGTACGCAGGCGCATCTCGTACTGAGCCTCTTCACCAGGGCGCAGGCCGTTGTCGACGGTGTGGGTGTCATGCACCGATACCGACTTGAGGTGTCGGAAGAACTCATCCTCGGGTCGCTTGCGGAAGATCACCAGGTAGGCATCCTTGGCTACCGCCTCGGTGAGGCCCTTCATCTCCCAGGCGAGCTGCGCCTTCTTGGTTTCCTCGTTGAAGTGGCCGAAGAGCTTGATCTCGATGGGCAGCACCACCTCGCCCTTGAAGAGGAACGATGTGGCAAACGACATGCCCGACGACAGGCCGCTGCGGTTGATGGTCTCTATAGCGTAGTAGTAGCGCTTGGTCATATGGGGCTCGGGGCTGTCAACGATGGTGAGGCGGCCATCGACGATGGAGTCGGGCGTGAGCACGCGGGAGAGCTGCCAATCCTGTTCACCATCCATGCGGCGGAACACGTTGAAACATAGAATGTCAGGCTCCGACGAGGGATGCCACTTCATGTTCACCGTCTTGGGGGTCATCCATAGCGTGTCAATGCGGCAAACCGATGGCGGCACGATGGTGAGGCGCTCTACACGCAGCGTGTCGGAGGGGACAGAGCCGTTGCCGGCATAGTCGCGTGCCTTCACGTAGTAGTAGCGGTAGGGCTCGGCGGTCTTCATCGACAGAGTATCGACAAACATCGTGTCGGCGCTGTAGAATCCCGGATGCTGGGCGAAGGGGTGTGTCAGGTCGTTGGCCCAGTACACCTCGTATCCCTCGATGTCTACCGAGGTCGAGGGGCGCCAGTTCATCATCATCATTCCGCTCATGTCCATGGCCGCACGCAGGCGTGTGGGGGGTGCCGGCGGGGTAAGGTCGGCAATGTGTATGGGCAGTGGCATGGAGATGGTCATGTTGAATGCCGTGTCGGTAGCGGCGATGACCAGCGTACCGCTCTCCAGTCCGGTGACGTCGACCTTGATGATGGTGTCGCCGGGCGCTATGGGCTCCTTCACGAGGGGTATCATCATGCCCTCGTTGAGCAGACGGCGCTGGTCGTCGCTGAGCTGGCTGGCCACGCTGTCGGGGATGTCGATGTTGATGCGTTCCTTGTAGTTGGGGTTCTGGTAGAAGGGGATATAGCCCACGAGGTCCTCCTCGATAGAGTCCTTCACGATGTGTATGTATGCATCGATATGGTCGCTGTTCTCATCACGCACAATCTCGATATACTCGAGCAGTGGTGCCGAGGGCGGTATCAGGTCGGGCATCTCCACGCGGTGCGGGTCGCAGGGAGTGGTGAGGTCGCCAAACATGTCGTAGCCTTTGATGCGGTATTCATAGGTGCCGGGGTGTACGCGCTCGTCGATGTAGATATTGTTCCCTGTTTCGTGGGCCTCGTCCTGCAGCATCATCACATAGGGCTTGTCGTTGAGCTTCACCCACTCCTCGCCCTTGCTCACACAGCGGCGCTCGATGTCGAAGGTGGTGTACTCCTCCGTTCTCGGCCATACCAGCTGCACATTGGCGGGTGCCTGTATGGAGTCGATGATCTTGACCTTCAGCTTCTCGGGCTTCCACGAACCCAGTTTGTCGGCATGGGTGATGTAGGTACCCACGTTCAGTATCGTGTCGGGCACCACGGCATCGATGATGTAGTTGTACTTTCGGTTGGGCTTGGCCGTGCGGTCCTCGAAGGCCAGACCCATGGCGATGGCAATGTCGCGTCGCTTCTCGGCAATCATCATGGCGTAGCTGTATACCATCTGCTGCTCCTCGTAGAGTTCCACGATGGACTGCATGGACTCGGGGTGGGCCTCGGTGTTGCCAAACTCGGTGCGCTTGCCGTAGATGATCTGTGCGGCGGCGGCAGCCAGCGTGTCGCTGGCCTCGAAGGTCGCCTTGAACTGCTCCAGCGACAGGGGCTTCACCCGAGCGATGGTGTCGGCCTCAATCTCGTTCTTGCCCTCATAGATGCGCACCACATCGTATCCCCAGTAGTTGAGGATGCGCCAGGGCACATACTCGTCGGGGGCCCAGCGCACATAGATATAGTCGTCATACGAACGGGAATTTACGAATACGCTATACCGGTGCTCTGTAGGCATAGAGTCGATAGCTGCCGAGTCGAGGGGCTCAATCTGCTTCATCGTATGCGTTATGCCATCAGCATCGACAAATACCGTCACCGTATCCTGTTCGCTGGATAGCTCCACGGCTTCACTTTGTGCCCGGAGGGCAGGTGTCGCTGCTGCCAGCATGCTTAATAGCACTGCCAATCTTCTTATCATATCATCAGTCGTTTATTAACATTGTATATTTACTGCTCTATATCCTTTCTTTGTGTTACCAGTAGGGCAACTTGTACTTGAATGTGTAGCCGCTCTTGAAGGGCTTGGACTTCGTGTAGGTGTACGTAGCCGTTCCGTAGCGTCCGGTCACCATATAGCGTTCCGAAACGTTGTTGCCCGTGTCATACTTATCAGGACGGAGGAACACGTAGCTCACACTGCTAATCTTGTCCTGCAGGTACTTGCGGCTATCAAATTTGATCGTGTTTCTATTCTCCATACCGTTCGTGATGTAGGCACTCTCGGTCTTGCGCTCCTGCGGGAATACTTCGTATATGTGATCATAGCGCATGCCCCATATGTAGGGTATCTGATAGGGGCGCCATACGATATCCACATCGCCATAGCTGGCACTGGCACTACCTGTCGATGCTACCGAACGCACCACCACATCATGGTAGGCCTTCGACCAGTCTCTGGCATTTCCGTCTTTGACTTTACGGTCGTTTTTAACAGCGCTGACTGAGAAGCTCAACGCGTATGCATAGATACCATATGTGAAGTTCTCTACGGCTACGGCATCGGCCTCAATCATACGCAACGAATAGTCCTTTACCTGTGACCATACATTCATATCGCCTGAGATGGCATAGCGGGTATTGCTACCCAGCAGCTTCTGCGGACGCAGCTGTTTATAGCGATTCATGAAGGTATACATCGATGATGGACTGTAGCCCGACTTGAATACAAGAACACCATGCTTCTTGTCACCCTTGATGGTATTTTTATAATAGTTCCAATCATACAGGTTCCAATCTCCAGTATGCGTATTCGTTTTAGTGTTCACCGTGACAACAGAGTACAACAGTTGTCCGTGGTAGTTGGGACGGTCGTGCCAATACTTAATCATCGGGTTGTAAAACTCGATATGTGCGCTCTCACTGGAGAGAACCTTGTCAACCACTCTGTTGTACTGGTAATTGCGCATCTCGATGCCCGGTGCAAATGCGAAGTCGCTCCAATAGAGGAAGGTGGTATAGGGGTTGAGGAAGCGGTTCATCAAGTATGTACTATATTCGTTCGACCAGCTTGTACTACCGCTCAGTGAGGTATCATCTATCGACTTGATCATCACATGGGTAGTGTTAGGCACAGAGGTTCGCGGAGAACTTTCCAATTTGCCGGAACTCTTGATACTGCTCATGTAGCTGTAGAACCCATCGTAGAATCCCATATCCGTAGTCATGTGGTACTGGTATATCACATCGGCAAAGTCCTCAATCTTCACACTCTCCTTGATCTCCTTCACTGCGGTCTCCATCGCATCATTGCTGCGGTCGATCACCTTGTCGTCCTGGAACGACTGGGTCAGTGCCGAGAGGTCTACCGTCTCGGTAACAAGGGATTCCTTGTCTCTAAGGTTAACACTGACATAGGCATT
>JAFWXS010000037.1 GCA_017517925.1 Bacteroidaceae bacterium | reverse complement strand
TGACGACATCATGAAATAGCTTCTTGTACTACTTGTCTGTATGGAAAATATTTTCAAAGAACGATTCTCTAACACAACCTCAAGGGGCGTCCCTCTCAATTGCGGATGCAAAGGTAGACACTTTTAATTTACTGACCAAACTTTATCAAAACTTTTTTGAAATATTTTTTAACATTAACAATAAGTGTCTGATTTACACAATTAACGACAAACTAACAATATTAGAAATTCTACATATTTTGCTATCCGCATGTTGCAAAACATGTTTTCAGCACGGATGCATAAAACTTTTCATACCCCTCCCTCCAAAAAAGTTTAAAAGCAAAAGCCCTCTCAAAACGAGAGGGCTTACACTTATATACATCAAAATATGCTTTAATCTTCAGCCTGCTGCTTAGCCTCGAACTCCTTAACCAGCTTCTCCTGTACATCCATCGGCACGAGCTCGTAGCTTGAGAACTTCATGCTGAACGATGCACGGCCACCGGTGAGTGAGCTGAGTGCGGTAGAATAGGACGACATCTCCTTCAAGGGCACCTTGGCTTCGAGCTTCTCGTAACCCTTCTCGCTGCTCATACCCATGATCATACCGCGACGGCCCTGGAGGTCACCCATCACGTCACCCATCTTGTCAGAGGGCACGAGAACTTCTACATCGTAGATAGGCTCCAAGATCTTCGGACCTGCATTCTTGAAGGCCTCGCTGAATGCGTTACGGCCGGCAAGCATGAAGGAGATTTCGTTAGAGTCTACCGGGTGCATCTTACCGTCGTATACGATAACGCGTACGTCGCGAGCGTAAGAGCCGGTGAGCGGGCCCTGCTCCAAGCGGCTCATGATACCCTTGAGGATAGCGGGCATGAAGCGTGCATCGATGCTACCACCCACGATAGAGTTGATGAACACGAGCTTGCCGCCCCACTCCAAGGTGTACTCTTCCTGCCCCTTCACGCTGATCTTGAACTCCTGGTTACCGAACTTGTATACATCGGGCATAGGCATACCCTCGTAATAGGGTTCTACGATGAGGTGCACCTCACCGAACTGTCCGGCACCACCCGACTGCTTCTTGTGACGGTAGTCGGCACGGGCTGCCTTTGTGATGGTCTCACGGTAAGGTATACGGGTCTCCTCAAAGCGGATGGGGAGCTTTTCGTTGTTCTCGAAACGCCATTTCAAGGTACGCAAGTGGAACTCACCCTGACCATGAACGATCGTCTGGCGCAACTCCTTAGACTGCTCAACCACCCATGTGGGATCCTCCTCACGCATACGGTTGAGAATGCTCATCATCTTCTCCATATCAGCCTCATTCTCGGGACGGATGGCGCGAGAGAACTTAGCGTTAGGATATTTGATAAAGTCGAACTGCCAGTCGCAATCCTTACCACAGAGGGTATTGCCAGTCTTCACGTCTTTGAGCTTCACGGTACAACCTATATCACCGGCTACGAGTTCTTCTACGGGAAAGCGGTTGGCACCGGCACAACAGAAGAGCTGAGCCATGCGCTCCTTGGAGCCACGATCTACATTGGTAAGGTCATCGCCCTCGCGCACCTTACCGCTGAGCACCTTGAAGTATTGAACGCCACCGATATGGGGCTCCACTGCAGTCTTGAAGAAATAGAGCGATGTAGGGCCGTTGGGATCGGGAGCAATCTCCTCGCCCTTGGTATTGGGGATAGCGGGCATCTCGCTTACAAAAGGCACTACGTTACCAAGGAACTCCATCAAACGGCGTACACCCATGTCCTTACCTGCACATACGCAGAATACGGGGAATATACCGCGGCTTACCATACCCTTGCGGATACCTTCACGCATCTCGTCCTCGGTGAGCGACTCGGTCTCGAAGAACTTCTCCATCAAGCCCTCATCGTGCTCGGCAGCAGCCTCTACGAGTGCCTTGTGCCACTCCTTGGCCTTCTCCATCTCCGAAGCAGGGATATCCTCGATAGTAGGAGCGCCACCGTCGGGTCCCCATGAATACTTCTTCATCAAGAGAACGTCGATGAGTTCGTGGAAATCGGGACCGGTCTGTACGGGATATTGCACAGGCACCACCTTAGAGCCATAGATGCTCTTGAGTTGCTCTACAATGTTGTCGTAGTCGCACTTCTCATTATCAAGTTGGTTTACCAGGAAGATGACGGGCTTGCCCAACTGCTCGGTGTAACGGAAGTGTGTCTGTGTACCCACTTCAGAACCATACTGGCCATTAAGCAGCAAGATTGTGGTATCTGTCACAGTGATAGCCGATGTAGCGGCACCTACAAAGTCGTCACTACCCGGGCAGTCGATGATATTGAGTTTCTTGTTGTTCCACTCACAGCTAAATACGGTGGAGAATACCGAGTAACCATACTCCTGCTCTACGGGGAAGTAGTCGCTTACGGTATTCTTGTGCGTGATTCTACCGCGACGTTTTATAACCCCACTCTCATAGAGCAGCGCTTCTGTGAGAGTGGTCTTTCCTGAACCATCATTGCCGAGGAGGGCAATGTTTTTAATCTCATTAGTCTGATAAACCTTCATAGTATTGCATTTTTTTAGTTAAAACTACATTATTCTTGCAATCTGTTACAAGAAACGGTGCGAAAGTACGAAATATTCGCCGTATGGGCAAAGATTCAAGCATTTCGTTTTTATGTTATGCAACATAGTACACAAAGAGAAGACATACCATACTACACAAAAAAAACGAGCGACAACCCTATCTGTTATCACTCGCCTTATATATTATATATAGGTATTAGTGAGCATCAATATAGCGTACCATCTCGCATGCCGCCAAGAGGAAAGCTCCCACGCCAAAGTTTGCCGTAGAGTTCACATCGACAATCTGCCCCGGTATAGCCCGCTCGCCAATGGGCTGCACATACCCCACACGCCCATCGGGCTGTAATGCCACAGTCGTCAGATACTCCCAAGCACGCTCCACGGTAGGCCAATATTCACGTCTATCAAGCAACCCATTATTGATACCCCACAAGATACCATAGGTAAAGAACGCCGTACCGCTTGTCTCGGGACCAGGAGCATGATTCTTGTCGAGCATACTGCGAGTCCAGTATCCTTCGGGTTGCTGGCATGCCTTCACCGCCTCGGCCATCTTAGTATACAGTTCGATATATTCACCACGATGCGCATCATCCTCAGGCAAATCCTTCAGCACCTTGGCAAAGCCGGCGAGTACCCAACCGTCACCACGTGCCCAGAAATCCTTGCCGCCATTATTAGACCTATGATGAGGATATACATACTTGGCGTCACGGAAGAACAAGCCCGTCTCCTCATCATACATGATACTCCGTGCATACGAAAAATACTCATACAGCTTATCCAAATAAAGAGGATTACCCGTGATATTATACAACTTGGTCATCACCGGCATCACCATATACAGCCCGTCGGCCCACCACCAATAATCATTGTTAGGCGTACTCATCTGATACTCCATCACCTCACGGGCGCGAGCAACCTTCACCGTATCGGGCTCCAGATTATACAAGTCGGCATACGTCTGGAAACAAATTTGCCAGTCACCAAACAACACATACTCGGGGCGTTCGCCATACGAATACACCCACTCCTCCTTATTATTGCTTGTAGCGCCACAATAGTTGTTATGCTCGGCCCAGCGTTTGGTATATGCCAATTGGTTCTCATTCCCTGTGAGGAAATACACCTCCATATTGCCCGTATGGTAAGCTGCATTGTCCCAGAAAGGACGCACCTCAGGACTATTGTTCTCCTGCCAATAAGTATTCACTCGATCAATAATGCCAAGCACCTCTTCCTTGTCAGGAGCCGTATACATACAACCCTGCAGAGACAAGAGCGAGGCCAAAAGGATAAATGTTTTCTTCATGCTAAATTGGTGTGTTTGTGTATTGTGTTGGACAAAATTAGTGCAAACCGAACGGAAATCCAAATTTATTTGCCATTTCCTGAGGTGCCGCCTAATTTCTGTGCTTGCGAAACGAGCACTTAAATTAGAACAAACCGCACGAAACGCCAAATCACTTCATACATTTTCAAACGATTAAGAAAGCTAAAGCTTATAAAATCTATTTTATCCGGCTCAATCTCGTCCAATTTTTCACACTCCACAAAGACAGTTAACCTTCATTATCCTCGTCAAATCGAAATTTTGTTGTACCTTTGTCCTAACAAACAAACCTGACAATGGATATAGTCATTACATACGTCAACGGACTTGACCCTGTGTGGCAAAAGGATTACGAGCAGCATACCAACCAACCCGTATTGGAAAAGCGTTTTCGCGATTGGGGTACGTTGCGCTACCTATTCCGCGGCATAGAAATGAATATGCCATTCATCCGCAAGGTACATTTGGTGGTATCACATGAAAGCCAAGTGCCTGAATGGATAAATAGAGACGAGGTGCACATTGTGTTACATAGCGATATCATACCCAACGAATATCTGCCTACGTTTAATTGCAATCCGATAGAGATGCATCTGCATTGTATCGAAGGATTGGACGAGGAGTTTCTCTATTTCAATGACGACATGTACCCTATGCTTCTCTGCAAGCCCGAGGATTTCTTTCGTGAAGGGAAAGGAGTTATCGGGATATCCCGTCATTGGTTCCCATCCAATATGTACAAGCACATATGCCGCAACTCGGACCGCTTGGCCCGTAAGGCCTTGGGACTGAAGCCATCATGGACCTTTCTTCGTCCACAGCATATCTGTTCTCCCTTACTGAAAAGCGAGTGCAAAGCGTTGTATGCCACCATTGAACAAGAGATCAAGAGTTCACTCACCCGCATCCGCACCAAAGATGACTTGAACCAGTACTTGTTCCTCGACTACATGTACTTGAAGGGAAAAATTATCAACCTACGCCAATCAAAAAAACACTTCTCCGTAGGAGTGACCTCACCCGACAAATTGCATAGGTTCATCTTGCATCCCACCAAAAAGTTAGCTTGCATCAATGACGTACAATTGACAGAGGAGCGATATGTAGAGTTACGCAAAACCATCCTATTGGCATTTGAGCAACGTTTCCCCAACAGGTCTAAGTTCGAAATATTATGACAAAGGTGGCATTCATACACAACTCATTCCCCGCTGGAGGTGCTGAAAGGATTACCATAGACATAGCACGCCACCTCTCATCCCGGGGGGATTATGAGATATTTGTATTTACTACAAGACTGGCAGATAGTCTTATGCCAGATGATGTCCACAAGATACTGACCATCCGTACCATCCCATCACAAGCAATACAATCAAGGCGTTCACGACATATCGAGAGGTTTATTGTGGCCAATGGCATTGACATATTAGTATCCGTAGGCAAATCCATTTACGACATCGATGGGATAAGAATGCGGACTGGAGTAAAGACTATCCTCGCATGCCATGGAGAGCCCTTTTGGCAGCGCCATATCATCACTCACAGGAGACAGAAGGGATTGATCAGACGTATCCTGTGGCATACCTTTAACAAGAGACGATTTGCCGATGGCACCTTAGCCATGCAGATGGCTATAACGCGTACGATGAAGGACTATCTGCAATGCGATGCATATACGGTTCTGTGCGATTCCTATAGGAGCGAACTCATTACTGCATTGGACATTGACCCCACGGATAATCATATCCATGTAATAGAGAACCCCGAGCGTCCTGTCGATCAAGTTTGCTACGAAAAAGAAAAGATGATTCTTTTCTGTGGCAGATTGGAAAACTGGTCAAAAAGAGTAGACCGATTACTACGAATCTGGTCGACAATCCAGCATCAGTTACCCGATTGGCGCCTCGTTATTGTTGGCAACGGGCCTGCCAATGAGATGCTACGCGAAATGGCCAAAGAGCTAAAACTGGAACGAATAAGCTTTGAGGGACGAAAAAGAGATGTAGCACACTACTATAGAAAAGCATCTATTGTATGCCTTACCTCAGAAACAGAGGGATGGCCCTTAGCTCTGACCGAAGCGCAGGCACAAGGCTGCATCGGAGTTGCCTTTGGGGCCACATCAGGAATCAAAGAGATTCTCTCTCCTCATGGAGAGTGCGGCTTTATCGTTCCTCGATTCAACGAAAGGGCTTATGCTGACACATTGATACATATCGCTCATCTCAATGAGAAGGAAGAATATTCCATCAGAAGAAAGTCTGTAGAAAAAAGGCTTCAATACGCTCCACACATCATCGCCGAAAAATGGAGGGTACTATTCGACTCTCTATCCAACCATCACGCATAAAATATCCCCAGCAATGGCAACAACAGATTTTAGGCAATACAACCCAGAGGGTTCACGACTAAGAACGCATCAAAAAGAATTAGCAGAACTGCTTAAGGTTTTTGCAGATATTTGTAAAGAGCACAACATACAGTGGTGGTTATGTTCTGGCACTTTGTTGGGTGCAGCACGACATAAAGGCTTTATCCCTTGGGATGATGATGTTGACGTAGCCATGATGAAAAAGGATTATTGGAAACTGAGAAGAGTAATGCAGAATTGGGAGGACAAGAGATACTACCTACACACCATGGAGAATGACATTGAATACAAAAATGCGTTCGGCCATTTTGCATACAAAGAGAATGAGACGGTCATTTGCTTCGATGTGTTCCCTATGGAAAAGTCAAGCCGATTTGCCGCACACATGGCTAAATTCTTCTATTGCAATATGCATCACCCTACGAAATATATAAGGAATAAGTGGCTCCGACATTTTTATATCAGATTAGTCCAAATCATCAACTTCGGTTTACTTATCCCTATCATCCGTCTAATAGGCTATATTAACCCCAAGAAGCAATATCACTATATCCTCGGCTCTGGTTTCTGGAAGAGTCCCTTTTATGCCGAGGACATCTTTCCACTTTCGGCGATGGAATTTGAGGGTTACATGTTCCCTGTTCCAGGAGACACAAATGCATACCTCACAAAGATTTATGGAGACTGGTCGAAGATTCCCTCTGAGGAGCAAATCAAGAAAAGCATTCACGGTTTGGAATACTACAAAGAAATATTTGGTTAGTTCCTTCTGAATACGAACTAAATCCAACAAACAATCATGGCAGCCACTCATACCCTATCCGTCATAGTCCCCATTTATGGAGTAGAGAAATACATCGCACAGTTTGCCCGCACCTTATTAGGACAGACATATACAGACGTACAGTTCGTATTCGTCAATGATGGGACAAAAGACAGATCCATAGATATCCTCAAAGAACTTATCGACAGTCAATTCCCTCATTTATGGCCCAACATTCTCATTATCGAAAAGAACAATGAAGGACTACCTAAAGCCCGAGAGACTGGAATAGCTCATGCTAAGGGAGAGTATATTCTCTTTGCGGACTCTGACGACTGGCTCGAATTGCATGCAATAGAAACGATAGTGCGGTGCATCAGGGAGACTCAAGCAGACCTCATCTATTTTGACCTTGTAAAAGAATACGGACATCGACAGAGCTATAAGAGAGAGAAAGAATACACCGCTGCCACCAAACATGAATTTATAGTAAATATTTTCAATTACAAATCGGCAGGATATACCGTTACGAAATGCTTTCGTAAGCGTCTTTATACTGAAAACACGATTTACACTCCTCTGCTCGGAATGCACGAAGACATCTACCTCATGTCGCAAATCATATTCCACGCAAACAGCATTGTACATATACCTGAGGTATTGTACCATTACCGAAAAGACAACCCGGAATCATTTTGTTCGCAAGACAAGACGAAGCGACACATCGCCTCCACAACCAATCTGCTTGACCTGTACGAGCATTACCGGGACAACCTCAAAGGAAGTCCCATAGAGCGAGTTGCAGGCAGCATACTTATGCGAGCCGGGCAACACAGTATCATGCATAGTCATAACTTCTTCGACACACATCCCTATCTTGCAAAAGACCTTATCAAGACAAAACTTAATCATAGATATCGTACTGCACTTCCTATGCAGATTATTGTTAAATTGTATGCATACTACAGAAACATCCTTAACCGCCATTAAACCATGAAGAGAATTGCTTTCGTACACGATGTATTTCCTGGAGGAGGAGCAGAAAGAGTAACGCTGGACATCGCTGAATATCTATCCCAAAATAAGCCAGACTATCGATGCTACGTACTCACTCCTCACGTTATAGAAGATTTGAATACAGAGGACGTCAGAAGGAATATAACAATCATACCAATCCGAAGAAGAAAAAAGGAACGGAGTGAGGATGTCGAGAGATTGATCGTAAGTGAAAAGATTGATCTGGTAGTGCAAGTGGCACAGCCGGTCATGCATATGAGAAACATCTGTAAGCGCACTGGTTGCAAGTCGATTTTCTCCAACCACGGTGAACCTCTTTGGGAGCGCTATTCTATCATACGCCGCCGGAAAAAGTCCATCTTCTTCAAACCCCTTTGGAGACTATATTGGAAACACTATTTCGTAAATAAAGGGCATGCCCGTAACATAGCTATAAAGAGAGTACAGAAGTGTTATTCCGATTGCGACGCATATACCGTTCTCTGCGAGGAATACAAGCAGGAAATATGCCAAGTGCTTGGGATAAAGCCGGACCTTGCCAGGATTCACGTGATAGAAAATTCCGAACGGATAGTTAAGGAGCCTACACTTAAAAAGGAGAAAATCATCATGTTCTGTGGTCGTTTGGAGAACACCTCCAAGCGCATAGACCGACTTCTCAGAATCTGGGGAAGAATACAGCACAGACTACCAGACTACAAACTGATGATTGTGGGCGATGGTAATTACCGAAAAGAACTGGAGCTACAGATTGCCAATGAAAAATTGGAACGCGTTGAGATGGTAGGCAAACAAGCAAACGTAAATCTCTATTACCGCAACGCATCAATAGTCTGTCTAACCTCACAAACGGAGGGATGGCCATTATGCCTAACCGAAGCACAGGCTCATGGCTGTATCCCCATTGCATTTGGATGCACTGCGGGAGTATGCGACATATTATCGCCATCTGGTACCAACGGATTTATCGTCCCTCCATTTGATGAGGAAGAATATGCAGACACGCTCGTTCACATAGCTACGATGTCAGAAGAGGAACAAAACATCATCAGACGAAATGCGATTACTAAAAGGAGCCAATATGCACCTGAGATAATCATGAAGAAATGGGCTGTCCTATTTGACAAACTCTTGAACTCAAAACAATAATTATTCATTAGATGAAAGCTAAGATAGGAGTAATTGTACCCGTCTATGGAACCGAGAAGTATGTCGCTGATTGCATTGAAAGCATATTAGCACAAACGTACAGGCATTTTCGTCTAATTCTCATTGATGATGCCAGTCCAGACAATGCTGGCAACATCTGTGACGAGTATGCAAAAACAGATACGCGGATTACCGTCATACATCAGAAAAATATGGGAGTCACCCGTGCAAGAGCCAATGGAGTCACCCTGGCAGATGATTGTGACTACATCACTTTTGTCGACTCTGACGACACGATGCCATCCGATGCACTATCCCTGTTAAGTTCACAGATGACAAAGGAAACTGACATTGTAATCTCCTATAGGGTTTCCAACATCCAGGCCTATCGCACTATCAGCAAGCAACAAATAAGCAAAGAAGAATATCGTCTCGGACTGCTGAATCGTAAGATTAGCCCTGCCCCTTGGGGTAAACTGTTCAGAAGAAGTCTGTTTGATGACTTTGTTTTTGACATTCCTCGCGAGATCGCCGTAGGAGAGGACCTACTGATGAATGTACGGTTGGCCTACAAAACAGAAAAGCAGATAAATGTAATCCACAGCGATGTCTATAACTATAACATCTATGACGGAGGTGCCACGAAACAGTTTATCACAACCCCCGATTTCGAATCATTGTGGCATCAATCAATAATCGCCTCCATACCTCAACCCAAGGAAAAAGAAGCCTATGCCCGTAGCAGCATATCTTTTCGGCTTAGGCGTTATCGTGTCTTAGGTGGATTCAAGTGTTACGACAACACGGATCTTACCCAAACTGATTTCTATAAGGAACTGAGCGACGACATTAAGAGATACAGGTACTTTATGTCTTTGAAGAAACGTATCTTGTTTTTCTCCACCGACCTCGCCACGCGCAAATTCCTGATAGATTTGCCAAAGATGCCATCCCGCATATGGAAACGCATACGAAGCACCCCCTTCTATGCATGGCGAAGGGTTTTGAGACGAGCCGAGAAATACCGAGAATCTGCGAATAGATTATCCGAGGGATATTCAAAAGAAGCTCCTGTTAAGCTTAATACGAGGAAAAGGGTTGTATGCATATACGACAACACTATCAAGATAGGAGGATTAGCTGACAGGTTAAGAGGTATACTCTCTGTTTATTATATCTGCAAAACAAAAGACATCGATTTCAAAATTCTTTTTAGTCACCCCTTCAATCTATACAGATACCTAGTCCCCAACCAAGTGGAATGGGGTATCACCAAGGACTCACTAAGCTACAATCTCCCATCAACAGACCTTTGCATGATAACAACATCAAACGGAGGGCGGTATGAACGGAGGAAGCAAGAGAGATGGTTCAGGAAAGAATTTGACAAACAGTTCAATGAATTCCACGTGCGTACGAATGCCCCATTCTCTTTTCAGTACAATTTTGCAGAACTTTTCAATGAGCTATTTCGTCCATCCCCTCTACTCGAATCCATCATAAATCATCAAAAGAATCTGTTGGGAGAGAACTACATCAGCGTGTCCTTCCGGTTCCTTGACCTATTAGGAGACTTCAACGAGACCTTTGGCCGAAACATCCAAATGACAACGGAGAAGCGTTTGGCTCTCATCAATAAATGCAAGTTACAGATTGAAGATTTACATAAGCGAAATCCCGGGTGCAAGATTCTCGTCAATTCGGATAGCGCCACATTCTTGGATATTGTAAAACCTATAGAATACACCTATATCATACCGGGAGCTATCAGCCATGTGGACAATCCTACTCCCGTCGCAGAAAATGTGCATGACAAGACATTTGCAGACTTCTTCATGATAGCAAATGCACAAAGCATCCATTTAGTCATCGCGGAGCAGATGTATGACAGCAATTTCCCTTATGTCGCTTCCCTGCTATACGAGCGTCCCTTCCACAAGATATATTGTTAGTCACCAATCCTCCCATTCCAGCGCAAATGATTAGAAAAGGCCATTGAAATTTCACCATATTCTTAAAAAGCACTACCTTTGTCAGACAACACAAGTTTTTTCACAGACACACTATGCTAAAAGAGTTCCTTTTACTTATCAAGCGATTCATTTCCCCTTATAAGAAATACCTTGCGGCCAACCTAATACTCAACTTCCTGGCCCAGATACTCAACGTCTTCTCTTTTGCCCTGCTCATACCCATATTGCAGATCCTGTTCAAGGTGACCGAATCTACTTACACCCATATGACCTGGGCCGATGGTAGTGCCGTAGATGTCATCAAGAACAACTTCTACTATTACATGACCTCCTTCATTGACACCAAAGGAGCTTTGTGGGTATTGATCATGTCTGGAGTCATCCTGGCCGTGATGACATTGCTGAAGACGGCTTGCTATTTTGGTTCGTCAGCCACACTCATCCCCTTACGCACAGGAGTGATCAGAGACATACGCATACAAGTATACAACAAGGTGATGAAGCTGCCTTTGGGATTCTTCTCCAATGAACGCAAGGGAGACATTATAGCCCGTGTGAGCTCCGATGTCGGCGGCCTGGAGAATGCCATGACCCACTCACTTGAGATGCTTATCAAGAACCCGATAGCCATTGTCGTCACGCTGATTGCCCTCTTTGCCATCAGTTGGGAACTTACCCTGTTTGTATTCCTCGTGATGCCCATGCTTGCTTGGGTGATGGGTATCATCAGCCGCAACTTGAAGCGCGGTTCTAAAGAAGCGCAAGATCTCTGGGGAGTGTTGCTCGCCCAATTGGAAGAGACTTTGGGTGGACTGCGCATCATCAAAGCATTTATCGCTGAAGAAAAAATGAAAAAGCGCTTCACGGATGCCAACAATGTCCATCGCAAGGCAGTGATGAAGATGAACATCCGCCAGTCGTGTGCCCATCCGGCCAGTGAGTTCATGGGTACGTGCATCATCGTCATCGTGCTTTGGGGTGGCGGATACTTCATCTTGGGCGACAACTCTTCGATAGATGCCAGCTCGTTCATCTACTACTTGGTGCTCCTCTATAATATCCTCAACCCCATCAAGGACCTGTCCAAGGCCTACTATAACGTACCGGTAGGCATGGGCTGTTGGGAGCGTGTCAACAAGATTCTCAGTGCCGAGAACCCCATCAAGGAGGTTGCCATCCCCACCCCAATACACACGTTCGAGCAGGGCATCGAGTTCCGGAATGTCGATTTCCATTATGTGGAGGGCACCCCCGTGTTGCGCGGCATCAATCTCACCGTGGAGAAGGGCAAGACCATCGCTCTCGTAGGCCAGAGTGGCTCGGGCAAGAGTACGCTTGTAGACCTCGTGCCCCGCTTCCACGATGTCGTTGGTGGTACCATTACCATTGACGGCAAGGACATACGCGAGGTACCCATCAAGGACCTTCGCTCGCTCATCGGCAATGTCAATCAGGAGGCTATCCTCTTCAACGACACCTTCTACAACAATATCACCTTCGGTGTAGACAATGCCACGAAGGAGCAGGTCATCGAGGCGGCCAAGATTGCCAATGCCCACGACTTCATCATGGAGAGCGAGAACGGCTACGACACGATGATCGGCGACCGCGGCTGTCGCCTCTCGGGAGGTCAGCGCCAGCGCATCAGTATCGCCCGTGCCATCCTCAAGAATCCGCCCATCCTCATCCTCGACGAGGCCACTTCGGCTCTCGACACCGAGTCGGAACGTCTCGTGCAGGAGGCCCTGGAGCGCCTGATGAAGTCGCGCACCACCATCGCCATTGCCCACCGTTTGAGCACCATCAAGAACTCCGACGAGATCTGTGTGATGTATGAGGGCGAGATCGTAGAGCGCGGTACCCACGAGGCTCTCCTTGCCAAGGGGGGCTACTACAAGCGCCTCAACGACATGCAGAGCCTGTAGCGGGGCAGGGCAAAGACGCGGGGCTCACCCCCTGGAATCGTGCGTAATCCATTCCCACCATTCACGATATAGATGCCCTTGGTAGGCGGGTCACAGACCCTTGTACTCGTAGGTAGCGGATGGCACATCCGCTGCCTACGGAGTGATATAATGATTTGCGATTACCCCTTGGCAGTGGCAGCAAGGGACTGTGCTAAGCACTATAAATCAGCATGTAAAGGTTGGCATGTCATGCCGAGTACCCCTTGGCAGTGGGCGCTATGCCCCTTGGCAGAATATCGGTTTCATGCGGACATTCTTTGCCATTCTGCCAAGGGGTATGCCGAGGGGGTTGGCATGGTTTTTTATGTTGAAAATCAGTGATATATCCTGCTATCAGGCTGCCACTGCCAAGGGGTTTGTCTGAATCCTTATAGGGTGGAAATTGGGTATACCCTCAGTTGAAATTGGGTATACCCTCTGCGAAAATCGGGTAAACCCAATATTTCTCGTGGGTATACCCTCGGGGTGTGGAGGGTAGACCCAAAAAAATGTAGGGCTACATGAATCTTTGTGTAGGCCTACAATAAATTTCGTGTAGGCCTGCAATAAATCTCGTGTAGGCCTGCGGCAAAATTATTGGAGGCCTGCGTTAGAAAAATCAGACAAAGAGATTTTTCCGAAACGGGCAAAGAGATTTTTCTGTAGTCACGGTGGATTTGCAATCCGCCGTGAGTGAGCTTGCACTAACTTTAATCCTTGAAGATAGGCGGCGCCTCGAAAATATTCAAATAAATTTAACTTCGTTGAATCTCTGCCTCGCTCAGTTATAGAAAAGTAAACTTTTCCACAACATTCGCTCGTTGAGATTTGGTTTTTCGTTCGGCTTGCACTAATTTTGTACATTGTATGCTGAACACATTTGTTTAACCTCTATAAAAAAGGAAAAGATTATGAAATTTTTGACAGACGAGAAACTCGTGATTGTAGGTGCCGGCGGTATGATCGGCTCTAACATGGCTCAGACAGCCTTGATGCTTGGCCTTACTCCCAACATCTGCCTTTACGACATCTATGGCCCCGGTGTAAATGGTGTGGCTGAGGAGATGGCTCACTGCGCTTTCGAAGGTGCTAACATCACTTGGACCATCGACCCCGAAGAGGCTTTCACCGGTGCTAAGTACATCATCTCTTCAGGTGGTGCACCCCGTAAGGAGGGTATGACCCGTGAGGACCTGCTCAAGGGCAACTGCCAGATCGCTGCCGAGTTTGGTGACAACATCAAGAAGTACTGCCCCGACGTGAAGCACGTGGTGGTGATCTTCAACCCCGCTGACGTAACTGCTCTCACAGCGCTCATCCGTTCAGGCTTGAAGCCCAACCAGCTCACCTCACTCGCTGCGCTCGACTCTACCCGTCTGCAGCAGGCTATCGCCGAGGCTGTAGGTGCTCCCCAGTACAAGGTTGAGGGTGCCCGCACCTATGGTGGTCACGGTGAGGCTATGGCTGTGTTCGCATCGAAGATTACTGTTGATGGCAAGCCCCTCTCAGAGTATGAGATCTCTGACGAGAAGTGGGCCGAGATCAAGCACAACACCATCCAGGGTGGCTCACGCATCATCAAGCTCCGTGGCCGCTCATCATTCCAGAGCCCCGCTTACCAGTCAGTGAAGATGATCGAGGCAGCTATGGGTGGTGCAGAGTTCCACTGGCCCGCAGGTTGCTACGTGAACAACGAGAAGTACAAGAACGTGCTTATGGCTATGCCTACCGTGATCGACGCCACTGGCGTACACTTCGGTGAGGTTACCGGTACCGCAGAAGAGATGGCTGCTCTCGATGCATCATACGCTCACCTCCAGGTGATGCGCGACGAGATCATCAACCTCGGCATCATTCCTCCCGTAAGCGAGTGGGCAACCTTGAACCCCAACTTGGCATAAGCCTCGCCGCTTGAAATAAGAAAAGGAGTTACCTCACGGTAGCTCCTTTTTTTTAAGTTCATAAGCTGCAATCATAAATCCAAAGGATCCACTCGGGGTACGTCTACTTCTATTCTACTTCATTTATTCCCTTGATTATTTGGCATAGTATAAGGTCTCTCTTCTTCAAGGCCTCACTTACAGACATTTCCCTATTACTTTCCAAAAGTGACTGATTATTCAGAAAAAACGCTGCATCGGTATTTCTTAATAATTCATGAGCTTCGCATAATGCTTGCTCATATTTTGTAGCACCTTCAAATGCAAAGGGAAGCGTGGCTATGCCTATGCTAACTTTTCCTACCTCCTTACATTTGCGTGCAATGAGAGTTGCTACATCGATGCTATGCTCTCCGCCTAAATCGGTGATGATAAAAGTTGTTTTAGAATCGCAGTCAATTGATTTGTGGATATCCTCTTCATTGTGATCACCGCTATCATGACCACAAACCGATAGTATAATATCTTCGGGGAAATATTCCTTGAAACCATCTACAGTATTGTCACCGATACCAATAATCTGTATGCCAGAAAACTCTTTATTGTTGTTGCTCTTTTTCATCCTTATATATATCTTTTATGTGTTATTTCTCTGCAAAGAAAGAAAAAGCCTCTGCCAATGTGAGGCAGAGGTCGTGATGAATACGAGTTTTCTTTCAAAAAACATTTCTGTTTTTGATCAGCAGGTGGGATTGATTATTTATACTTCTCAAATATGGATAGGATTGCTTCTGCGTGCAAATATTCTTTCTTACCTTGTGGATGTTCAGAAACTATATAATAGACTTCGTCAATTTTGTATACTGAAAGTGAATATTTATAGTCGTCAGCCCATTTTTTTGTTTCCAGTGGGGCGGGTATCTCGTTACCATTAATATGCCACAAAAAAACTTTTGCCCAATTTTCGCCCGTTAACAACACAACAAACTTTGGCGACATAGTTTCAACCTCTTTTTCGAAAATTTCCTTTACGTATTCTAACTGGACTCTACACTCTGGATCTGTAGGATTTTTCTTATGACGTGAAACCTTGTAAAGGTTGCTATATACTACATGGCTGAGCCAATCATCGCCGTAATACTCGCTGAAGACCCTTCCTGCCACACGGAAAAATGCAGATTCGTTGTCACGAATGTACTGATGGAGTCCATCGAGTTGTGCATTGTATATCGTGTCAAAGGTATCATCAACACCCTCTTCCCAACCGTTATTTGCTCTGCCATAGAACATGAATCCTGTTCTTGGTTCTTTGGGGTAATTGTTGCCAACAACTGGTGCCATACACGGATAAGCGCATTTTTCTCCATCTATTATTTCGCTCCATTCATTAATACTCGTGTCTTTGAGCATCTTGTCGTAGATAGGTCTTAAGGCCTCCTTCATTTTTTCTTTCATAACTTTTGGTTTTTATATTTATAGTTAGTAGAATAATATCAAATTCTTGCTATCTTCTTCATTCATTGTACTTCCGCCACATGCGTTCTATTTTGCCTGCGATTTCTTCTCGGAGCCATTGCGGCTCAAGAACTTCTACCTCCTCGTTATTCCATAGGATTTCTTGTTGAAAATCATATGTTGGTCGCAGATAGTATGTGAATATGCTATAGTTTTCGTTCCTTTCCTTTTCCTCCTGCGATATGTGCAACTTGAGGTCGCGCAAGTAACAGGCTTGACTGGCCGATACTTTCAGTTTGACCAATTGCCTATCCGTCTCTCTGTCGGTGATTATCCCGAAACAACCTTCAAAATAATCCTCTGCGTTCCATCCCTTAGGCATTCTGAAAGTCTCATCCATCTTTTGCAACTCTCTGATTCTGTCAAGCGCATATATTCTTGGCCCCTTGTCTTGATAATAGGGATGTGTGCTACGGGCAACTAAATACCATCGTTGCCTGAATAGTTTTATGCAGTAAGGCTCTACATCAAAGGAACTTTCCTCATCATTCCAATAACTTTGATAGGTGATGGCGAGTAGCCTGTTCTCCTTCAATGCACCAATGATTTCCTGAAGATATTTCTGCCCCGAAGGAATATATTCAAGCAGAATGCGATCTTTAATGCTTTTGCATCCTGACAGAGAAGTTGATACGCTCAAGGTGTTGTAGAGCCACGAAGATATACCATTACCGCTGATATCCTCTTCGTTCTCTATATAATAATGGTATCCACCTTTCCTTTCGTTCTCTATGTTTATTCCGAACATATCCCAGATGGCATATCGCCAATTATCAAAAGTGCGTTTGGGAAGCTCAACACCTCCGCTTATTTCGTCGCGCAACCATAGTTCGCTCAGCTCCTTGAAGGTTATTTTCTTATGCCGGAGAATCGTCTCTACAACCCAAACATACTTGCTGATTGTGTTTTGTCCTTTATCGTTAGTTGCCATTGTTGTCTATTTTTTGCAAAGATAGCGATAACGTCTGATTAAAAATGGCAGAGGTTGGTTTTATTTTTGCAGAAAATTAAAAACATCCATAATAGAAATCTTATGAAATCAAAAGAAAATTTAGAGCAAAATCAAGCCATTATGACCGACATTGAGCATGTTCGCTATCGCCCCAGTATGTATATTGACGAACTTGGTGATGGTTCACAGAGTAATGATGGAATGTATAAAATGCTCAAGGGATTGCTTTATAACAGCACCGACGAACTCAGGATGGGATTTAGTATGCGCATAGATATCAATGTAATTGATGCACACACTGTTTCTGTGCGCGATTATGGTCGTGGCATACCGCACGAGAATATGACAACGACTGTAACAGAGTTTAGAAAGTGCGGCAACAGAATGCCCAAGAAATCGATTGGTGGTATACGCCTTGTTGTAATCAACGCTATGAGTTCTCACTTTGAGATAGGCAGTTATCGGGATGGCGTTTTGCGCACTATTAAATTTGAACAGGGTATCCTTGTCAGTGACACAGCAGAGGAAACCGACAAAGAGGATGGTACATATATCTCGTTTACTCCCGATGAGGCACTGTTCGGTAGTTATCGTTTCTACGAAGAACATATTGAGTCCACACTATACGAACACTGCTGCCTGAATACTTGGCTTACGATTATGTTCAATGACAAGAGGATGCATTCAAGTGAAGGTCTCAAGGATTTGCTACAAACCCGAACTGCAGTAGATGAGAATTCTATCATTCATCTCAAGAGTGATGATATTGAAGTGGCCTTTACATACACTAACAAGTGTGGCGAGGAGTATTATTCGTTTGTCAATGGTTGGAAAACCCAATGGGGTGGAACACATTTGGAAGCATTGAAAGAAAGTGTTGCACAAGCAATATCTGAATTCTTCCCGTCTAAAGACATCAAGCGCAGCGATATCTTCCATGGTTTCGTTGCAGCCATATCAATTAGAATAGAAGAACCTATATTTGTAGATGCTATGAGAAATGAGTTGGGCTCTATGACTATAACATCAGCTCCCGATAGTATGACAATTATGGATTTTGTTGCCAGCTTTGTAAAAAAAACTTTGTCTGAGGTATTCGTTTCGCAAAAGACAAAGTAAACAGCTAAGGTCGTACGAAAACGATAATAAAGACAACAAACAGTGTTTCCCTTATTTTAGCTGAGGTGTCGGTAATAGCGCATAATACTCTGACACATTTAATTAGGAATTAGGAATTAGGAGTTAGGAGTTAGGAATTATTGCCATTTGGCAGTCCCGACGACTCAAGACTCAGTGACTAATACAAGAGAAAAGGAGTTGCGATGGCAACTCCTTTTTTTATTTTTATTATCATCGCTCACAGCCTAATACTCCTTTATGCTATCGAATCTGTTCCAGCCGAAGGTATTCTCATAGGCCTTCTTGGCTCCGCGTGGGACATAGAGCACGCAATCTTCGTCGATGAGGTTGAACACCGTGTTGTCGATGACAAACAGGCTATCGGCAGGGATGCGCGATACCACCCGCTTCAGTCGCTTGCAATTCTCGAACGCAGCGTAGCCGATGTGCCTTACTCCGCTGCCTATGGTGAGCGTCTCGAGCCGTTCACAACAATCCATGGCATAGTCATCGAGGTGGGTCACCCCATCGGGAACCACCACCTCCTTGAATGCACAGTGCGACAGCGCACCCAACCCTATCGTGGTGAGGCTCTCGGGCAATGTTATCCGCTGCAGGTTTTCGCAATACTGGAAGGTATATCGTTCGAGCTTTGTCACTCCTTTGGGAATGTCAATTCCCTCTATACCACTATGTGTGAAGGCTGACTCGCCAATCTCCTTCAGACTCCCGGGAAGAACAGGATGTTTCAGCCTCATGGCACCTGCGAACGCCTCTTGAGCGATACGCTCCACACCATCAGGAATCACCGTATTGTTGCTGCCCGCCAAGATCGTGTTGGTAGCCTTCTCTATGATGGCGTTACAGCCCTCACGGCTATCGTAGTAGAGATTGTCAGGGTCCACGACGAAGCCATCAATATAGTACATCGGAGGGAATGCCAATACACCTATCTTCTCCACACTCTTGGGGATATAGATGGCTCCAATCTGATTGCAGTTTAGAAACGCCGAGTCAGCGATAGTGACGAGCCCCTCGGGGATAGTGACCCGCGAGATTTGAGGATTTTCGAACGTGAGTGCATCGACTGCCGTAACGCGGAACTCCCTTCCTTTATAGTTCACGGTCGGTGGTATCGTAATCTCACCGCCTTCATACTCATATTTATACTCTTTATGGCTATTCCCCTTGAATGTCACCGCCACGGTACGCTCCGCCTTATCGGTGATACGGTAAAATATGCCCTCGGCCTCGAATCGCTGCGGCACCTTACCCATCGCCCATGCCATGTAGTTTGACACGGTATCAGCAAGCGGTGATTTCATGATACCCAGTACGACGACCAAGAGAGCCAATACCCCCAAGGCCATGTTCCGAGGTCTATTTTTGATTACCTTGACGATCTCCTCCGCACTGGCATAGCGCTCGCTCTTCTGCTCGCGCAAGCATCGGTTCTTTATATTTATATAGGTACGCGACAGTGCTCTGCCCGTGTTCTCCTCGATCCACTGCAGCAGGCAGCCCACCGAGTAGATGTCGGTGCGTGCATCGATATCCTTGATATCCCCCTTGGTTACCTCGGGTGCAGCAAACTGTTGGGTGCAGCCCACGGTAGTGTCATTCCTATCGGAGAGGCAGAAGCCCAGGTCCACCAGCATCACATCGTTGCTTCCCTTGGTGAGCAAGATGTTTTCGGGCTTGATGTCCATGTGCACGATGTTGTGCCTGTGCAGCACGGCCAGAGCCCGCGCCACCTGTAGCAGCAGCTTCTTCACATGCTGCTCCTTGCGGAAGTACTCCGGCTCCGAGGCCTGCTTCTCGGCCAGGGTCACGCCGTTGACATACTCCATGAGGATGCACAGCCCGTCGGTTCCCTCCTCCATGGCAACATATTTCACGATGTATGGGCTGTCGATACTCTTGCCCACCTCGTACTCCTTGTGGAAGGCCTCGCGGTAACGCTTGTCGGCACTATACTCGGGACTCAACTGCTTGACGAAGTACAATCGCCCGTCGATGCGTCGCTTGAAGGTCTCCGATGTGGCACCACGTATGCCTAAGGTCTCTATCTTGTCGCTCTCCTCCTTGTCGGATATAAAGTCTGATGTTTGCATTGTTTGTTTTTTAGTAGTCAGTAGTTAAAGGGAGATATCACTCCGCTTTCGCTTCGTTGAGGAGATAAAGGCCAATACTACTTACGCGCGAAATAACATTCGGCATTTAACTCCCTCACTCTCCTATACATTCTCACATCACTCGATACTTCACCCCATTCACCCGGCCGCAGACATAGTTTGTCGGTTCCATGCCCTCGTGTACGAGGCAGCGCAGTGTCAATGGCTCGCCATCGATAATCTGGCTCACCATGAAGGTGTCGCCGGCGCTCAGTTTGCTGTTGACGCTCTCCACCACCTTGAACATCTCCATCCCGAGGTAGGCGGCCGTCACGCAGCGGTCGGGGTACCACCGCAGTTCTATGCGCGCTCCCTTCTCCAAGGCCGCCACCTGCAGGCTGTCGTTGGTGAGGAAGTCGCTCTCCACCATGGAGCCTCCTGCGTGGCTCTTCTCGAAAGCCTCGATGCTGACATACCCGACAAACTGTGCCAGGATGTTGAGCGTGCTGCGATAGGGTTTCTTGCGGTACTCGTCACCCAAGTATCCCCAGAAACGCTTCAGCGTGATGGGGGCGATATACCCTTTCGTCTTGTCGAGGATGCGCGTCGCGAGGTAGTCGAAGTCTCGAGGCGTATTCATCGCCCTCCCGGCCACCTGCTCGGCTTTCTGTTGCAGTAAGTGATAAAGTTCATCTTGAGTCATACCGCAAAGATAAGAAAAAAGCGCCATAACAGCGCCTTTTATATAGGAAAATATCGGCAGGGAGGGGTAGAAGAACCAAGATGAACCAATGCAAACTCCTGTTTGTATGGAACACCCGGAATAAAAATCTTTTTGTCACTTTTATAACCAATCTCCATAGTCTCGTTTTTACGCAGGCAAAATTCTACTTACGGAGAATAAAAACAAGACTTTCGTTCGTTTTATTGTTTTAAGACAATGAAATCAGTAACCTTATAGGCATCTGCAATTGCTGACAAACTGCTCACCTTGCAAGAACATTGGTGCATATTGGTCGCTCACAGTTCAAAGTGTCTCCCTCGTCAGCCATTCCCAGACGGGGATTACTTGGATGGTGTACCCATCCTTCTCTATGGTTCCGCTTTCGTGGTCGGTAATCAGGAACAGGTTATTGCACTTTGTGGCTTTGGCTCCTGCAATGCAACCTTTGACCTCTCGTTTCCTTGTCGTCTCCTTCGAGATGTCATAGCTCACTTGGTATACGGCAAGTGTCTTGTTGCCGTCACACACCACAAAGTCGGCCTCGGCACTTCGGCCTTGGAAGTAATAGATGTCATTGTCCGTACCGGCCTTTCGACGCAACAGTTCCAAGTAAACAATGGTCTCTAACCGCCAACCAAGGTTTTCGCCCGAGAAGGCATTCTCCCGCTTGTCCATAAACGCGACATCGATGGCATACGCTTTTTCTGCCCTTGTACGTTCCTTACTTTTGGGTGAATACTTGTTGATGGTCGACACCAGGTAGGTCTGGTTCAAATATAGAAGATAATTGCCCAATGTGCGTTCACTCTTAATACCTATCACCTCTTGGAGGGAGTCCTTAACAACAATCGTGGGCGTCTCATTCAATACGTGATGGGCAAGCCTTTTCAAGGCATCCACATGGCGTACCTTATAACGCCGTTTGATGTCTTGGGTGATGATACTGTCTATCAGGGTACCGATATACTCCTTGGGATTCTCTGCCCCCGACATCAGTTCGGGAAAACCGCCTTGGCGGAAATACTCCTCGTAGGCTTT
Organism: Bacteroidaceae bacterium; assembly: GCA_017517925.1. GTDB lineage: Bacteria > Bacteroidota > Bacteroidia > Bacteroidales > Bacteroidaceae > UBA1189. The sequence goes on along the minus strand of JAFWXS010000037.1, from coordinate 27,514 downwards.
GGATAGCATACCCCTGTTCTTGGTAGTCAGGCGACTGTAATCCACCTCCTTCATTATGCACCAATCCCTAAAAGAGAAGGGAAACAACTCAATCTTATGATGACGTCCTGTGAGATGGGACGCCAACTCGGTGCTCAACAACTTGGCATTGCTGCCTGTAAGGAGTATATGAAGCCCTTGCCTAAGCAAGCGATTGACAAACAATGGCCAGCCATCGATATTTTGAATCTCGTCCAAGAACAGATAGTCAAATTTTCCATAGACCTTATACAACGTCTGCAACACATTGTCCAAATCCTCGGTCTTCAGGCTCTCAAGACGTTCATCATCAAAGTTGACATAAGCGAAATGCACTCCCGCCCGCCTCAGCGCATTGAAGCAAAGGGTCGACTTACCGCTTCGGCGAACCCCAATCACCACTTGCGCCAATTTGCTCTTCAGGTTTATCAGGTTCTCCTCGGGACGATGTATCAGTACCTCATTGCTAAGAGCTGCAAGTTCATCCTGTTGCTCAAGCAAAACTTTTTCGATTTCTGTCAGTGTCATAATGGCTGCCTCAAAATGATGTTATGCGGTGCAAATATACAACAATTTTCCATCTAATACGGATAAATGACAACTTTTTCATCTCTCTATTGCGGATAAATTACATGTTCTCAGCTTTTCTAATACGGATAAATGACATGTTTTCCACTTTTCTAATACGGATAAATGACAACTTTTCTACTTTTCTAACAGGAATAACGCGATGCTTTACTACCAGGCGCACCTACATTAGGGAGATATCAAGGGTAGAAGAACCAAGATGAACCAATCCGATAAGGATTATTTGCCGAACTTTGTAAAAATAAAAGTAAACAGCATCAGCGGTAGGCTTAAATGAGGTTCTGGCTGCTCGCTAATGTAAAAGGATTTATAGAACCTCCCCCATGATTTCTAACAATGAAAAAGTTATTGACCTTGGTGGCATGCGCAGTACTCGTTATGCCATTATCTGCTCAGACGTGGAGCAAAGCCTTGGAAAAATCGGCTAAGGCCGGCGATGTAGAAGCCCAATTCACCGTGGGCAATGCCTACCTCACAGGGGATGGCGTGAAGCAAAATCTCAAGAAAGCCACTCAGTGGCTATTCAAGGCCGCCCAAGCCGGCCAGGCCGATGCCATAAAGGCTTTGTGCACCTATTACAGTGACGCACTCGAACAAGTCGCTGCGGCTGGCAATGCCGATGCCCAATTTGCCCTTGCCAACTTTTATGAAACAGGCAACGGAGTAGCACAAAACCAAGCCAAAGCGCTCGAACTGTATGGTTCGGCTGCCGCACAGGGTATTGCAGAGGCTAAGCCCAAGGTACTCGGCTCATATAATGCAGGTATCGTGACTCTGGCTGATGCTGGCGACATCGATGCCGCGACGCAAGTAGCCGACTACTTGTTCAACGGTACTGGCGGCGCAACGAAAGACGAGGCCGCTGCCGCCAACTACTATGCCAAGGCCTATATGGCAGGAAACAAATCGGCAGGGACCAAGTTGACCACAATGTATCGTGCTTACTTGGAGGGGCGCGGTGTTCCCAGAAACGAAAATTTAGGAAACCTCTGGCTGGCAAAAGCCGCAAGTGCAGGCATTGATGAAGCAATGAACAAATTCTACAACACGTACAGCAAGTATCTTGAAAATGCTGCCAATGAAGGCGATGTCAAAGCGATGGTTGCACTCGCAAGACTTCGCAAAAAGCATAGTGCTAGTGAAGGGCTTGAGTGGTATATAAGAGCCATAAAAGCAGGCAACACATCGATATATAAAGAATTTGATGATTTTTATGAAGGAAACAAGGACAGTTATTCTGAAGTTTTTAAGGCTGCTGACGGTACAGATTGTGTACTCCGGGGATTAGATGCTCTTAAGAAACAAGCATTTGATCAACCCATAGTGTGCGAGGGAGAAATAATGAAGATCTATAGATTTGACGAGCGTGGTGATCAAGGCGATTATCGTATCAACTATGAAACGGTGAAAATTCTTGACCCGAATATGGCATATTACTTAGCCCTGTACGAATATGATAGTGAATATGATAGTGATATTGCAACTACATTACTTAAGCGCTTGATGAATGAATTTGGCCATGAAGGAGCCAAGCAGAAGTATGACAATTATTACTTCAAATACGACTATGAGTCCTACAATATTGGTCGCGTCGGCAGATATTCAATCGTAGGATTTAACGGACTTCCTGAGACTGTGATGATAAATGATAAAAAATTCAGCAGCCAGGTTCCTACCCCAGAAGAACTTCAGATGCTGCTTGATTCCTTACCAGACTTTGCAATAAACAAGGATGCGATACGCGTAATTAGAGACTTCACGGCAATGGAGAACGAGCGTATCCGCTGGGTTGTTGACATCTACTATCTGCCCGGCATGTGGACCTATGGTCCTGATTCATATTTTGAAATGTCAGCAGAATACGAGGCTTATGATAGAGAGCTTATGCATTATATGTCGTTAAAAATGTCCAATCCTTATAAGCACCGATTTGGCCACTTTGCAGGCAATAAAACAGAATTTAATGTGACCGTAACCGGGACAGAGACGAGAGAAATTGCCAAAGCTAAGGATCTTGATGTAGATACGTGCATTTATGAAAGCGGGTACCCTGTTAAAGGTATTACTACTGTCAATTTGGAATGGCAAGGAGAAATTAAAAATCTGAAAATCTTCAGCGATTTAGAAGAGTATAGATATGGTAATGGTAGTAGTAGTAATTGGTCTGGCAATTATTTTACTGTGGTAGACGGCGACACTCTTGGATTGACCAGGAATTTTAATTCCAGTAGCAGACTTGAACTAGAACACTACACGATAAAAGGGCAAGATGGTATCGAATATAGTTTAATGCCAAACAAATACCATGAATCCATAGACAGCAATCTACCGTATGAGTTGGGCAGACGGAGATGGTATCGAATGACTTACCCTAAGCCCGATGGCAAAAAAATGGAAGTTTTGATTCCGGACTATTATATAGTTAACTACTATCATAAGGATAAGATGACTTTTGACAACATAAAAGAAAATCTTAATGCAGCATTTCTTGACTCTATCTTTAACGAAGTCGACGATGCAGTAGTCATAGCAGAGAATGGAGAAATGATACCTTATAAGAAAGGTATTTTAGCATCAGAATACAATGCACAGGAAGAGCAAAGGAAAGAAGCGGAAGATAATGCTAAATGGGAGGCATTCTGGGAAGATATGGCTAAGCAATATGGTAAATCTCAGGCTGATTTGCTCCGTAACAGTATCCGTAACAGTAACCGGATTGTAGTAAAAGGCTTAGATATACGTGTGCTAACACACTATACTGTATTCATGTATAAAGAACAGAAGACAAATATTGGAGCAGTGGAATTCTATAGAACAGATGCCGATGGGTATGGTGTCTATATTTTTCACAGACCTACAGCAGGAGCAGAAATCTGGATTAGAACTAAAAACTATAAGATTTACGACTGGACTATATACAGTAATGATTAAATTGAACACCGAAGTGATAATGCAATTCTCTCATTGTGAGAATTGCATTATCTGATGACTATGGTGTATATGAACTGCAAGTTCCCTGTTGAGTGACCGATCTATTGATTGTCATACTAACTCAAGAGGCAGGAGCTAAACAAGAGAGGGACCCCGTGATAGGGTACCCTCTCCTTTTTCTCCATCGCTCCATCACAGCCTTGTTGCGAGGCGCTTGACCATCATGGGCTTCCACGAGGAGAAGTCACCGGCGATGATGTGCTTGCGGGCTTCGCCCACGAGCCAGAGGTAGAAGGCGAGGTTGTGGATGGAGGCTATCTGCATGGCCAAGAGCTCCTGGGCATGGAAGAGGTGGCGCAGGTAGGCCTTGGTGTAGAGCGTGTCGACCACCGATGCGCCATCGGCCTCGATGGGCGAGAAGTCGAATTCCCACTTCTTGTTCTTCATGTTGATGATGCCGTCCTTGGTGAAGAGCATGCCGTTGCGACCGTTGCGGGTAGGCATGACACAGTCGAACATATCCACGCCGCGCTCGATGCCTTCGAGCAGGTTCATCGGTGTGCCCACTCCCATGAGGTAGCGAGGCTTGTCGGTGGGGAGTATCTCGTTGACGACCTCGATCATCTCATACATCTTCTCCGTGGGCTCACCTACAGCCAAGCCACCGATGGCGTTACCCTCGGCACCCTTCGACGCGATATACTCAGCCGAGCGGCGGCGCAGGTCGGGGTATACGCAGCCCTGCACGATGGGGAAGAGCGACTGGTGGTAGCCATACTTGGGCTCGGTGCTGTTGAACCGGTCAAGGCAGCGGTCGAGCCAGCGGTGGGTAAGCTCCATCGACTTCTTGGCATATTGGTAGTCGGCATCGCCGGGGGTACACTCGTCGAAGGCCATCATGATGTCGGCACCGATGGTGCGCTCGATATCCATCACGCGCTCGGGAGTAAACAGATGTTTCGACCCGTCGATATGTGAGCGAAACTCGACACCCTCCTCCCTCATCTTGCGTATGCCCGAGAGGGAAAACACCTGGAAGCCTCCACTGTCGGTGAGCATGGGGCGGTCGAAGCCGTTGAACTTATGCAGGCCGCCTGCCTTCTCTATTACCTCAAGGCCTGGGCGCAAATACAAGTGGTAGGTGTTGCCGAGGATAATCTGTGCCTTGATGTCGTCCTTGAGCTCGGTGAGGTGTACGCCCTTGACGCTACCCAATGTGCCTACGGGCATGAAGATAGGTGTTTCTATCTGTCCGTGGTCGGTGGTGATGAGCCCTGCACGGGCGTTACTCTTAGGGTCAGTGTATTGAAGTTGGAATTTCATGATTGCATATCTTTTGGTATTAAGGCACAAAGTTAATAAAAATGTACGAATAAAGCCTCAGTTTTGGCGGTAACAGCACCAATAGTAAAATCTACAAGGCACTTGTAATCCACAAATCTGATGAAACAAAGTGCGATATAATGTTCCAGTCCATTCCCATAGAGGAACTCACCGATGTAGTCTACAGCCTTGACACCGAGGCTATAGCCATAAATCAGTCCACAGTCCAGCGCCAAAACAACTCGGACATCTATGACCTGACAGGCCGCAAGTTGGATAAAGCGACAGAAAGCGGTATTTATATCATTGATGGGAGAAAGGTTGTAATGTAGGGCTAAATAAAAGCGGGACGTTCAAAAAACGTTCCGCTTTTATTATAGGATATAGTGTTAATCCAATTCCTGGTCAGCTTCATATCCACCAAGCTCGCGTACCTTGTTCTTGAGCATGGCAAATTGTTTGAAGAGATCATGTACAGGTTTCTCACCATCCTTGTGCATCGGTGCTTTGCAGTAGAACGACATCCACTCCTGAATGCCTGAGAGACCGGCACGCAAGGCTACATCGGAGAATAGCACGAGGTCGAGTGCTAAAGGGGCGGCAAGAATCGAGTCACGGCAGAGGAAATTAACCTTGATGGTCATAGGATAGCCCATCCATCCAAAGAGGTCGATATTGTCCCACGCCTCTTTCTCGTCGCCACGAGGCGGATAGTAGTTAATGCGCACCTTGTGGTAGATGTCGCTATAGAGTTCTGGATAGACGTCGGCATCGAGGATGTTCTCCACGGCGCTCATCTTGCTACGACGCTTGGTCTCAAAGTTCTCGGGATTATCAAGCACAATGCCGTCGCGATTGCCCAAGATGTTGGTCGAGAACCATCCGTTCACACCCAACTGACGGGTAAAGAAAGCTGGTGCAAGCACGGTCTTCATCATGGTCTGTCCACTCTTGAAATCCTTTCCCGTGATGGGAACCTGACACTCCTCAGCAAGTTGCCACATCGCAGGCATATCAACACAAAGGTTGGGGGCACCCATCACGAAGGGACATCCCTCGCGCATGGCAGCGTAAGCATAACACATTGAGGGGGCGATGACCGAGAGGTCACCACGTTCAAGAGCAGCCTCGAAGCCCTCCAGCGTATCGTGAGCCTCGGGAGTACGGGGGACGTACTTCTCCGTGCTGGCAATCCAAATAACCACCACACGGTCGCAATGGTTGTCGGCCTTGAAGCGGCGTATATCTTCACGCAAGGCCTCGGTGCGCTCTTTCAGCGTGCCGGTCTTCACGTTGGGACCATCAATGTTTGTCGCATATTCCTTTTCGTACAGCGCAGTGTAGGGTTTGATCGCGTGCAATTCATCGGCTACGGGGTCGATATCGCGCTGTTTCAATACGTCGGCCTTGATAGCCGCTTCGTAGGCGTCGTCTTCATAGATGTCCCATGCACCGAATACGACATCATCAAGATTAGCTATGGGTATGATATCCTTTACTTCTTTGTATACTTTGTCGTGCCCTTTACCTAAACGCATGATGCCGTCGCATGCGAATGAGCCGATGGGACGTGAAAATCCTTTACGTGCCATGAGGGTACCAATAATGGTGGTCGTAGACACTGCACCCAGACCGACACACATCACCCCAAGTTTGCCGTTTGCCGGCTGTACTTTCGTCTTGTTCATATCGAATATACTTATGATAATTTTCTATTAAGATGCAAAGTAACGGCTTTTTTCTAACATGGAGTAATTTTGGGAAGATTATTTCCTTAAATTAAACATTCCTTCACTATTTCCGATACGGTAGGATGAGGGAATACCACGCGTTCCAGCTCGCAAGCGGTCATTCCACGCTCGATAGCGATACATGCACTACTGATAATTTCGCTACAGGGATTGCCCAACATGTGCACGCCCAATACGCGTCCCGTCGTTTTTTCCGTAACAATCTTGCACAGGCCCTCACCTCCTTCATTCTCGGAGACGAAACGTCCCGAGTAAGCCATGGGAAGTTTATGGCAATCGCACTCAAGACCCTGCTGTTGGGCCTGGGCCTCAGTAAGCCCAACGCCTGCAACCTCAGGATTGGTGTACACGATACCGGGGATAGCATTGTAGCGCATTGTGTCATGATGTCCACAGATAGTATTGACAGCAACCTCGGCTTCGCGGCTTGCCGTGTGAGCGAGCAAGGAGAATCCAGTGACATCGCCGGCAGCGTACACACCCTCCACGTTGGTGCGCATCTGGGCATCGACCTTGATGCCGCCACGTTCGAGCTCCACGCCCAAAGTCTCGAGTCCGAAGCCTCGAATGATGGGCCGACGCCCTACGCTGAGCAGGATCTTGTCACCCTCGACAGTGTGCTCGGTGCCCTCAGTATCAATAAAGGTTACGCTGTTACCCTCCACTCGTGTCACTTTGCAAGAGAGATGAAAGTGTATGCCTCGCTTCGTATATTGCATGCGCAGCATAGCGCTGATTTCGCTGTCCATAGCCCCCAATATCTCGGGCATCATCTCTATGACGTGCACTTCACAGCCGATGCTGTTGTAAAGCGAGGCAAACTCCATGCCGATGACACCGCCACCGATGATGACCAGGCTCGTGGGAGACTCTCTCAAAGCCAACAGCTCGCGGTTGGTCACCAGGGCTTCATTTGCACTCATGTCAAGGCCCTCGATGGGAGGTACAAACGTTTCCGAGCCGGTACAGATGAGCAAATTCTTAGCCTCGTAGGTATGTCCGTCAACAGTGATGCGGATGATACCATCGTCGGTACGTCCCTCGATGACGGCCTCGGCCTTCACCACCTCTACGCCCGCATTCTTCATCCTCAACGCCACGCCAGCCACGAGTTTGCGTATCACCTTGGTCTTGCGGTCGGTCATCTTCTTGTAGTCAAGTTCGGCACCCTCTACACGTACGCCATACTTCTCGCTCTTGCGTGCGTGATCATACAGCTTGGCACTGTAGAGCAATGTCTTTGTGGGGATACAACCTTCGTTGAGACATACGCCTCCAAGGTCTTTCTTCTCGAAAAGGATTGTTCTCAAGCCACTCTTGCCGGCCTTCTCTGCAGCAACGTATCCACCCGGACCGCCGCCGATAATTGCGATATCAAACATGGTATTATCATTTGTTGAGACAAATGTAATGCAAACCAAACAAAAATGCAAGGATTCAGTCCTCAATGTACAAATAATTTCTTTCGAAATCAAATACGGCGATGCGTCCCCTAAAAAACGGCAATCCGATAAGCCCTTCCGTTGTAAACCTCGACAATTTGTCCGTAAAGCAAATGATAGGCCTTTCAAAGGTACAGCCCAACACCGTACATTGTATAGGAGCAAGAACTTTGACCGCCTGCCCACTACGCGAGGTACCAGAAGAAGGGACTACCCCACTACCCTCCCCCAACAACTTTGCCACTGCCGTACTTTGCTCTCTGAGATAGAGAAGCATGGGGTTTCCGAGGTCGATATTGAAGTTCCCGTCCAGTTCTACCCTCTCCTCCGCAGTGTCCAGCACAACAGAGCCTTTTACCGCAGGCATCCTACCATACGTATTGCGGTTCATCTTGTACCGTGCCCCCTGACACTGGCGCAGTTCACTGCGTGTGAGCATCTGCAGTTTTCCACCGTCAAGGTCGAGCATGACGATACGGCTTCCCCAATCATTCCGATGATACAAGTTCTGTATGGGCAGTGTTATCGGTGCATCGTTCATATAGTCGGCCAAAATCAGCACCTCACCCTTATACACGACATTCCCCATAGGCAACTTCCCTTTGGTCCGATGGGTGATTCGATACACCTTTCCACCGAGGTTCATCTCCTTATTCATGTCATTTACATAAACCTCCATGCCCAATTCTTTCTTGTGTTTGAAGAAAAAAGCACTATCTACAACAGCCGCATAGATACCCGATTCAATCATCACATGCCCCATCACCTTATCGTTAAGCAAGGTATAAAAAGCATAGTGTCCACTTGCCGTACGGTGCAACGGCATATAATGCACCTTATCAATCTGCGCATAAAGAAGATGTCCTATAAAAAGCCAGCAAAGAGCAATGGCTGCAAGTCTTTTCATTCCGATCGCCATATATTATAAAACCGAAAATGAGCGATAACTTGCAGATTTCTACAATATTATTGCCCATTTTGTCGGAAAGAGGCGACTCGAACGCCCGACCCCTACGTCCCGAACGTAGTGCGCTACCAACTGCGCTACTTTCCGATAGTGGCAGGGCTGTGGCCCTGCCGTGTCTCTATATGATGAGAGGTGCGGAGATTATAACTCCTCGTTCTGACGAAGGCTCTGAACGTATACGGCACGCTCCATCTTGAGGCGCTTTACTTCAGAAGGCTTGTTGAACTGCTGACGGCGACGGAGCTCCTTGATAACGCCGGTCTTCTCAAATTTTCTCTTGAATTTCTTAAGGGCTCTTTCGATGTTTTCGCCCTCTTTTACGGGTACTACAATCATGTTGTTCTTTTGTTTGTTATTTTGTTATTAATCTTATCTTTAGTTGGTTGCGTGTCTTGCACGCGGGGTCTTGGGGTTGTGTCGAGTGTTGTATCTCTGTGGGTTTATACCTCCTTTACATCTTTAGCGGCTGCAAAGATAGTGTAATCCGAACGAACTACCAAATTTATTTGGGTATTTCTGCCGTGCTGCTTTCAAATCGGTGTGCTCCTCCCCAAATCGGGTCTACCCGTTTCCCCAATCGGGTCTACCCGTTTCCCCAATCGGGCCTACCCGTTTTTCAAATCAGGTCTACCCGTTTTTTGTATCGGGTAGGCCTGTTTTGCCTGTTTTTTTTGTCATTTCTCCCGTATTTATATATATATGTATGCACATTGTCTTCGCCAACTCGATTTTTTGCATTATTTTTGCATCTGATTTCAATGTGAACGGAGAACTCCGGATAAAGATAACAACGCGACATGCTTTACTACCTTTTTGACTACCTGAACAAACTGAACGTGCCCGGTGCCGGCATGTTTACCTACATCTCATTCCGCTCGCTGCTGGCTGTCCTCATTGCCTTGCTCGTGTCTACCGTGTTTGGCAAGCATTTCATCGCTATGCTCCGGGCGCAGCAGATTACCGAGACGCAGCGCGATGCCAGCGTCGACCCCTTCGGTGTGCAGAAGATAGGCATCCCCACGATGGGCGGTGTCATCATTCTGGCGGCTATCCTCGTGCCCTGCCTGCTGCTCGGGCGGCTCGATAATGTGTACATGCTGCTCATGCTCGTCACCACCGTGTGGTTAGGCGTGTTGGGCTTTGCCGACGACTATATCAAGGTATTCCGTCGCAATAAGGAGGGCTTGCACGGCAAGTTCAAGATTATCGGTCAGGTGGGCTTGGGCTTCATCGTGGGCCTCACGCTTTACTTGAGCGACGATGCGGTCATCCGCGAGAACGTAGAGGTGCAGCGCGGTGCCCATGCCGGCACGGAGATTGTGCACAAGAGCGAGGCCATCAAGTCCACCAAGACCACCATCCCCTTTGTCAAGAACAACAACCTCGACTATGCCAACGCCTTCAACTGGCTGGGCGAGTACAAGCAGATAGGCGGATGGGTGTTGTTTGTCTTTATGACCATCTTCGTGGTGACGGCCGTGTCTAACGGTGCCAACCTCAACGACGGCATGGACGGCATGACGGCCGGTACCTCGGCCATCATCGGCGTAGTCCTCGGTATACTGGCCTACGTGTCCAGCCATATCTCCATGGCGGGTTACCTCAACATCATGTACATCCCCGGCTCTGAGGAGTTGGTGGTCTACCTGTGTGCCTTCGTGGGTGCGCTCATCGGTTTCCTGTGGTACAATGCCTATCCCGCGCAGGTGTTCATGGGCGACACGGGCAGCCTCACCATCGGCGGCATCATCGCCGTGAGTGCCATCATCATCCGTAAGGAACTGCTCGTGCCCATCCTCTGCGGCGTGTTCCTCGTAGAGAGCCTCTCGGTCATCATCCAGCGCTTCTACTACAAGGCCGGCAAGAAGAGAGGCGTGAAGCAGCGTTTCTTCAAGCGTACGCCCATCCACGACCATTTCCGCACCTCGGTAGCACAGGTACAGAAGATGGACCCCGGCTGTACCATCAAGTTCTCGCGCCCCGACGCGCTGCTTCACGAGGCCAAGATTACTGTGCGCTTCTGGATTGTCACCATCATCCTTGCCGCGCTCACCATCATAACACTGAAGATAAGATAACATATGAAGAGAATCGTAATATTAGGCGGTGGCGAGAGCGGCGTAGGTGCTGCTGTGCTGGCGCAGAAGGAGGGGTTCGATGTGTTCCTCTCCGATATGTCGAAGATTAAGGACCACTACCGTGCGATGCTCGACGAGCACCACATCGCGTGGGAAGACGGGCAACACACCGAGGCGCTCATCCTCAATGCCGACGAGGTGATCAAGAGCCCCGGCATACCGGCCGAGGCACCCATGATGCAGAAGATTACGGCGAAGGGTATCCCCGTAATCTCGGAGATTGAGTTTGCAGGCCGTTACACCGATGCCAAGATGGTGTGTATCACAGGTAGTAACGGTAAGACGACCACCACGTCGCTCATCTACCACATCTTCAAGAAGGCGGGCTACAACGTGGGCCTTGCGGGCAATATCGGGCAGAGCCTGGCCTATCAGGTGGCCACGTGCGACTACGACTGGTACATCATCGAACTCAGCAGTTTCCAGCTCGACAACATGTATGAGTTCCGTGCCAATATCGCCATCCTGCTCAACATCACGCCCGACCACCTCGACCGTTACAACCACAACATGCAGGAGTACGTCGACGCCAAGTTCCGCATCCTACAGAACCAGACCGACGACGACGCCTTCATCTTCTGGAACGACGACCCCATCATCCGGCGCGAGCTGTCGAGGCATGGCATACACGCCAAACTGTACCCCTTTGCCGAGGACAAGCGCGAGGGCGTGACGGCCTATACCGATGCCGACGAGCTTTACTTCAACACACCCTACGCCTTCAATATGGAGCAGGAAGAGTTGGCCCTCACCGGCAAGCACAACCTGTACAACTCGATGGCAGCCGGCCTCTCGGCCTCGCTCTCGGGTATCAAGAAGGAGGTCATCCGCGAGGCGCTGGCCACGTTCAAGGGCGTGGAGCACCGCTTGGAGTATGTGGCGCGAGTGCGTGGTGTCGACTACATCAACGACTCTAAGGCAACGAACGTGAACAGCTGCTGGTATGCCCTGCAGAGCATGACGCAGAAGACCATCCTCATCCTTGGCGGCAAGGACAAGGGCAACGACTATACCGAGATTGCCGACCTCGTACGCGAGAAGTGCGTGGGACTCATCTACATGGGCCTGCACAACGAGAAGCTGCACGAGTTCTTCGATCCCTTCGGCCTCCCCGTGGCCGACGTGCAGAGCATGCACGATGCCGTCGATGCCGCCTACCGCATGGCACAGAAGGGCGAGGCCGTGCTCCTCAGCCCCTGCTGCGCCAGCTTCGACCTCTTCAAGAGCTACGAGGACCGCGGCGAGCAGTTCAAGCAGTGTGTGAGGAAGTTGTAGGGCCCCTCTAACTCCCCCTCTATGGGGAGGACTCAGACATCGCTGACACGATAGACTGTTGTCCGTTAACAACTCCGTTGTTGAGCTTTGGCTGCACCTCAGCATAATTCAAGCAGGCTTGATTCTGCGTTCGGTTTGCACAAACCTTGTCTGTTGTCCGTTGTCCCCTTTTTAAAAGAAAAAGAATATGATCAAAAGCAAACTATATTTCGATACGACAGAGCCGGTAGAAACCGAGCACTCTATCTCCCTCATCGCCGACTTTGACGGCAACGAGGAGACCCTTTTCGACAACCCGCTGGACGCAGTGATCCCCATCCTTCCGCTGCGCAACATGGTGCTGTTTCCCGGCATCGTGCTGCCCGTGTCGGTAGGCCGCAAGAGCTCGCTGCGCCTCATCAAGGACGCCTTCAAGCAGGAGAAGGCCATCGGCGTCTTCTGCCAGCGCTCCTCCGAGACCGAAGAACCGCAGCAGAAAGACCTCTACGAGGTGGGCACCGCCGCCCGTGTGGTACGCATCTTCGAGATGCCCGACCAGACCACGACCGTCATCCTGCAGGGCATGCAGCGACTGCGCCTCACCCATATCGTCTCTACGCGCCCCTACCTCATGGGCGAGGCCGAGGCACTCACCGAGCTGCTGCCTCGCCGCAACAGCCGCGAGTTTCGCGCCACGGTAGACAACTGCAAGGACCTCGCCGTGCGCTACATCAAAGCCTCCGAGGAGATGCAGACCGATGCGGCCTTTGCCGTCAAGAACATCAGCAACGGCATGTTCCTCGTCAACTTCGTATGCTCCAACCTCCCCTTCGACCTTAAGGACAAGATGCAGCTCCTTCAGGAAGACTCCCTGCAGGAGCGTGCCACCCGCCTGCTCTCCATCCTCGACCGCGAGGTGCAGTTGGCCGACCTCAAGGCTGCCATACAGATGCGCACCCGTGAGGACATCGACCAACAGCAGCGCGAGTACTTCTTGCAACAGCAACTGAAGAACATCCAGGACGAACTGGGCGGCAGCGTGCAAGACCAAGACCTGGCCGAGCTGCGCCAGAAGGCCGCGAAGAAGAAGTGGAGCAAGGAGGTGGCCGACACCTTCGAGAAGGAGGTCGTCAAGCTCGAACGCATCAACCCCCAGTCGCCCGACTACAACGTGCAACTCAACTACCTGCAGGTATTGCTCTCTCTCCCGTGGGGCGAGTATACGACCGACAACCTCGACATGAAGAACGCCCGCCGTGTGCTCGACCGCGACCACTACGGTCTCGAGAAGGTGAAGGAGCGCATCCTCGAACACCTTGCCGTGCTCAAGATGCGCGGCGACCTCAAGTCGCCCATACTATGCCTCTATGGCCCTCCGGGGGTGGGTAAGACCTCGCTCGGACGCTCCATCGCCAAGGCACTGAAGCGCCAGTATGTGCGCATATCGCTCGGTGGCGTACACGACGAAGCCGAGATACGTGGCCACCGCAAGACCTACATCGGTGCCATGCCCGGACGCATCATCAAGAGCCTCGCCAAGGCAGGATCGTCGAACCCCGTGTTCATCCTCGACGAGATAGACAAGGTGTCGCAGGCCAACCACAACGGAGACCCCTCATCGGCACTCCTCGAAGTGCTCGACCCCGAGCAGAACAACGCCTTCCACGACAACTTCCTCGACGTGGACTACGACCTCTCCAACGTGATGTTCATCGCTACGGCCAACAACATAGGCAACATTCCCGCACCCCTGCTCGACCGCATGGAACTCATCGAGGTGAGTGGCTACCTCACCGAAGAGAAGGTCGAGATTGCCCGCAAGCACTTAGTGCCCAAGCAGGAGGAGGCCAACGGCATCAAGAAACGCCAGATCAAGATAGACAAGAAGGCCCTCGAGGCTATCGTGGAGAACTACACCCGCGAGTCGGGTGTGCGCGAGCTCGACAAGAAGATAGGCAAGATATTCCGCCGCCTCGCTTGCAGCTACGCCACCAACGGCTACTTCGAGTATACCGACGTGAAGCCCGCCGACCTGCGCCACCTGCTTGGCGTGCAGGAGTACTCGCGCGACCGCTATCAGGGCAACGAATATGCCGGTGTAGTCACCGGCCTCGCCTGGACTGCCGTGGGCGGAGAGATACTCTTCGTGGAGACCAGCCTTAGCCGCGGCAAGGGTGGTAAGCTCACACTGACCGGCAACCTCGGCGATGTGATGAAGGAGTCGGCCATGCTCGCCCTTGAGTACATCAAGGCCCATGCCGAATGGCTCGACATCGACTACGAGGTGTTCGACAACTACAACATCCATATCCACGTGCCCGAAGGTGCAGTGCCCAAGGATGGCCCCTCGGCAGGTATCACCATGGCCACCTCGCTCGCATCGGCCCTCACGCGCCGCAAGGTGAAGGCCCACCTCGCCATGACAGGCGAGATAAGCCTGCGCGGCAAGGTGCTCCCCGTGGGTGGCATCAAGGAGAAGATACTGGCCGCCAAGCGTGCCGGCATCAAGGAGGTCATCCTCTGCGAGGAGAACCGCCGCAACATCGAGGAGATACCCCCGATGTACCTCTCCGGCCTCACCTTCCACTACGTCACCGACATCAAGGAGGTGTGGCAGATAGCCCTGCTCGACGAGAAGGTCAACTGAGAAGAACGAATGTGTCAAACCCATAAAAACAGTAAAGTATGATTCCCGAAGAATTCAAGGACATGCGTCCGTTTGAGCCCGAAGAGTTGACCGCAGCCTACGACAGCTTGCTGGCCGACCCCATGTTCCGTGCCGTCGTAGGCATGGTGATGCCACAGATACCGGCCGACATGCTCGGCCCCATGATGCACGGCTGCAAGACGGTGCTCGAGTTTCAGGCCACCTTCATCAAGCCTCTGCTCGATGGTGTCATCAAGAAGTGTACCACCGGACTCACCAGCGACTTTGCCGGCCTCGGCCTCAGTAGTGACAACGAGAACTACACCTATATATCCAATCACCGCGACATCGTGCTCGACTCGGGCCTGCTCGACATGGTGCTCTTCGTGGACAAGGGCCTCAATACCGTGGAGATAGCCATCGGCGACAACCTGCTCATCTATCCCTGGATAAAGACCCTCGTACGCCTCAACCGTAGCTTCATCGTCACCCGCAAGGGAGGCATACGCGAGATGCTACAGTCGAGCATACGCCTCTCCTCATACATGCACTACGTCATCAACGAGAAGAAGGCTCCCGTGTGGATTGCTCAACGCGAAGGACGCTCCAAGGACTCTACCGACCATACTCAGGAGAGCCTGCTCAAGATGTTTGCCATGGGTGGCGAGGGCACTCCTGCCCAGCGCCTCATGGGCCTCAACCTCGCTCCGCTCGCCATCTCTTACGAGTATGACCCCTGCGACTGGCTCAAGGCCATGGAGTTCCAGATGAAGCGCGACAACCCCGAACACAAGAAGTCGCAGCAAGACGACCTCACGAACATGAAGACCGGCATCTTCGGATACAAGGGACGCGTACACTACCAGAGCGCCGAGTGTATGAACGACTTCATCGCCGCCCTACCTGCCGACATGCCCAAGAACGACTTCTACACCACCATAGCCCAGGAGATAGACCGCCGCATCTATGCCAACTACCGCCTCTACCCGGGCAACTACGTGGCCATCGACCTGCTGCAGGGTGGCAATACCTATGCCGACCGCTACACCGATGAGGAGCGTGCCACCTTCGAGGCATACCTCGCCGGACAGCTGCAGAAGATCGACATGCCGGGCAAGGACGAGGCCTTCCTGCACACCAAGATATTGGAGATGTATGCTAACCCGGCACTGAACCAGTTGAAAGTGAAAAGATGACATTTCTCTATCAGGAAGTGTCATCCCGAAGTGAAGGATCTCGCGCATGTCTGAAAAGATTCTAACCAAACACACTGCGAGATCCTTCGCGTTGCTCAGAATGACACCCATGATGTTTGAACAATGAGTACCGAATCAATGGCCTCGAGAGGTTTCCTCTTCCTCCTCTTTTCCATCCTCACCCTATTCTGTAGTTGCGAGAAGGGGAATGACGACTACCGCTACCCGTCGGTAGTCACCGACTTCGTGTGCCTCACCACCGACGCTGAGGGTCACTTTGACGAGCTGCACACCGACCGTGGAGGCCGCTACGCCCTGCACCTCACCGACGAGCTGCTCGCCCACACCAATCACCAGATACCCACCTACCGGAGCGATACCGTGTACCGCGCCATCGGCGTGTACGAGCCCGTAGCCACGACCGGAGGCGATACCGTAGCCCACCTCTACTCCGTGGGCAACGTCATATCCGTCAGGCCCACCCCGCTGCGCCTCGGCGAGACCATACATCAAGCCCCCGTATACCTGCAGAGCTGCTGGCTGTCGGGCAGATACCTCAACATCGTCATCGAGATTAAGGGACTCGACATGAGCCGCCATAGCATCGGGTTCGTTGACACCACCCCTCTCCTCATGAGAGGACAAGAGATTACCTTCTATCACGAGGACTTAGGCGACGAGGAGGCCTACCGCCAGAAACTCTACGCCTCTATCCCCCTCAACCCTCTCGCCCAGTTGCTGCCGGCGGGCAGCACACTGCGTTTCGTCATCAACACGTGTGACGAAGGCATGGTGGAATATGAATTCAAAATGTAACAACAAATAGTGTCTTCTTGAACGTAGCGAAGAATCTCGCGCAGGGACTTTGCCCAAACACATTGCGAGATTCTTCGCTACGCTCAGAAACGAAGTTCGCCGCCCAAAGGGGCCAAAGGCAATGACACAGTACTTCGTCGACAACAAGTATTCATTCCTGCACCATCGCAGGCTTCTCCTGAACTACGATGCCGATACTGTCCAACCGCTGCACGAGCGAGTCTCTCACCGTGCGGAAGGCCTCGCGGTTATCCTCACTGATGGGCTTCTTGGGCTGCGACTTGATGGTAAGCGGGTTGATGGGCTTGCCGTTCTCATACACGCGGAAGTCGAGATGCGGACCCGTAGACAATCCCGTGGAGCCCACATAGCCGATGACCTCCTTCTGTGCCACCATGTCGCCCACGTTGAGCCCCTTGGCAAAGCGCGAGAGGTGCATGTAGGTGGTGGTGTAGGTGCTGTTGTGACGTATCTTCACATAGTTGCCTCCGCCGTTAGCCTGAAAGCCCTTGGCTATCACCTTACCACTGCCGATGGCATAGACAGGTGTACCCGTGGGCGCAGCATAGTCCACACCGTGGTGGGCACGGTAACGCTTCAGCACAGGATGGTAGCGGCTGTTGGTGAATCGCGACGAGATGCGGTAGTAGTCGAGCGGAGCCTTCAGGAACGCCCCCTCAAGGCTGTTGCCCTTCTCGTTATAGTATAGTTCCTCGCCCTCCTGTACGAAGGGGATGGCATAGTAGAGGCTGTCTGACGCACGGAACGAAGCGGCACGTATCTGAAAATTGTTGATAGGTTTGTCCTCCACAAACTCTTGCTCGTAGATGACACGGAACTCGTCGCCCCGTTGTATGCCGAAGAAGTCGATCGTCCATCCGAAGATGTGCGACAGCATCACTGCCACTTGCGGCGAGGCATTGCCGGCAATCATGGCATTCCATAGCGATGACTCCACCACGCCTCCACACGTGCGCTCGCGCCACTCCGAGGGCAGCGTACCGCGTGTCACGCGGTCGTTGGTGAGGTCAAATACTGCATACTCTTTGGCATTCATCTCGTAGACGAAGTAGCGAGGCGTGGCCATGCTGTCCCTATCAGTGAGCAGGAGGCAGGGCTGTCCGGCACGCACCTTGCGTACGTCGAACACCGTGTCGGGGCAGTGCGAGGTGAGGGCATAGACCTTCTGCGGTGTCAGTCCGTAGTCCATCAGCACCTCGGCCAGCGTCTGTCGGGGAGCCACGGTGTCGTGGCGCACGGCAAAATATTCGATAGGCAGGCCATAGCGGTACACGGTGTCTGCGGGTGTGGTCTCGGTGGTGGCTGTCTCGTCGTGCCCGGCGTTGCGGCCCGTATGGCCCAGTACCAGCCACAGGCCTATACATACGGCTGCGGCAGCGGCTACTGCCACTGCCCAGCGTTTCCCTGTATTTCTGTCGTTGCTGCTGTATCTGCGTCTGTTCATCCCTTGCATCCTCAATATGGGCATCAGTTGCCCATTTCACTGATAAACTTGAGGCGCACGAGACGTATCTCCTCCTCGGTATACTCGTCGCCGAGCTCGTCGATGGCCGCCTCTATGTCGTCGGTCTCCGACTCCTTGAAGTACTCGTAGATATCATCCACCTTATCGTCATCAATCACCTCTTCGAGGAAGTAGTCAATGTTGAGTTTGGTGCCCGAGTATACGATGCTCTCCACCTCGTCGAGCAGTTCGTCAAACTCGATACCCTTGGCCACGGCGATATCATCGAGCGCCACCTTGCGGTCGATGCTCTGTATGATGCTCACCTTCATCTTCGACTTGTTGGCCACGGTGCGTACGCGCATGTCCTCGGGGCGTTCGATCTCGTTCTCCTCCACGTGGCGCCGTATGAGGTCGACGAACTCCTGTCCGTAGCGCTTGGCCTTGCCCTCACCCACACCGGGGATGTTGCGCAGCTCCTCGAGGGTGATGGGATAGGTCGTCGCCATGGCCTCGAGCGACGGATCCTGGAAGATGACGTAGGGTGGCAGGTCGTGCTTCTTGGCCACCTTCTTACGGAGGTCCTTGAGCATTGAGAACAGCGCGGGGTCTACCACCACGGTTCCACCGGCGCGCATGGGCATATCGTCGCTCTCTTCCTCTTCCATATCGCGGTCCTCCACAATCTTGAACGATTTGGGGTTCTTGAGGAACTTCTTTCCGGCGGCAGTTATCTTGATGATACCGTAGTCTTCCACCTCCTTGAGGAGATAGCCCGAGAGTAGGGCTTGCTGCAATACGGCATTCCATGTCCTCTCTTCGTCGGCGGTGCCTGTGCCGAAGGTCTCCAACTCGTCGTGCTGGTGTGCCACGACATCTGAGGTCTCCTTACCGAGTATGATGTTTATTAGATGTTCTGACTTGAAGTTCTCCTTAACGGCTACTACCGTTTCGAGGAGGGTACACAATAGTTCTTGAGCTTCCACTTTCTTCTTTGGATTTAAACAATTATCACAATTTCCACAATTATCTTTCTCGTATGTTTCTCCGAAATAATGTAGCAGCATCTTGCGCCGGCATATCGACGTCTCGCAGTAGTTGGTTGTCTCCTGCAAGAGCTGCCTGCCTATGTCCTGCTCAGCGATAGGTTTTCCTTCGAGGAACTTCTCCAATTTCTGCAGGTCTTTCTGGCTATAGAACGCAATGCAGCGTCCTTCGCCTCCGTCGCGTCCACCGCGGCCGGTCTCTTGATAGTATCCTTCGAGGCTCTTGGGTATGTCATAATGGATGACGTAGCGCACGTCAGGCTTGTCGATACCCATACCGAAGGCAATGGTGGCCACAATCACATCGACACGTTCCATGATGAAGTCGTCCTGCGTCTGCGAGCGAACGGCCGAGTCCATGCCTGCGTGGTATGCCGCCGCGCGTATCTCATTGGCACGCAGAACCTCGGCCAGTTCCTCCACTTTTTTGCGGCTGAGGCAGTAGATGATGCCCGACTTGCCCTCCTGAGTTTTGATGAAGCGTACGATGTCGGAATCCACGTCCTTCGTCTTGGTCCGCACCTCGTAGTAGAGGTTGGGACGGTTGAACGATGAGCAGAACTCTCTGGCGTCCTGTATGCCAAGGCTCTTTTTGATGTCGTCGCGCACCTTGTGCGTGGCCGTGGCCGTAAGGGCAATGACGGGTGCCTTGCATATCTCGTTGATGATGGGGCGTATCTTACGGTACTCAGGACGGAAGTCGTGTCCCCACTCCGAGATGCAGTGGGCCTCGTCAATGGCATAGAACGATATCTTCACCGTGCGTAGGAACTCGACGTTCTCCTCCTTGGTGAGCGACTCGGGCGCCACGTAGAGCAGCTTGGTCTTGCCTGCGGTGACATCGGCCTTCACCTGCTCTATAGCTGCCTTGTTGAGCGACGAGTTGAGGAAGTGGGCAACACCGTCCTCTTCGCTGTAGTTACGGATAGCATCGACCTGGTTCTTCATCAGGGCGATGAGGGGCGAGATGACGATGGCCGTGCCCTCCATGATGAGCGAGGGCAACTGGTAGCACAACGACTTGCCGCCTCCGGTGGGCATCAGCACAAACGTATCGTTCCCGTCGAGCACATTGCGGATAATGGCTTCCTGGTCGCCTTTGAATGTGTCGAACCCGAAGTGCTGCTTCAGCAGACTGGTAAGGTCTATCTTCTTCTTATCCATAACGTTAGGGCCTCTTACTGGCAGCCTTTTCGGCAAGGCTACGATGAGGAGTAACACAAAGTTAAAAACAAATTTACGAAACTTGCAAACTTGTCGGTCACTTTTTTTATTACGGATGTAAAAATCTTATCTGATGAGCATGAACACCTCGTCCCTGAGGGCATCGGGCAGTGCCACCTGGCGCAGCTCGAGGCTCTTGAGCCAGTCTTCCACCTCGGTGGGGTACATGGTGTAGAGCACTTCGCGGAATTCCTCCACGGCCTCGTCGTCATACTCGTCGGGGGCGATGCCGCGGTAGCGGTCGAGCTCTTCGTCGTCGAAGTACTCGATGTCGGTGCGCAGGGCTCGTTTTATCTTGCCCTTCTCGCACACCTCGTGTTCACCGCAGCACTCGTCGTCATCGTCGGCAGTGGCCTCAGGTTCGGGCGGTGCGATGACTACGGGTTCTTCGGGCACGATGTCCGAGGGTACCGAATCGTCTCCATTCTTACGTCTGATGATTCGTCCTACGAGCGACAGAGCTACGAGGGTTGCCAGGAAGATGGCGCTATATATGGCTATGGGCATGTTGTGAGTTGTGAGTTATGAGTTATGAGTTGCTGTACGGATGGGAACTTTCATCTTTCCACTTTCATCTTTCATCTTTCCACTTTCCACTCGGGATAGGTGCTGCCAGAACGTGGGGTACGACTTGGTCACCACTTCGGGGTGCTCTATCGTGAGTCCTTCATAGCAAAGTGCTGCGGGCGCGAAGGCCATGGCCATGCGGTGGTCATCGTAGGTGGCGATGGTGGGGCGCTCGTCGGGAGTGCAGCGTGTGCCGTCCCATACGAGGCAGTCGTCGCCCTCAGCGCGGAGCACGTAGCCTAACTTGCGCAGCTCGGCGATGAGGGCCGCCACGCGGTCGGTCTCCTTGATGCGCAGGCTGTGTATGCCGCTGAATGTATAGGGCACGCCCATGAGGCTGCAGGTGACAGCGAGCGTCTGGGCTATGTCGGGGCAGTGGGTGAAAGAGGCCTCCCCTAACCCCTCCCGGAGAGGGGTAACTGCGTCTGGAGACCCTATCCAAATGGCTTTGGAGGTTTCTAAGTCTTTAGAAATACCCGAGTCCCCCCTCCTTGGGAGGGGCAGGGGTGAGGCCTTTATCCTCGCTCCCTCAGCTGTATACTCCGTCGCTACTCCCATCGGAGCAAACATCTCGGCCACCACGCGGTCGCCCTGGCGGCTGTCGGGGGTGAGGCAGCGCAGGAGGATGTCCACCTCGTGTCCCTTCATGGCGGCTACGGCGGCGAGTTCGTACCAGTACGATGCGGCGCTCCAGTCGGCCTCGACAGTGAGGGGTGTGTCCTCGTAGCTACCGGGACGTACACGGATAGTGCGCTCGTCATTCCACTCTGCGTCAGCGCCGTAGCGGCGCATGAGGTCGAGGGTGAGGTCTATGTAGGTGCGCGAGGCAACGGTTCCTTTGAGGTGCAGCGTGAGTCCGTGGGTGAGGCGGGGTGCTATCATGAGCAGTGCCGAGATGTACTGCGAGCTGATGGAGGCTTCTATCTCCAGTTCTCCGCCTTCGAGAGGCTTTCCTGTGATACGCAGTGGCGGGTAGCCCTCCTTATTTATATAGGTGATGTCGGCTCCGAGGGCACGCAGTGCGTCTACGAGCGTGCCTATGGGGCGC
Organism: Bacteroidaceae bacterium; assembly: GCA_017517925.1. Taxonomy (GTDB): domain Bacteria; phylum Bacteroidota; class Bacteroidia; order Bacteroidales; family Bacteroidaceae; genus UBA1189. The sequence goes on along the minus strand of JAFWXS010000037.1, from coordinate 5,093 downwards.
TGCTGCATGCGCTCGCTGCCGGTGATTGTGGTTGTGCCCTCGGTGATGGCGAACCAGGCGGTGAGGAATCGCATGGCGGTGCCTGTGGCTCCGATGTCGAGTGTATGCTCGCCTGCCCTATGGGCGGCTATGGCCTGCAACATATGGTCGGTGTCGTCACACACGGCGAGGTTCGCTATGGTGTATCGCTGTTCGGGACACAACGCCTGGAGCAGGAGTGCGCGGTTGCTTATGCTCTTCGAGGCGGGCAGGGCGATGTCGGCGGTCAGCCTTTCGGGTAGGTTCATTCGGGCGTATGCATTATATTTTCTACAAAAGTAAGGTTTTTTGCACGAATATGCGAAAAAAAGTGAGAAAAGTTTGCACAGTAAAATAAATAGTACTACTTTTGCACCGCAATTGAGCAGCGGGGTGTAGCTCAGCCCGGTTAGAGTACGCGTCTGGGGGGCGTGTGGTCGCTGGTTCGAATCCAGTCACCCCGACTGGGAAAAGCATTGATAATCTGATGGTTATCGATGCTTTTTTCTTTTTGTGCATACCGTGAAAGTGTGCGGTTTAAGCGGTGGTTTAATCAAATGTTTAAACCAGAGTTTAAACCAAAATCTAAGATGAAAGCTACAATTTCCGTGATTTGCTACAAAAGTAAGACGCTTGCTAATGGCGAACACCCTTTAATGTTACGAATCACACAGAATCGAAAAAGCAGTTACAAAAGTCTTAATGTGTCTATACTCGCTAAGCATTGGGACTTTGAGAGAGAGGAACCTAAACCTACATGTCCGAACAAGGAACTTATCAACAAAATCATCTTGAAGACCCGATTGGAGTTTCAAGAGAAGTTGTTGGAAAAGAAAGCTAACGATGAGGAGTTCACTGCGTCCTCGCTCATCCATGAGAAGAAAGAAGAAATCAAGGCTCAGACTGTAGAGGAGTTTTACTTATCTCTCATTGCGGGATTAAAGGAGAAGGGGCAGGTAGGTACGAGTTATGCTTACTTGAACTCTTACCGTATGCTCAAGAATTTCAACAAGGGCAAGAAGCTAAACTACACATTCAGTCACATCAATGTGAGTTTTTGCAGGAAGTACGAAGAGTGGCTACGTGCCCGAGGCAACAAAGACACTTCGATTAGTTATCAGTTCCGAACATTGCGGGCTGCTTTTAACCGTGCGATTGAGGCAAAGGTGGTGAGTAGAGATAAGAAACCGTTCATGGAATACAAGTTAAGCCACCTCAACACGAAGACGATGAAGCGTGCTTTATCCAAGAAGGATATTTTGAAAATCATGCAGGCCGATTGTTCGGGATGTAAGCCCATCCGTCAACTTGCTCAAGACTTGTTTGCATTCTCTTATCTGTGTGGTGGAATTTCTTTTGTTGATATTGCTAATCTCACTCCGAGGAATATTATAGATAATCGGTTGATATATCAGAGGCAGAAGACCCACGGAGGAATCAACTTGCAACTATCACCAGAGGCCAAGAAACTTATTGCTAAATATGCCGACTATCAGCGAGAAGCAGATTATCTGTTCCCGATACTCCACTACAAGCGTCACATCACCCCGATGCAGAAGACGAATCGTGTGCATAAGGTGTGCCATGAAGTAAACCGAGAACTCCGAGCACTCGGAAAAGAGCTACGCATATCAGCGGATGTGACTACATACGTGGCCAGACACTCGTTTGCTACAGTCTTGAAGAAGTCTGGTGTGAACATCGGCATTATATCGCAAGCATTAGGGCACCAAGACATAAAGACCACTCAGATATATCTAAGTAAGTTTGATAATGAGCAGGTGGATGATGCCATGCGGAATCTACTCTGAGTAAAAATTAACTCCACTTACTTTTCTGTAGGTGGAGTTTTTTGTAACTTAAGCAAAAATAAGATTATGGCGTTGTTCAATATACCTCAATTAAAAGCAGTTCTCCCGATATTAAAAGATTGCTATGGCTTTGACCCAACAGAAATTTTAAGCGAACTATCGGATAGCCTAAAGCCTTACGTTGACGATAACAAAATGGATGAGATTGTGCGTGAGCAACGAAACAAGGGAAAAACACAAAATGTCCTTTTAGACTATGCTATCAATATTGATGGGAATGTAGAGATACACACCAGTGATAGTTTTGAAAAACAATCAAACTCCATCAATGACTTATGCAGTCAACATATCGAGGAGGAAGAAATGCGCAGTACCGCAAAATTTGTACTGTGTTTCATGGCTGCCATTTTTTATCGTAACACCCATGAAGGCTACTCCGAAGACAAGGTAAAACGCCTACAAGATAACTGGAATCTGATTCATCCAGATTTACTACGCTTATTTGTCGCATTAAATAAGCCAAGACACGAACAAGATTCGCCTATAAGAATTTGTTACAAAACAGACTCCCCCCACATAATCAAGAACCGCGAGGGATGGTTCTCCAACTTATTAAATGGCTACATCCGCTCAATCTTGGGTGACATCACTTTGGAGGAGGCGGAGAGGGAACTTGACACTTATTTGGATGATAAGGGAAGAAGGAGCAAGAATCCATACCTTAATTATATTATCAACGGAACCTATAACTTCATCAATCATATTCTTCCTTCGGAGACAGTTACAGCTGCGCAATGCGGTTTCCTGCTTGAATATCTCAGAATCATAGGGCAGGTGAAGGATGGCGATACGCTTGCAATCCTAAACACGCTGCAGGCAAAGGTCAACAGTCTGCGCAGCAGTGGCCTCACTCCTGTAGAAAAACACATCAAGTCCAAGAGATTCTTTCCAAGGGATTAGTCGTTTGTGCATATTGTGTGACACAGAATCTGTCTGCGTGTCACATTATTTTTTTTATTTCTGACAGACTTATTTAAAAGGAAATGACAACAAGAGTGTGGTCATTCTTTTTAAAAAACATCATTTTCTTCATTTTCAATTCAAAGGATATAAGACGAAAATATCATATTTCCTTTGAGTCGAATCGGTACGTTTTTCGCTCTTAATTCGGTGTCTGACGTTCAGAAAGAGCTCGCTGAAACGGATGACCCCGAAAGGCTCACGGGAGCTGAGCCGAAAGTTATTTGACTAATAAATTAGCTATATGTCAAATATTGAAAAGCTGGCGAGCCAAAACGCACCCGAGATTGATAACGCTGCTAACGAAGCAGCAAGTAATGAATCAAATAACGATATTAAGAAGATGAAACAAAACATTGATTGGACTGCCTTGATGGGCAACACGGCTGTAGCGCAGCCAAAGACTATTGACCCACAGGTCGTAATTGATATATTTACCTCTTTCCTCTCAATCCCCACAGAGGTAAACGTAAGTTTCAAGAATGATGAGGGCTACCTCAAGATGACTGTGAACATGAACTTCCGCGAGAAGTTCATCCGCAACTTCGAAACTCTTGCCGATTATAAGTTGGTAGCGTGCACGGTAGCCGCTATGGGTGGCACAATCCCCGCTCCCGAAGGTTACTTGGCCGAGGAACACAAGCTGGAGGCATCAGACGTAGACCCTCGCGAAGACCTCTTCGTACAATTCTTGAATTCTCCGTTCAGATGTCACATTGAGCCTGACTTTGTCAGCGCTAAAGGCGAACGCTTTTTCTGTGCAAGTTTTGCGCCTGGCTACCGCAAGGTGGTACGCTTCTGCTTGAAGCGCACGGAGGAGCTGGAGAATGTCATCCAGAGGTTTATTAACGATGCCGTCCACGCGGCCTAATCACTAACCGAGAGGGGGAGCAATCCTCCTCTCATTAACCCACAACACAAGATGCAAGCAATAACATTTCCGCCAACCTACGATAACGAAGCCGCGCACCGTCAAGTGAAACTCTTGATGAGGCAGGGCAAGCAACTCAATGTGCGCATCGAGGACGAAGCTTGGATAAGCTGTCAAGGAGTGACAGGATTGAGATACCTGCTCAATGAGGGCAGTTGGCAATGGCTGCTCAACTATCTGCGGACAGGCGACTACGAGGACTTCGGGGTGTTCCCCTCCGAGATTCCACAGTTCACCTTCGAAGGCTTCCAAGAGAGCAAGGTCAAACAGTTGGTTGACGAGAAGTGCAACATTGCTTGCATCCCTTTCCTTCGTGAGACGCAGGCTTACGTGAAGCTACGAGGACTGTTCAAGTTCGGCAAGCTGTTTTTCAGCATCCGACGAACCGATGATTTTATGGACTACTTAAATAAAAATGGATTATGATAACACTGAATAAAGGTCAGTACCTCTCTGACGTAATGAAGGAGATACCCACTAACTGCATCCTGTCGAAGCGCATTCCAGGCTGTGGTGCTACAACCTTGGAACTCGAAACTGATAGAAGTTCCATCATCGTAGTTCCCAATGTGCCTGTAATTATCAGCAAGTGCCGCAAATACCCGAACCTGCTTGGTGTCTACGAGAAGGTCAACATCGGGCAGATTATCGAGTACCTACACACCTACCGACTGCACAAGATTATGACTACGCCCGAAAGCATGTGCAAGGTCAAGGTTGCTTGCGAGCGATGCGGTATCAACCTCTACACCTCATTTTTCCTGTTGATGGATGAGTGTCACCAGCTAATTAAAGATGCAGATTTCCGCCCCGACATCGTCATGCATATGGCAGACTTCTTCCTTTTCAGCCGCAAGGCTCTGGTGTCAGCCACTCCTATCGGGTTCAGCGACCCACGTTTCGAGGAGCACCATTTCGAGACTGTAGAGGTGACTGCCGATTACGATTACCAACAGGAGATAACCGTCACGCGCACCTACAACACTGCCAAGGCTGTAGGTGCATATTTAGCGAACCACGATGGCTGTGTCTGCTTCTTCGTCAATTCGGTGGTAGAAATCTACTCGATAATGAAGCATTTCGACTTGCTTGAAGATTCTGCCGTTTACTGCGCCCCGAAAAGTCGCGGTAAGCTGAAAGCCGAGTACAACTTCACCAATACTTATACTGAATGGAGTGCCGACACCATGTGCAAATACAACTTCTTCACAGGCCGTTTCTTTACCGCCTTTGATTTGGAACTCGACTACCGCCCCCACTTGGTAATGCTTACCGACCCCTACACAGCCGAGCACACCCTGCTCGATGTCGAC